>NZ_SMKA01000011.1 GCF_004348455.1 Kribbella albertanoniae
CCTCCGAGATCTACACAAGGCTATTCGTCGGCAGCGTCAGTTGTGTATAAGAGACAGCCGTCATCCCGGTCACAACGTCCGAAAATCCGAACACCAGGCGCGCGTGCGTCCTTCGGACGTTGCCGGTACGGCGCTCTGCTGCGCCCCGTGCAGGTGAGCCGGGTGTACTGCAGTCACCAACTGGGGGCTTGAACAGGAACTGGTGGGCGTGCACAGGTCATTTCCTGTTCAGACCCACCACGCGGTGTCCACGCCCCCGGCAGCTGTCCGCAGGACGCCCGCCCGTATCCAGGCCGAGCGTCGATTGAGCGGCAGGAACCAGGGTTGTCCCTGATTGCATGAGTTTTCGTGCACGGATTATCGTGTGGTTATGGATGAACCTCGGACCGCGGATCTGCGGGCGATGAAGGTGTTGGCGCACCCGATTCGTCAGCGGATCCTCAGCGAGCTGCAGCGGGGTGGTGAGGTCACGTCCACCACGTTGGCCCACAAGCTCGGTGTGACGACGGGTAACACCAGCTACAACCTTCGGGTGCTGGCTGAGCATGGCTTCGTCGAGGAGGTTCCGGGCCGAGGCAACGGCCGGGAGCGGTGGTGGCGGGGCAGTGTTCAGGATCTGCGGTTCCCGCGGCACAGCGAGCAGGGCGAGGCGATGCGGGCCGTGTTCCAGGAGTTCAACAACCTGGCGCTGGCTGAGGACGAGGAGGCGCTACACCGGTTCCTGCGACGGCGGGACGAGCTCGGCCCGTGGGCCGACGCCCTGCCGTTCTCCCGGGGCACTGTCAACGTCACGCTCGGCCAACTGGAGGAGTTCTTCGAGGAGTACATCGCGCTGCTCATGAAGTACGCGGACAGCACCAACGCCCCGGACGCACGCTCGGTCCGGGCCTACTTCCTGGCGTTCCCGGAGGTGCCGTCCGACTGAGAAAGGCTGTGGCCGCCGAGAGGCAACTCGGCGGCCACGG
Organism: Kribbella albertanoniae; assembly: GCF_004348455.1. Lineage (GTDB taxonomy): Bacteria > Actinomycetota > Actinomycetes > Propionibacteriales > Kribbellaceae > Kribbella > Kribbella albertanoniae. The sequence continues at coordinate 966 of NZ_SMKA01000011.1, forward strand.
ATTCGCACACCACGCCCGAGGGCGTGTTTCACCGCGCACGAATCATCGAAAGGACAGCAGTTCATGCTGCTCAAAAGCAAATCTTGGCCTTGGCTCCTGGTCGGCACCGCCGGCTCGCTGCTGGCGTATCACGGCCGCTGGGGGATGCCCTTGGCCGCCTGGGTCTTCGCAATCTTCCTGCTCCGCTTCACCCGGAGTACTCGAGTCCTGAGCGGCGCCGTCGGTATCTGGGTGGCCTACGTGCTCGGTGGGGCCTTCTACCTCGCCGAGTCCGGCATTGAGGTCTTCACACCGATGTTTGCGCTCATCCTGGTCTACAGCACGTTGCTGGCCGTGCCGTATCTGCTGGACCGGCTGCTGATCGCACGGCTGCCCGGTTTGGTCGGCGCACTGGTCTTTCCGACCGCCATGGTCGGAGCGGAGTACGTGCTGGGTGCGCTCAGCCCGATGGGTGTCGCGCTGAGCTCTCTGGGGACCACACAGCACGCCAACCTGCCGCTGATCCAGCTGGCATCGATCACCGGCACCTATGGCATCACCTTCATCCTGGCGTGGTTCTCCACAACTGTTCTGCACATCTGGGAACGGCGACTGCACTGGCCGGACATCCGGTTGGCCACGACCGTGCACGCCGCCGTACTGGCGCTGGTACTGGTCGGCGGCACCGTCCGGATCGCCTTCTTTGCTCCTGATGCTCAAACCGTCCGGGTGGCGACTGTCAGCCCGGCCAAGGCGGTCGACGACCGATCGAACGGACTGCTGACGCAGTACGACGATCTGGAGCGACTGACCGCCGGCGACCCTGCCGTGGTCCGGCCGGCGCTGGCGCTCGTCAGCAACGACCTGCTGAAGTCGACCGAACGTGAGGCTGCCGCCGGCGCGCAGATCGTGGTCTGGCCCGAGGCCGGCACCCTGGTCCGAGAGGCCGACCGGGACGCACTACTCCTGCAGATCGCCGCCGTAGCGCGCCAGACCGGCATCTACATCAACGCCGGACTGCTGGTGCTCACGCAGAAGGCGCCGTACTACGCACGCAACCAGGCGGTGCTCATCGACCCACGCGGCAAGGCACTGTGGACCTACGACAAGAGCAAGCCGGTGCCGGGGATGGACATGATCGAGCCGGGCGACGGCAAGGTCCCGGTGGTCGACAGTCCGGTCGGACGGATCGCCAACGTGATCTGCTTCGACGCCGACTTCCCCAGCCTGATGCGGCAACAGCCGAACGTGGACCTGATGCTGGTGCCGTCCAACGACTGGCAGGAGTTCGGCCGGACGCACACCGAGAAGGCGGCCCTGCGCGCGGTCGAGAACGGCTACTCGCTGATCCGCGCGGACAGCCGCGGCCAGGCCGGTGCGTTCGACCCACTCGGCCGCTCGGTCGGGAGCGTGGACTACTTCACCGCCGAGCAGCAGACCATGGTGGTCTCGGTACCGACCCACGGTCTCCGGACGCTCTACACCAGGATCGGGGATGTGTTCACGTGGCTCTGTCTGGCCGGCCTCGTCCTACTGACCCTGACCGCACTACGCCGCCGGGATCGAGAACGTTGACAGCCACGTAAACGGCTGACTGAATAGTCGTCCGTGCCCGTAAGAAAACTCGCTCGCCTTCTCGCCGCCACCCTCCTCGTGGCCGCCTCCTTGTCTGCCCAGCAGCCTGCGCAGGCGGCCACGTTCGAGCACCCCGGTGTGCTGGTCAGCCGCGCTCAGCTCGACTTCGTCACCGCCAACCTCGGCAAGGAACCGTGGAAGTCTGCGTGGGAAGCGCTGCAAAAGAGTCCCTCTGCGTCGCTGTCCTACACGGCCATGCCGCGCGCCGTCGTGGAATGCGGCGAGTACAGCAACCCCGACCACGGCTGCTCGGACGAGCGCGAGGACGCCAATGCGGCGTACACACACGCTCTGCGGTGGTACCTCACCAAGGACTCCCGCTACGCCGAGAAGGCGATCGAGATCATGGACGCCTGGTCAGCCGTGATCACCAAGCACACCGGGAGCAACGCGCCGCTGCAGACCGGCTTTGCCGGGGCCAACTTCTCCCGCGCCGCCGAACTCATCAAGCACACCTACACCGACTGGGCCCAGGCCCCGCGGTTCGCCGACAAGCTGCGCACCGTGTACCTGCCGACCGTGATCGCCGGAGCGCCCAACCACCAGGGCAACTGGGAACTGATCATGACCGATGCCGCCATCGGCATCGCCGTGCACCTCGACGACCGCGCCTCGTTCGACCAGGCGGTCACGACCTGGCGCGGCAGGGTGCCCGCCTACATCTACCTCGAGTCGGACGGCGCGCTGCCCAAGGCGCCACCGAACAGCGACCACAACACCAAAGCCGAGCTCATCAAGTACTGGCACGACCAGACCACGTTCGTGAACGGCCTGACCCAGGAAACCTGCCGCGACTTCGGGCACGTCGGCTGGGGGCTCGCGGCCATGTCCCACGTCGCGGAGACGGCCCGCCATCAAGGCCTGGCGCTGTTCGGCGCGGCCAAGGATCGGCTGCGCTTCGCGATGGAGTTCCACTCCCGCCTGCAATTGGGCGCCCCGAAGCCCTCGTGGCTGTGCGGCGGAGAGCCCGTCATCGGTCTGGGAGCGAACCTGGAAGTCGGCTACAACGCGCTGCACCAGCGGCTCGGCTACGACCTGCCCCAGACCACGACCTGGGTGCAGCAGAAGCGCCCGGCCGGTCTCGGGCGCTTCCTGGCCTGGGAGACCCTCACCCACGCGAACAACCCGCGATGAAGCTGACGCTCGGCGGACTGCCGCAGCACGTCGTTGTCCGGGGTTCCACCGAGAACCCGCTGCTGCTGATCCTCCACGGTGGCCCAGGGTTCGCCAGCATGCCGCTGTTCACCACCTACAACGCGGAGCTCGAGAAGGACTTCCACGTCGTGCACTGGGACCAGCGTGGCGCCGGGCGGACGTACACACCAGACACTCCGCCGGCGTCGATGACCATGGCCCAGTACGTCGCCGACGCCGTCGAGCTGATCAACTGGCTGACCAGCCGCTACGAGCAGAAGAAGGTCCACCTGCTCGGGCACTCGTGGGGCGGCCACATCGGCGCATCGGTCGCCGCGAAGCACCCCGACCGGCTGCACAGCTTCATCGGCGTCGCTCCGCTCGTCGCAGGGATCCGGAACGAGCAGGCGTCCTGTGCGTTTACGTTGCGCAAGGCAACGGAAGCCGGAGACACCGGGGCGTTGCGGATCCTGCGCGAGATCGAGTCGCGGTACTCGGGCAGCTTCCGCTACCTCGACCTGGTCGTGCAGCGCGGACTACTCGCGGAGTACGGCGGTACGACGTACCGGGACCTGGGTGCGTTGATCAACGGTGTCCCGGCCGAGCTGCGGGACGAGTACTTCGGCAGAGCGCTGGCAACGGCTCAGGAGTTCTGCTGGGAGCACCTGCTGCCAGAGCTGATGGCTGCCGATCTCAGCCGGACCGCACACACCATCGACGTACCGGTGCATCTGATCCTTGGGCGGCACGACCAGACCACTCCGTCCGAGCTGGCGGTCGAGTGGTTCGACCTGTTGTCGGCGCCGAGCAAGGAGCTGCACTGGTTCGAGGAGTCGGGGCATCTGATCCCGCACGAGGAGCCGGTGAAGTTCAACGAGCTGGTGCGTTCCATAGCGCGGTGACGAGCGGGCGGTGCAGGTCGGTACGGCGGACGCACAGTCCGATCGGAAGTGGGTCGAGCGGCGGATGGACGCGGCGCTCGACCAGTCGGCCGGAGAAGGTCGATGTGTCGAGAACCAGTCGCGGGACGATGCCGATCCCGATCCCGAGGTCGACCAGGGCCAGTAGCGCCTCATGGCCGTCCGGCTCCGCTGCAATCGACGGCCGCAACCCCCTGGCCCGGAACCACCGGAACGCTGCCTCACGCACCAGTCCGCGCGCCGGAACGACGTACGGGCCGTCTGACGGCACTCCGGGCGCACTGACCAGGATCAGGTCCGTGGTGGCGATGGTGCGGCTGACCAGGGTGCCCGGGAGGCGCGGTGGGATGCCAGCCACGGCAGCGTCGACCTCGCCCTCGTCCAAACGAGCCAGTGCCATCGCAGCGTCACCGGTGCGGATGTCCAGCCGGATCTGCGGGTGCGCAGCGTGCAGTGGCGCCAGCAGGTCCGGCAGCAGCGCCTCGCAGGCAGTGACAGTCGCGAAGATGCGCAGCTCACCGGTCAGGTCCGCCGGTACGTCGGTCCCCGCGCGGTAGTCGCTCCACAGCCCCAGCACCTGCTCCGCGTACGACGTGAATCGGCGACCGTCGGCCGTGAGCACCACTCCGCGCGGACCGCGGTCGAACAGCCTGCTCCCGGTGCGCAGCTCCAGGCGCTGGATGGTCCGGGTGAGCGTGGCGGCACTGACGTGACACTCCAAGCTGGTGCGGCCGTAGTTGAGCGTCCGGGCCAGGTGCAGGAATAGTTCGAGCTCGCGATGATCCATGTTTCACCTTTTGAAACGCCGCGGTGCAGATCTTGCGCTTGCTGCAAGAGTAGCTTCGGTTTTGACTGAAAGGCATGACCACCATCGACTCGACGGTCTTCACGACCGAGACCATGACGGTGCCCGGGGGATCCGAGACGATCCTCCGCGGCGGCCGCGACCTGTTCCCGCTGCTCCCCGCGGCCTTCCACGGCATCCAGCGGATCGGCGTCCTCGGCTGGGGCCCGCAGGGCCGCGCCCAGGCCCTCAACCTCCGCGACTCGCTCGCCGGGACCGGCATCACGGTCTCGGTCGGCCTCCGCGCCGGCTCGACCTCGGCTGACGACGCCCGCGCCAACGGGTTCACCGAGGAGGACGGGACACTCGGCGAACTGCTGAGCGTCGCGGCCGCCTCGGACCTGGTGATCCTGCTGATCGCCGACGCCGCCCTGGCCGCCCAGCACGAGACGATCTTCCAAGCGTTGAAACCCGGCGCCACGATCGGCCTGTCGCACGGCTTCCTGCTCGGCCACCTGCAGGCCACCGGCCAGGACTTCCCGCCCGGCCACCCGGTGATCGCTGTCTGTCCGAAGGGCATGGGCGATTCGGTACGGCGTCTCTACCAGCAGGGCGCGACGGTCAACGGTGCCGGGATCAACGCGAGTATCGCGGTCCACGCCGACCCGGACGGGCATGCGACCGACCGGGCACTGGCGTGGTCGGTCGCCCTCGGGTCGCCGTACACGTTCGCCACCACGTTGTCGTCCGAGTACCGCTCGGACATCGTCGGTGAACGGGCGATCCTGCTCGGCGCGGTCCACGGCCTGGTCGAGGCGCTCTACCGGTACTTCCGGCTCGAAGGGGCCGACCCGATCACGGCGTACGAGCGGTCCACCGAGGCGGTGACCGGGCCGATCGCACGGACGATCTCGGCCGCCGGACTACCCGCCGTACGGGCTGCTTTGTCCGGTGCGGACCAGGATCTGTTCGATCGTGCCTACAGCGCGACCTACCAGCCTGCTCGCGATCTGGTCGCCGAGATCTACGATGAAGTTGCCGAGGGCACCGAACTCCGCAGCGTCATCCTGGCCGAGAGCCGCCTGGCCACCCGGCCGATGACCGCGATCGCGGGCAGCGAGATGTGGTCGCACAGCGCCGAGGTGCACGCCCGCCGAGGCGCGACGACAACCATCGACCCCGTCACCGCCGGGCTCTTCGTTGCCACGATGACAGCCCAGGTGGACGAATTCGCGGCCCGCGGTCATGTCTGGTCGGAGATCGTGAACGAGTCGATCATCGAGGCCGTCGACTCACTGCTCCCCTACATGCACGCCCGCGACGTCGCCTACATGGTCGACAACTGCTCCCGCACCGCCCGCCTCGGCACCCGGCGCTGGGGCCCCCGCTTCCAGGCGGCCTACGAACAGCTAGCCCTGCCCGCCCTCGCCAACCCGGCTGACCCGAAGGCCATCGAGTCCTTCCTCCACAACCCCGTCCACGAAGCCCTCGCCGTAGCCGCCGAGCTCCGCCCCTCAGTCGACATCTCCGTCACCTGAGACAGCAGAGGGCCCGGAACACGAGAAGTGTTCCGGGCCTTAGCTACTTCTTCAGAGCTTGAGTGAAGCCGCGACCACGTCGGCGAGGGAGTGGGCGATCTCGTCGGCCGTGTCGGAGGACTCGGCCTCGACCATCACCCGGACCAACGGCTCCGTGCCCGACGGGCGCAGGAGCACCCGGCCGGTGTCGCCGAGCCGCTTGGTCGCCTCGGCGACAGCAGCCTGTACGGCGGCATCGGTGCCGGCGCGGTCCTTGTCCACGTTCTTGACGTTGACGAGGACCTGCGGCAGCCGGGTCATCACGCCGGCCAGATCGGCCAGCGTCTTCCCGGTCTGGGCGATCCTGGCCAGCAGCATGACCGCGGTCAGCGTGCCGTCACCGGTGGTGGCGTGGTCGGACAGGATCACGTGCCCGGACTGCTCACCGCCGAGCTTGTGCCCGCCGGCCTTCATCGCCTCCAGCACGTACCGGTCGCCGACCTTGGTCTGCTCGACCGCGATCCGCTCCCGGACCATCGCCTGGACGAAACCGAGGTTGCTCATCACGGTCGCGACCACGGTGTCGTTGGACAACCGGCCGCTGTCGCGCATCGACAGCGCCAGGATCGCGAGGATCTGGTCACCGTCCACCAGTTCACCGTTGGCGTCGACCGCCAGGCAGCGGTCGGCGTCGCCGTCCAGGGCGATGCCCAGGTCGGCGCGGTGCCCGATCACCTCACGCTGCAGACCCTCCAGGTGGGTGGATCCGCAGTTCAGGTTGATGTTCAGGCCGTCCGGAGCGGCGGCGTAGGTGATCACCTCGGCGCCGAGCCGGCGCAGCGCCTCCGGAGCCGTCCCGAAGGCGGCGCCGTTCGCGCAGTCGATGACGACCTTGACCCCGTCGAACCGGTTCGGCGCCGAGCGGACCAGGTGCGAGACATACGTCTCGAAACCCTGCCCGTCGTCGAGAACGCGACCGACGGCCGCGCCGGTCGGGCGCTGCCAGTCCTCGTTCATCCGGACCTCGATGGCGTCCTCGATCTTGTCGTCGAGTTTGATCCCGCCACGGGCCAGGAACTTGATGCCGTTGTCCGGCATCGCGTTGTGGCTCGCGGACAGCATCACGCCGAGATCGGCACCGGTCGCACCGGTCAGATAGGCGACGGCCGGGGTCGGCAGCACGCCGAGCCGGAACACGTCGACGCCGGCGCTGGCCAGTCCGGCCACCACAGCGGCTTCCAGGAACTCTCCACTGGCGCGTGGATCCCGCCCCACAACGGCGCGTGGCCGGTGCCCTTCGAAGGCACCGGCCTCGCCGAGTACATGAGCTGCCGCGACCGAAAGGTCGAGCGCCAGCTCTGCGGTCAGGTCCACGTTTGCCAGGCCACGGACTCCGTCCGTACCGAACAAACGCCCCATCAGGTGATCAGCGCTTGCTGTACTGAGGAGCCTTGCGGGCCTTCTTGAGACCGGCCTTCTTCCGCTCCTTGATGCGCGCGTCGCGGCTCAGCAGACCGGCCTTCTTGAGGCCAGGACGGTTCGCTTCCTCGTCGGCGGCGTTCAGGCAGCGGGCGATCCCGAGCTGCAGCGCACCGGCCTGGCCGGTGATGCCACCGCCGTTGATCCGGGCGATGACGTCGTACGAGCCCTCGAGGCCCGCGACGACGAACGGCTCGTTCACGTGCTGCTGGTGAACCTTGTTCGGGAAGTAGACGTCGATCGGCTTGCCGTTGACGGTGATGCTGCCGGTGCCGGGCACGAGGCGGACGCGGGCGACGGCCTCCTTGCGGCGGCCGGTGGCGCCGGCCGGGTTGATCACCGCGACGCGACCCGTCTCGGCACGCTGCTCCGGACTCGGGTTCGTCTCGGAGGTGTAGGCGACCGGGCCCTCGTTGTCGATGGGAACCTCGGGGTCGAACTCTGCAGTCTCGGTGGTGATGTCGCTCACGCTGAAAATCCTCGTTTACCTGGCTCGTCGATCGCTTACTGGGCGATCTGGGTGATCTCGAACGGCTTCGGCTGCTGGGCGGTGTGCGGGTGCTCCGGACCGGCGTAGACCTTCAGCTTGGTGAGCAGCTTCCGGCTGAGACGGTTCTTCGGGAGCATCCCCCAGACAGCCTTCTCGACGGCCTTGCGGGGATCCTTGTCGAGGATCTCGCCGATCGGCGTGGCCGTCAGACCACCCGGGTGACCCGAGTGGCGGTAGGCCAGCTTGTCCGTGCGCTTGGTGCCGGACAGGGCGACCTTGGAGGCGTTGATGACGACGACGAAGTCGCCGCCGTCGACGTGCGGAGCGAACGTCGGCTTGTGCTTGCCGCGCAGAAGAGTGGCGATCTGAACGGCGAGCCGACCGAGCGTCACATCGGTAGCGTCGATCACGTGCCACTCGCGAGTGACGTCCGCAGGCTTCGGGCTGTACGTGCGCACGGTCGTTGACCTTCGTTTCTCAGAGGTTGACAAAACAAGTACGTCGGCGAGCGGTCCGCCGGCGGGATTGAACCTCTTCGGGACCTGAAACGCACAACAGCAGCCCAGAATACCGGCGTACGCCACCCGGGGTCAAAGTGAGACCGAACGGGTCGGGCACCCCGGCTTGGAACGAGCTGCGGACCGCACTAGTTTAGCGGTGAAGATTGCAGTCCGAATCGCGTCCCGCCGGCTGATATACACCCTCACTCACCCGGGCGATGACGCCAGCTTCCGAAGAGGGCATCGTGACCGAACAGTCGCTCACCGTCCGGGACAACCGGACCGGCAAGGACTACGACCTTGCCATCACCGATGGCACCATCCGTGCCGCAGATCTCAAGCAGATCAGTGCATCCGACGGAGACGGTGGCCTCGCCACCTACGACCCCGGCTTCGTCAACACCGCCTCGACCCGGTCCTCGGTGACCTTCATCGACGGTGACAAGGGCATCCTGGAATACCGCGGGTACCCGATCGAGCAGCTCGCCGAGCAGTCGAACTACCTCGAGGTCGCGTACCTGCTGGTGAACGGCGCGCTGCCGAACAAGGCGGAGTACGAAGCCTGGGTGCATGACGTGACATATCACACCTTCGTGCACGAGAACCTGAAGACCTTCATGCAGGGCTTCCGGTACGACGCGCACCCGATGGGCATGCTGCTGGCCTCGGTCGGCGCCCTGTCCACGTTCTACCCGGAGTCGCGGGAGATCTTCGACGAGGAGTCCCGCGCACTCCAGATCCGCCGCCTGATCGCGAAGATGCCGACGCTGGGCGCCTTCTCGTTCCGGCACGCGCAGGGCAAGCCGTACGTCTACCCGGACAACGAGCTCAGCTACGCGGCGAACTTCCTGTCGATGCTGTTCAAGATGAGCGAGCCCAAGTACGCCGCCGACGACCGGCTGGTGCGCGCACTGGAGATCCTGTTCATCCTGCACGCCGACCACGAGCAGAACGCGTCCACCAACGCGGTCCGCGCGATCGGCTCCACCCAGGTCGACCCGTACTCCGCGGTGACCGGTGGCATCGCCGCCCTCTACGGCCCGCTGCACGGTGGCGCCAACGAGGCGGTGCTGAAGATGCTCCGCCGGATCGGCTCGGTCGACAACGTGCCGTCGTTCATCGAGGGCGTGAAGAACGGCGAAGAGCGGCTGATGGGCTTCGGCCACCGGGTCTACAAGAACTACGACCCGCGGGCCAAGATCATCAAGAAGGCCGCCGACGACGTGTTCGAGGTGACGGGGATCAACCCGCTGCTGAAGATCGCCGTCGAGCTGGAGAAGATCGCGCTCGAGGACGAGTACTTCGTCTCCCGCAAGCTCTACCCGAACGTCGACTTCTACTCGGGCCTGATCTACGAGGCCCTGCAGTTCCCGCCGGAGATGTTCACGGTGCTGTTCGCCATCCCGCGCACCTCGGGCTGGCTGGCCCAGTGGTCGGAGTCGCTCGGCGACACCGACCAGAAGATCGCCCGCCCGAAGCAGATCTACACGGGTGCCCGCGGCGTCAGCTACGTCCCGATGGGCGACCGCTGATCTAGGAGTATTGGGAACGGCCCCGGTCCGGCTTATTTGCCAGGGACCAGGGCCGTTTCTGCGCTTCTGGACCTACGACGCAGCCCCGGACCCCTCCGGTTCCCGCGTGATCTCGCCGATCCGCTCCCGTGCCTTCGCCATCGCGGCGTGGTCGACGTAGTCCCGCGACTCCACGATCTCCCCGTCGCGCACCCGCAGCACGAACACACACGGCACGCGGAACGACTCGTCGGAACCCGCCACCGTCCCGAGGTACGCGAACTCCCCCACGATCACCTCAGGGTCCTCGGTCCGGTGCACCACGACGTCCACCGCCTCGAAGCGCACCACCGGGTCCTCCTGTGCGTCCTCACCGCCACCGAAGTGCGCCCGCAGCTCGTCCCGGGACCGCAACGGCTCCGGGCGCTCCGGATGCATCGGATGCCGTACGTCGGTCTGTTCGGCGTACAGCTCGGCGAGTCCGGCGTACCGGCCGGCGGCGACGCTGTCGACCAGCCGCCGGAAGACCTCTTCAGGTGTCATCTGGGGAGTCTAAATACGGAGAGTTCACTTCGCTTACAACCAAATGGGTCCGCTGGGACGTCTCTCTTAGGGAGGCACGGGGGTTGCCACGAGGAGAGGGGTCTGGGGTGCGAGCTGATGCGCGGGACAATCGGGCGCGAATTCTGACGGCGGCGGACGAGGTGTTCGGACAGTCGCCACACGCTTCGACGGATGCGGTCGCCAAGCTGGCGGGGGTCGGTATCGCGACCGTTTTCCGGCACTTCCCGACCAAGACCGACCTGCTGGAGGCTGTGCTCACCCAGCGGCTGGAGCGGTTGCGGAACCAGGCGCTGACGCTGGCCGCCGGGGAGAACGCGGGGCGGGCGTTCTACACGTTCTTCAGCCAGGTGGTGGTGGAGTCCTCGGCCAAGCTCGCGATCGGTGACGCGCTGACGTCGGCCGGGATCGCGGCTGGTGAGGACGCCCGGAAGGCGGCCGCCGGGCTGCGGGAGGCCTTCGGTTCCCTGCTGTCCGAGGCGCAGCGCACAGGCGCCGTACGGGGTGATGCCGGCCTGCCGGAGGTCTACGCACTGCTGATCGGCGCCTCCCGGGGTGCCACTACACGCAACGTCGACCCAGAGGTCCGGAACCGGATGCTCGGCCTCGTGTACGCCGGTCTGCGCCCGGCTGCGTGAGACGCCGGCGCAGGGTCGTCCTGCTGGTTCTCCTGGTCCTCACACTGCTGATCCCGGTACCACTCGGCGCCTTCGCGCTCTCACTGCGCATCCAGTACGACGGGGAGTCGTCGGCCCGCACGCGGAACCATGACGCGTTCTGGCTCGGCCATGCCTGGGTCGACGGCCGTAAGACCGCGGCTGACGTCACCGCGCTCGCCAAGCGACTGCAGGGCACCGGCATCCGGGAGCTGTACGTGCACACCGGTCCGCTGGAACACGACGGCACGCTGGACCTGGCCAAGGTGTCACCACGCGCGCGCTGGTTCACGACCGCGATGCGGGCAGCGGCGCCCGACGTCCGGGTGCAGGCGTGGCTGGGCGACGTCGTACAGCCGGGCAAGAACCCTGGCATGGATCTCGACGACGCCGCAGTCCGGTCACAGGTGGTGGCCTCGGCGAAAGCCGTGCTGGAGCAAGGGTTTCAGGGCATCCACTACGACTTCGAGCCAGTGCGGTCCGGGTCACGCGGCTTCCTCGCCGTACTGGACGAGACGCGCGCACTAGGCGCACCGCTGTCCGTAGCGGCGCACCAGATCGATCCGCTCTGGCAACTGCACCGGATCCCGGTCGACAAGTGGTGGTCCCAGGACTACTTCCGCCAGGTCGCTGAGCGCGTCAACCAGATCGCAGTGATGTCCTACGACACAGCCATGCCGCTGGAGTCCCTGTACGGCGGCTATGTCGCCAAGCAGACCAAGCTGGCCCTGGAGGTCACCCCACCCGGCACCGACCTCCTCATGGGTCTCCCGGCGTACTGGGAAAGCAACCCGTCCCACTGGGGCCACGCAGAAACCGTCGCTGCCGCAGTCCGCGGCGCCCGCCTCGGCCTGGGCGACTCAACCCGCCAAAACTTCGGCTTGGCCATGTACGTCGATTTCACCGCCACAGACGACCACTGGACCGCATACCGCGACGGCTGGAGCTAGGCGAACCGGACCACCGCGAGAATCAACGCACCGACGACCAGGAACCCGATCTCCAGCCACAGCGCCGGCGCCGGGCGCCGCCGTACCTTCTTCTCACCCGTCGCAGCGGCCCGCAACCGGAGCGCCTCGAACACGGAGGCGACCCGTTCCACCTGATCGGTCGCCACTCCCCTGAGTACGTGCAATTCGTCATCCGTGTCGACATTCAGCCAGTTCTCGTCGACCTCGACGGCGGTGACGGAGGTCCACGGCAGGAGCTGCTCGAACCAACCGTTGCGGACCTGCAGCTGCGTTGCGGTGGCAGTCACCCGGAAGAACACCTGGACGCTCGCGAGGTGGACCAGTTCGGTGCCGAAGGCCACGATTCCGATCGCGACGATCCAGTCGTCCCAGGTGGCGAACACCGCGGCCGCGACCGGCAGCCCGACCAACAGTGCGGCGAGCGCGGGCCGCGCCCACCAGTAGCGCGGTTCCAGCGGCGCCTCCCACGGCAGCACGGGCAGGTCGGCAGCCGGCTCGATCTCGGGCTCGGGCGGCAGGTCCTGCGCGTTCGGCGGGCCGTCCACCCCGTCCGTCGACTCGCGCCACCACGGCAGCTGCCGCGGGGTTCGGAACGGCCGGGTTGCGCGGAAGACGTGCTCACCGAGCAGAACCGTCGGCCAAGCCCGCTCGGCCAGATCGCCCACCAGCAACGCCTCACCGCGGTACTGCTGCAGCCTCGCCAAGAGCTCACGCCGGTACTTCGGCGGTATCGCCTCGTTCTCTTCGTCGAGCGCGTCGAAAGCCTCCAGCAGCTCGAGGTCCGTGTCATCGTCATCCGCCTCGAGCTGGACGAATCCCAGCAGTACGGCGCCGTCCGCGGAGTACACCGCGAACCCCGACGACGCGTCCGGCTCGATCCGCACCGGCAGCCCCTGCGCCAGCCAGGCCCGCCGCGGCCGAGACCGCCGGAGCCGGGCGTCCCGCAGCGCGAACAGACCGGCCAGAACCCAGGCTCCGCCGGCCACCGTGATCCAGTGGGTGTAGTCGGCGGGTTCCGCGACCGGTCTGACCCAGTCGCCGTCTGCGGGGTCCACGAGGACAGGGATCTGCGCACCGATCTCGTAGTCGTCGTACATGGTGACGGTGTGGGTGCGGCCGTCCGGCAGCTCCAGGATGACGTCGTCTTCTTCGCCATACGCCTTCACGACGGCTGTCTGCTCCACAGCGCGCTGCAGGTGCTCCGCCTCCTGCCCGTCCTGCCAGCGCATCAGCAGCAGCGCAGCGACCCCTACCAGCACAAGTGCACCTGCAACGAGGAGGCGAGCGGTGACGCCGACCGGCGCGGCCGCGGGGACCTGCACCTGACGGCGCTGCGCCCGCCTGACCAGTGACCGCTGCTTCTGGCTGGCCGTCAGCATCCAGCAGAGCAAGGCAGCACACAGGGCGCCGTAGATCGTCCAGGCGAGCTTCGCCTCCGCGAGGTCGTCGAACCGGAGCTCGAACGCGACGAAGAGCACGCCGGCAGCGACAGCAACCATCGGCTGCCACCACAGCAGCGCAACCGACGCGAGGCAGACGATCATTACCAGCGAGAAGGTCCGGTCCGGCCCGCAGTACGCCGGGTCCTCGACCGAGCACCGCACCTCGTCACCGGCAACCATCGACACCACGATGGCCACGGCCCAGCCCACCGGCAGCAGCCAGCGGTAGAGCCAGCTGGGTACGACGCTGCCGGCCCAGCGGGCCGCCATCTCGCGTGTCATCGGAGTCCCCCTCCAGCACAGGTGGGAGAACTGTACGGCTCAGCGGGCGCGCTGCACGCGCCCCTCGTCCCAGACTGGTTCGTTGGACTCGTAGACGGTGCCGTCGGCGCCGAAGACGAGGTGGCGGTCGAAGCCGCGGGCGAACCAGCGGTCGTGGGTGACGGCGAGGACCGTGCCGTCGAAGGAGTCCAGGCCTTCTTCGAGCGCCTCGGCGGACTCGACGTCCAGGTTGTCGGTGGGCTCGTCGAGCAGCAGCAGGGTGGCACCGGACAGCTCCAGCAGCAGGATCTGGAAACGCGCCTGCTGACCACCGGAGAGGCTGTCGAAGGTTTGCTCGGCGGCGTGGGCCAGCTCGTAGCGGTCGAGCTTGCGCGAGGCCAGCTCCCGCCCCATGCCGTCACGGTGCTCGTCACCGCGGTGCAGGATCTCCAGCAACGTCTTGCCGACCAACTCCGGGTGCTCGTGGGTCTGGGCGAACCAGCCCGGCCGCACGCGCGCACCGAGCTTCACGACTCCGCTGTGAGCGACCGGTGCTATCGGAACCTCACCGATCGGCTGGTGCTCGATGTCCGGGTCGGTACCGCCATTGGCGAGCAGCCGGAGGAAGTGCGACTTCCCGGACCCGTTGGAACCCAGTACGGCGACTCGTTCGCCGTACCAGACCTCCAGATCGAAGGGCTTCATCAGGCCGGTCAGCTCCAGCCCGGTGGCCACCACTGCCCGTTTGCCGGTGCGGCCGCCGGTCAGCCGCATGCTGACCTTCTGCTCACGCGGCAGCTCCTGTGGCGGGCCAACCTCCTCGAACTTGCGCAGCCGGGTCTGTGCGGCCTTGTAGCGCGAGGCGAGGCCGTCGTTGTAGGCCGCCTTGACCTTGTACATCTGCACCAGAGCCTTGAGCTTCGCGTGCTCCTCGTCCCAGCGCCGGCGCAGCTCCTCGAACCGCTCGAAGCGGTGCTGCCGGGCCTCGTGGTACGTGCGGAAGCCACCGCCGTGCGTCCACGCGGTGTTGCCGGCCGCACCGAGCTCGACAGTGATGATCCGGGTCGCAGTGTTGGCCAGCAGCTCACGGTCGTGGCTGATGTACAGCACCGTCTTGTCGCTGGTGCGCAGTTGCTCTTCAAGCCACCGCTTCGCCGGTACGTCGAGGTAGTTGTCCGGCTCGTCCAGCATCAGCACCTGGTCCGGCCCGCGCAGTAGGGCCTCGAGCACCAGGCGCTTCTGCTCACCACCGGACAGCGTCTTCACCTCACGCCAGCGGCAGTTCTCGAACGGCACGCCGAGCGCAGACATCGTGCAGACGTCCCAGAGCACCTCTGCGTCGTACCCGCCGACCTCGCCCCAGTCGGAGATCGCCTGCGCGTACTTGAGCTGGCTCTTCTCGCTCTCGTCTTCCATCATCACCAGCTCGGCCTTCTCCAGCGTCTCGGCCGCCTGCTGGATCGCCTCCGGCGCTACACCGAGCAGGAGATCCCGCACGGTCGACGAGTCGCGGACCGAGCCGACGAACTGGCGCATCACTCCGAGACCCCCGGAGCGCGCGACACTGCCGCTGTGCGCCTTCAGGTCGCCCGCGATGATCTTGGTCAGCGTGGTCTTGCCCGAACCGTTCGCCCCGACCAGTGCGACCTTCGCACCGTCCCCCACCCGGAACGTGACGTCGTCCAGCAGCACCCGCCCGTCCGGTAGCTCGAACCCGATACCGGCGACCTCTACGTGACCCATTCCCCCAGTCTGACCGGCGGACCCGTCAGCAGGCGAACGGATATCGCATCACCAGCCCGTCAGGGCATCCAGGTAGGTGCTGCCGGCCGGCCGGACCGGACCGGTCATGAACAGCTTCAGCGGCGCCGCGAACAGACCGTAGGTGTGTGAGCCGGTGAAGAAGCCCGGAGTGTTGCAGCCGGTGTACTCCACCCAGATCTCCCGGATCCCGGCCGCTGTGGTGAACCGCAGCACGATCGCCTCACTTGGCTGAGCGGTCTGTGGCGCGCACTTGAACACGGGCAGCTGCGAGTTCATCTCGGGCAGCGGCTTGATCGCATCGACCACCTGCTGTGCGATCGCCGGACTGTACGTCTGCTGCCCGAGCAGTGCACCGCGCTTGAGGTCGTAGCGGCACGCCAGCAGCCCCGACACCGGCGTACTGACGTCAAGACCGGTCCCAGCCGGTACGGCGTTCGTCGCCGGCGCCTTGAGGATCGGATGAGCCGCCGGGCACCCCGTGTCCTGCGGCGCAATCGGCTGACTGGAAACGCCCTCCGGGGTGCGCTGTACGCCGCTGTCGGACGTTGCGCCCTTGCTGTCGCCCGCACTGCCCGCCGTCTCGGAGTTCATCGACGACGAGCCGGTCAGGTTCCACGCGCCACCGATCGCCACGACGACCAGCACCGCCGCTGCGGTCGACATCACTGCCTGTCGACGCCGCCGAACGCGCCCACGCGCAACCGCCGCCATCCGGCTGCCTGACACCTCTGTGGCATCAGCACGGTTCTGAAAGGCCGAGGCGAACTTGGGGCCGAGCTCCTGCTCAGGGTCGTGCTCAGGCATCCTCGGCTCCTTCCTTGCTCAGCGTGGTCTTCAGTGCGGCCAGTGCGCGGTGCACGTGCGATCTGGCCGTGGCCTCCGCACAGTGCAGCAGCACACCGATCTCGGCGTAGGAAAGCTCTTCGTAGAAGCGCAGTACGACAGCTGCGCGTTGTTTGTCCGGCAGCGTCGCGCACAGCGCCCAGACTTCCTCGGACTCGGCCCTGGCCGCCGCACCGTCCGGTGCGGCAGGCGCACTACGGACCGGGTCCTCAACAGGTGCCTCGCGGCGGCGGAAGCGCCGCCACCAGGAGATGTGCGCGTTCACCACCATCCGCTTCACGTAGGCCTCCGGGTCGTCGGCCCGGCTGACCCGTGCCCAGCGGGCACAGGCGGTCGTCAGGGCGTCCTGGACGGCGTCCTCGGCCAGCGTGCGGTCCCCGGTGAGCACATAGGCGAACCGCATCAGTGCGTCAGCCTTCTGACCGACCCACTGCTCGAACTCGATCGACTCCGATCGCGCCTCCGCTGCCGCCAAGGCTGCCTCCATAACCCTCAGGACGGCGCCGGACCCGCGTTCGTTGCACGCAGTACCCGGAACCCCTTGGCGCTGCCGACGCGCTCGCAGGGATAGCCCTGCTCGGTCATCCAGCGCTGCAGCGAGTCGCCACCGAGGTTCTTGCCGACCACGAACCATGCCACGCCGTCGGGCGCAAGGCGAGCAAGCCAACGCAACAACATCTTGTGCAGCTCGGGCTTGCCGATGTGGATCGCCGGATTCGACCAGATCTGGTCGAAGAGCAGGTCCGCCGGTACGTCGTCGGGCAGTGCGGTGTGCACGCGGTCCGCGACCCCGGCCGCCTTGGCGTTCTCAGCGGTCAGCTCCAGCGCCCGGTTGTTCACATCGACCGCCCACACCTCAGCACTCGACTCGACCGCCAGTGCGCAGGCAATCGGCCCGTAGCCCGTCCCCAGGTCGAGGAACGTCCCCGAGCCCGTCGGGGCGGCCACCTCACGCAGCAGAACCGCCGTACCGATGTCGAGGCGGTCTCTGGAGAACACTCCGGTCGCCGTGGTGAACGTGTAGTCCCGTCCCCAGATCCTGCCCTCGACAGTACGGCGTACGTCCGGCGAACCGGGCTCTGCCGAGAAGTAGTGGTCAGCCACGCTGGTGTACCTCTCCCCTGACCTGCCGGGCCTCCAGGGCCCGCGCAGCCAGCTCGTTGTCTGCCGGATACCGCACTTCTTCCAGTGTGAGCCCGTGCGCAGGCACTACCGCCACCGCGGAGTCCCGCACCTTGCCGGCCAGCACTCCGGCCGGCCAGTCCACCTCTCGACGCCCGTCACCCACCGGGATCATCGAACCCACCAGCGCCCGCACCATCGAGTGACAGAAGGCATCTGCGACCACAGTGCCCTCTAACAGCCCGGGTCCCGTGCGCTGCCACGAGAAGTCCAGCAGAGCTCGCACTGTGCTGGCGCCCTCCCGCTTCTTGCAGAACGCCGCGAAGTCGTGCTCGCCCAGCAGCTGACCTGCCGCCGCGTTCATCCGATCCACGTCCAGCGAGCGAGTTACCCGCAGTACATGCCCTCGCGTCAGCGGATCCCAGCCGGCCTGCTCATCGCACAGCCGGTACACATACCGGCGGGCAAGCGCAGAGAACCGCGCGTCAAAGCCCTCTGGAGCCGCCGTCACGGCCTTGACGACTACATCCGCAGGCAGGACGCCGTTGAGCGCCCTCAAGAGCCTGAACGGCTCCACAGCGCCTTCATGATCGAAGTGTGTCACCTGACCACGAGCGTGTACGCCGGTATCCGTGCGGCCGGCGCAGGTCACGGCCAGCCGCTCGGGCAACCGCAGAACCGTCTGCAGCGCGTCCTCGAGCGATCCCTGCACGGTCCGGAGACCATCCTGACGAGCCCAGCCATGAAAGGCCGTCCCGTCGTAACTGAGGTCAATCCGCCAACGCACACGCCAATCTAACGCAACAGCGCCCCCACACCGTGAGGTGCGGGGGCGCTGCCGTGATGCTGAGACTTACTTGTCGTCCTCGGTCTCGCCGGCCTTGGCGAAGCCCGCGGCGACGGCGTCTTCCTCGGTCTTGAACCAGACCTCGGCGACCGTCTGGGCGTACCACGGGGACTCGGTGGTGTGGTACTTCATCGAGTTCTCGTTGCCCTTGATGGTGAAGCCCTCCGGCGCCGAGTCGTCGGCCAGCGGTGCGGCCGAGTTCTCGAACTTGCCGGCCACAACGTCCTGGACCTTCTCGTCCTTGACCTCGTCGGCGACCTTGTCCTCGACCTTCGGCTCGGCCTTCTTGGCCGGCGCCTTCTTGGCGGTCTTCTTCGCCTTCGGCGAGTCCGACAGCGCCTCGACGAGCTCGATCTTCACCATCGGCGCGTTGTCACCCTTGCGCGGGCCGAGCTTGATGATGCGGGTGTAACCACCCGGACGGTCGGCGTACCGCTCGCCGATCTCGGTGAAGAGCACGTGCACAACGCTCTTGTCCCGGATCCGCTTCATCACCTGGCGGCGGGAGTTCAGGTCACCACGCTTCGCCTTGGTGATCATCGACTCGGCCAGCGGCTGCAGGCGCTTGGCCTTGGCCGCGGTGGTGGTGATGGCGCCGTGCTCGAACAGCGACGTCGCGAGGTTGCTGAGGATCAGCTTCTCGTGCGCCGGGCTGCCGCCCAGCCGGGCACCCTTGGTGGGGGTAGGCATCTCTTACTCCAGAAGGATTCAGGCCCCGAAAACAGAGCCCGGGGTGGGTTTCAGAACAGCTCAGTACTGCTCGGTCTCGGCGAAGCTCTCGTCGTCGTCCTCGGACTCCGTGCCGTAGGCCTCGGCGGCCGCACGCAGGTCGAAGCCGGGAGGCGAGTCCTTCAGCGACAGGCCCATCTCGGCCAGCTTCAGCTTGACCTCGTCGATCGACTTGGAGCCGAAGTTGCGGATGTCCAGCAGGTCCTGCTCGCTGCGCGAGATCAGTTCACCCACGGTGTGGATGCCCTCACGCTTGAGGCAGTTGTACGACCGGACGGTGAGCTGCAGGTCCTCGACCGGCAGGGCCAGGTCGGCGGCCATCTGCTCGTCCACCGGCGACGGGCCGATGTCGATACCCTCGGCCTCGACGTTCAGCTCGCGGGCCAGACCGAACAGCTCGACCAGCGTCTTACCGGCCGACGCGACGGCGTCGCGGGGCAGCATCGACGGCTTGGTCTCGACGTCGACCACCAGCCGGTCGAAGTCGGTGCGCTGCTCGACCCGGGTCGCCTCGACCTTGTAGGTGACCTTGAGGACCGGGGAGTAGATCGAGTCGACCGGCATCCGGCCGATCTCGGCGTCCGCGGACTTGTTCTGGATCGCGGACACGTAACCGCGGCCACGCTCCACGACCAGCTCCATCTCGAGCCGGCCCTTCTCGTTCAGGGTGGCGATCTTCAGGTCCGGGTTGTGCACCTCGACACCGGCCGGCGGCGCGATGTCCGCGGCGGTGACGTCACCGGGGCCCTGCTTGCGCAGGTACATGGTGACCGGCTCGTCGTGCTCGGAGGAGACGACCAGGTCCTTCAGGTTCAGGATCAGCTGGGTGGCGTCCTCCTTCACCCCGGCAACGGTCGAGAACTCGTGCAGGACACCGTCGACCTTGATGCTGGTGACGGCGGCGCCGGGGATCGAGGACAGCAGGGTCCGGCGGATCGAGTTACCGAGGGTGTAGCCGAAACCCGGCTCCAACGGCTCGATGACGAACCGCGAACGGTGCTCGTCGACGACCTCTTCGGTCAGGGTGGGACGCTGTGCGATAAGCAACTTCTTGTTCCTTCACTGGTTCGCGACGACCACTATTTGAGGCCGCGAGGACTGAAGAACACCGATCCGGCCGGCGGCCTGGGCCACCGGCCGGAACCGGATCAGTTCTTCGAGTAGAGCTCGACGATCAGGTGCTCGGAGACCTGGGTGTCGATCTGCTGCCGGGTCGGCAGCTGGTGGACGAGGATGCGCAGACGCTCCGGCATCACCTCGAGCCAGGCCGGAACCACACGCTCGGCGTGCGTCTCCCGGGCGATGATGAACGGCGTCGTCTCGACGGACTTGGCCTTGACATCGATGATGTCGTGGGCCGAGACGCGGTACGACGGGATGTTCACCTTGATGCCGTTCACGGTGAAGTGCCCGTGGGTCACGAGCTGACGGGCCTGCCGACGCGTCCGGGCCAGGCCCGAGCGGTAGACCACGTTGTCGAGACGGGACTCCAGGATGATCAGCAGGTTGTCACCGGTCTTGCCGGAGCGCCGCGAGGCCTCCTCGTAGTACCGGCGGAACTGCTTCTCCAGCACGCCGTACGAGAAGCGGGCCTTCTGCTTCTCGCGCAGCTGGAGCAGGTACTCGCTCTCCTTCGGACGGCCGCGGCCGTGCATACCCGGGGGGTACGGACGACGCTCGAACGCCTTGTCGCCACCGACGAGGTCGACCCCGAGACGGCGCGACTTCTTGGTCATGGGTCCGGTGTAACGGGCCATTGTTAGTTACCTGCCTCTCTCTGGGTCAGACCCGGCGCCGCTTGGGAGGGCGGCAGCCGTTGTGTGCGGTCGGGGTGACGTCCTGGATGGTGCCGACCTCGAGGCCGACGGCACCCAGCGAACGGATCGCGGTCTCACGGCCGGAGCCGGGACCCTTCACGAACACGTCGATCTTGCGCATGCCGTGCTCCATCGCGCGGCGTCCGGCGGCCTCGGCGGCCATCTGCGCGGCGAACGGGGTGGACTTGCGCGAACCCTTGAAGCCGACGGTGCCCGCGGAAGCCCACGAGATGACCGCGCCGGTCGGGTCGGTGATCGTCACGATCGTGTTGTTGAACGTGCTCTTGATGTGCGCGTGGCCGGCGGCCACGTTCTTCTTCTCCTTGCGGCGCACCTTCTTGGCGCCGGCCGCAGTGCGGCTCTTGGGAGGCATAAGTCAGTTACTCCTGGACTGAATCGGCAGCAATGGGTCGAGGGTCATCCGGGTCACTTCTTCTTCTTGCCGGCGATTGCCTTCTTGCGACCCTTACGGGTGCGGGCGTTCGTCTTGGTGCGCTGACCGCGCACCGGCAGACCGCTGCGGTGCCGGCGGCCCTGGTACGACCCGATCTCGATCTTGCGGCGGATGTCCGCGGTCACCTCACGGCGGAGGTCACCTTCGATCTGGTAGTTGCCTTCGATCCAGTCGCGAAGCTTGACCAGCTCCTCGTCGCCCAGCTCGTGGACGCGCTTGTCACCGGAGATCCCGGTGGCTTCGAGCGTCTTGAGGGCGCGGGTGCGGCCTACTCCGAAGATGTAGGTGAGTGCGACCTCGATGCGCTTGTCGCGCGGCAGGTCGACTCCTACAAGGCGTGCCATGTGGCGGTAGTCCTTTCGTCGGCAGAGGTGTGGTGGCGCGCCGCGTCCTTGCCCGCCTCGGTGACGGTCGTGCTCACCGGCAAGGCCCCGGCCTCTGTTCCGGGGGCAGCGTCCAGCGTGTTACCGGTGCTGGACGAGCGTGCGCGCTGTGGTGCGAAAGTGCCGTGCCCTGCTGAGAAAGAGCTGGTCAGCCCTGCCGCTGCTTGTGCCGCGGGTTCTCGCAGATCACCATGACCCGGCCGTGACGGCGGATCACCTTGCACTTGTCGCAGATCTTCTTGACGCTCGGATTGACCTTCATCGAGCTTCTTTCTTCGACAGGTGTTGGTGGTCGTGTTACTTGTACCGATAGACGATGCGGCCTCTGGTGAGGTCGTACGGCGACAGCTCCACAACGACCCGGTCCTCGGGGAGGATCCGGATGTAGTGCTGTCTCATCTTGCCGCTGATGTGCGCGAGCACCTTGTGCCCATTGGACAGTTCAACACGGAACATCGCGTTCGGCAGGGCCTCGACGATGGTGCCCTCGAGTTCGATAACTCCCTCTTTTTTGGGCATGTCCTCGCACTTCTGTAGACGTGACTGACTATGGCTCGAAAAGAGCCAACAACCGAGTGTACGTCAGTACCACACCCGAAACCCAATCGGGCCTCCTGAAGGGTACTTACCCATCGGGAAGTACCCAACTATTTAGTGGGTACTTGTCCGCTCCACAGCCCTGCCAGCAGGGTTGCAGCCATGAAGACACCAGTCACCGTCCTCGGCCTGGGAGCGATGGGAACCGCCCTCGCCCAGGCCTTCCTGGCCGCCGGCCACCCGACCACCGTCTGGAACCGCACCCCCGGCCGCTCCCCCGAACTCGAAGGCGCCATCCGCGCGACCACTGCCGCCGAGGCGGTCGCCGCCAGCCCGCTCGTGGTCGTCTGCCTGCTCGTCGACACCACCGTGCGCGACACCCTCGACGGCATCGATCTCACCGGCAAGGTGATCGCCAACCTCACCAACAGCACCCCCGACCAGGCTCGCGCGCTGGAAACCACGCTCACCGCGCAGGGAGCGACGTACGTCGACGGCGGAATCATGGCAGTCCCGGCGATGATCGGCCGGCCGGAGGCGTTCATCCTCTACAGCGGCGACTCCGCGGCGTTCGAACGGCACCAGGCCGATCTCGCCGTACTGGCTCGTCCGTTGTTCGTCGGGTCGGACGCCGGTCTGGCCGCGCTGCACGACATCGCGCTGCTGAGTGCGATGTACGGGATGTTCGGCGGTGCCCAGCATGCACTGGCCTTGATGCACAGCGCGAAGGTTCCGACTGTCGAGTTCACCGAGCAGCTGCTGCTCCCCTGGCTGACCGCGATGCTGGGCATGCTGCCGCAGATCGCCGCCGAGCTCGAGCAGCCACCGGTGGGGCAAGCTGCTGGATCGAACCTGGCGATGCAAGCCGCGGCGTACCACAACCTGCTCGACACGGCGGTCGGCCAAGGGATCGACCCGATGCTGCTGCGGCCGATGGGTGAACTGCTCCAGAAGGCTGTTGCCTCCGGTCACGGCGACGAGGATATGGCCGCCATGATCAGGTTGCTCGGGTAGCCGCCCACTGCTCACCCTCACGCCACAACTGCTCGGGCATCAGGTCCAGCAGGTCGCAGGCAGCGTCGAGGTGGGCGAGCGCGGTGGTGGTGTCCCGGTACGCCGGGAGGATCGCGACGAACCGGCGTCCCTCACAACTGAACCCGAACGGGGTCACGCCGGTGAGCACCTCGACCGCACGCAGGTGCAGCACGGCCTGAGCGTGGTCCTCGCGGCCGTTGAAGAGGTTGTAGTGCCCGGGCAGGCCGTCGATGTCCAGGGGCAGCGGCAGCAAACTGGCGGCCGCGATCGGTGCCAGCCCGGACGGCAGCACCTGCAACGGCGGCAGCGGGCGGTCGACCTGGAGATCGAGGAAGTCGAAGCCGAGATTGCGGCGCCGGACGCGGTGCCGGAACTCACCGGTGACGAACTCCCGGCCGCGGTGCCGTCCGGTCGTCACCTCGCCCACCTCGGCCCGCGGATCCAGGTCGAACGGCGGGAACGGCCAGCGCTGCAGCACCTCCGGACCGGCCACCGCGATCCGCCAGCCGAGCTCGCGGGCAGCCCGCGCCCATGCCTTCTGCAGCCGTACGTCGGCCGCCCGCATCGCGAGCGTGAACACCAGCAGCACCGCGAACCACCCGAGCATGAACCAGCCGACCCAGCGCGGTTCCACCAGCAGACCAACGATCACCAGCGGAATGGCGACGGCGAACCAGATCACGTAGACGAGGACGGATCCCTGCCGCAGCTGCCAGGCCAGCGCCGGCCGCAGACGCGAGGTCAACGGCGCTTTCCGAAATTGCTCATGATGATGATCGCCCACGGGATCAGCAGCCAGACCGGCCAGAAGTGCGGAAAGTGCCCGCTGGCGAGCCCGATCACGCCCCAGATCACCACGTTGATCGCCACGACGCCGGTGAAGCCACCACCCATTGCCAGCAGCCCACCGTTGCGGCGCGGCTGCACCTCCTTCGTCGGGAACTCCCCCGGCGCGGGCGCCGGCTTCTGGTCCTGGACGACGGCAGGTGTCTGGTAGGTCTTCATCGGTGGCAGGTCGCGCACCAGCGGCTCCAGCTCGCCGTACGTCTGGACGGCGTACAACTGGTCCAGGCGCGACGAGAACTCAGGCTGGTCCAGCCGCCCGTCGGCGAACGCATCACGCAACCGGCCGGCGATCTTTTCCCGGTCGGCTTCGGTGAATCGCTGATGCGGCTGGTACTGAGGCATATCTCAAGTGTGCCTCAGCCTCAGGGCCCGCGCGTCCCCCGATGGACGGACGCGGAGGGTCAGTCGGCGAGCGCGCCGCAGGTGATCCCGAGCTCCGCGAGCTTGGCCGCACCACCGTCGAGCGAGGTCAGCACCCACGGTCCTTGCGGAGTGAGAGTGAACGTGTGCTCAGTGTGAGCAGCCGCGAGACCGTCGTCGGTCACCACGGTCCAGTCGTCGTCGAGCGTGTGATTGTCCTGCTTGCCGAGCGTCAGCATCGGCTCGACCGCGAGCGCCAGGCCCTCGACCAGCTTCGGGCCGCGACCCGGCTTGCCGAAGTTCGGCACGTTCGGCGGCTGGTGCATCGCCGAGCCGATCCCGTGCCCGACGAAGTCCTCGACAATCCCGTACGACGAGTTGGCGCGCACGTGGGCCTCGACCGCGGCCGAGATGTCGGTCAACCGGCCACCGAGCTTGGCGGCCGCGAAACCCCGCCACATCGACTCCTCGCAGATCCGGGCCAGCTCGAGCAGGTCGTCGCCGACCGTGCCGACCGGCACCGAGATCGCGGCGTCGCCGTGCCACCCGTTCACGATCGCACCGCAGTCGATCGAGATCAGGTCGCCCTCGGCGAGCACCCGCTCGCCGGGGATGCCATGCACGATCTCGTCGTTCACCGAGGCACAGATCGAGCCGGTGAAACCGTGGTAGCCCTTGAACGATGGCGTCGCACCGGAAGAGCGGATGTTGTCCTCGGCGATCGCGTCCAGCTCACCGGTGGTGATCCCGGGCTTGACGGCGTCGCGGAGCAGTTCCAGCGTGCGGCCGACCACCAGGCCGGCCGCACGCATGGCGAGGATCTGCTCGCGGGTCTTGATCTCGATCCCGCGGTCCTTGAAAATCATTCGTCCTTCAGTCGGTCAGTGATTTGAGTGCGGCGATGACGCGCTCGCTGACCTCGTCGATCTCGCCGACGCCGTCGACCTCGACCAGCAGCCCGCGCTGGCCGTAGACCGCCAGCAGCGGCTTGGTCTCGGCGGTGTACACGTCCTGACGGTGCCGGATGACCTCTTCGGAGTCGTCCGTGCGGCCGTCGGTGTGGGCCCGCTTGGTCATCCGGTCCACCAGCACGTCGATGTCGGCGACCAGCGCCACCACCGCGTCCAGCTTGTGGCCGTGCTCGGCCAGGATGCCGTCCAGTGTGCCCACCTGGGCGAGGGTGCGCGGGTACCCGTCGAGCAGGAACCCGTCACCGGCGTCGGCCTCCGACAACCGGTCGCGCACCATCGCGTTGGTGACCTCGTCGGGAACGTAGTCCCCGGCGTCCATGAAGCGCTTGGCCTCGAGCCCGAGCGGCGTCTCGTCCTTCACGTTCGCTCGGAAGATGTCGCCGGTGGATACGGCCGGGATATTCAGGCGTTCCGCAAGCACCTTTGCCTGCGTGCCCTTGCCCGCCCCGGGCGGACCCATCAGCAACATTCTCATCAGCGCAAGAACCCTTCGTAGTTACGTTGCTGCAGCTGAGACTCAATCTGCTTCACCGTGTCCAGGCCCACGCCGACCATGATCAGGATCGACGTACCACCGAACGGGAAGTTCTGGTTCGCACCGGCCAGGACCAGCGCGATCAGCGGAATCAGAGACAGCACGGCCAGGTAGATGGCACCCGGCAGAGTGATGCGGTTCAGCACGTAACTCAGGTATTCCTCGGTCGGCCGGCCGGCCCGGATGCCCGGGATGAAGCCGCCGTACTTCTTCATGTTGTCCGCGACTTCCTTCGGGTTGAAGGTGATCGAGACGTAGAAGTAGGTGAAGAACAGGATCAGAGCGACGTACACCGCCATGTAGATCGGATGGTCGCCCTTGACCAGGTGTCCTTGGATCCAGATCGCCCATCCCTTGTCAGCTTGGAACTGACTGATCAGGACAGGTAGATACATCAGGCTGGAGGCGAAGATGACCGGGATGACACCGGCCTGGTTCACCTTCAGCGGGATGTAGGTCGAGGTACCGCCGAACATCTTGCGGCCGACCATCCGCTTGGCGTACTGCACCGGGATCCGGCGCTGCGCCTGCTCGATGAAGATGACCGCGGCCATGATCACCAGACCGACGGCGATCACGACGAAGAAGGTCGCGAGACCCTTCTGCTTGCGGATGCTCCACAGGCTGGTCGGGAAGGTGGCGACGATCTGGGTGAAGATCAGGATCGACATACCGTTACCGACACCACGGTCGGTGATCAGCTCACCGAGCCACATGATCACGCCGGTACCGGCGGTCATGGTCAGCACCATGATGGAGACGTGGAACCAGTCGTCCTTGTAAAGCAGCGGCTCGAGGCAGCCGGTGAACAACCGGCCCGGGGTCCGGGCCAGCGCCACGAAGGCCGTCGACTGCAGGATCGCCAGACCGACGGTCAGGAAACGGGTGTACTGGGTGATCTTGGCCTGGCCCGCCTGGCCTTCCTTCTTCAGCGACTCCAGCCGCGGGATCACCACGGTGAGCAGCTGCAGGATGATGCTGGCGGTGATGTACGGCATGATGCCGAGCGCGAAGATCGCGAGCTGCAGCAGCGCACCGCCGGAGAACAGGTTGATCAAGTTGTAGAGATTGGCGTTCGCGCCGTTCTCCGCACTCTTGATACATGTTTGCAGCGACTGGACGTTCACGCCGGGGGCCGGCACGACGGAGCCGATCCGGAAGATCACGACGATGAAGAGCACGAACAAGATCTTCCGGCGCAGGTCCGGAGTCTTGAACGCGTTGGCAAAGGCGCCTAACACCCTGTCCTCCCACATGTTTCCTCTGCCCCGGGCAGGGCAGGGGTCTGGCATAGCAGCCGGGCAAGAGACGAACCAGGGCCCGTCCGACCGGTGCAGAGTATCAAGCACCGGGCGTTACGAGCCCTGGACCGCATGTCACACCTCGGTGGTGGTCCCCCCGGCGGCCTGGATCTTGTCCAGAGCCGACTTCGAGAACTTGTGCGCCGAGACCTGCAGAGCAACGGTCAGTTCGCCGTCACCCAGCACCTTCACCGGCTGACCACGACGGACCGCGCCCTTGGCGACCAGTTCGGCAATGCCGACCTCGCCACCTTCGGGGAACAGTTGTCCGAGCTTGTCCAGGTTAACGACCTGGAACTCCACTCGGTTCCTGCTCTTGAAGCCCTTCAGCTTCGGCAGCCGCATGTGCTGCGGCATCTGGCCACCCTCGAAGTACTCGGGGATGTTGTTACGGGCCTTGCTGCCCTTGGTACCGCGGCCGGCCGTCTTACCCTTGGAACCCTCACCACGACCCACGCGGGTCTTGGCGGTCTTGGCTCCGGGCGCCGGACGCAGGTGGTGAACCTTGAGCGCCATGTCAGTCAACCTCTTCGACGGTGATGAGGTGGCGAACCGCGCGCACCATGCCACGCACCTCGGGACGGTCCTCGTGGACGGCGCTGTCGCCGATCCGCTTGACGCCCAGGGTCCGCAGCGTGTCGCGCTGGTTCTGCTTGCCACCGATGCCGGAACGGGTCTGCGTCACCTTCAAGCGTGCCATCAGGATGCCGCCTCCGCCCGCGCCTTCAGCAGTGCCGCCGGAGCGACGTGCTCGACCGGCAGGCCACGGCGCGCGGCCACGGCCTCCGG
Source organism: Kribbella albertanoniae (assembly GCF_004348455.1). Lineage (GTDB taxonomy): Bacteria > Actinomycetota > Actinomycetes > Propionibacteriales > Kribbellaceae > Kribbella > Kribbella albertanoniae. Next base: position 29,139 of record NZ_SMKA01000011.1, read on the forward strand.
GGTCTCCAGGGCCTGCAGCGCGGCCACCGTGGCGTGCACCACGTTGATCGCGTTGGAGGAACCCAGCGACTTGCTCAGGATGTCGTGGATCCCGGCGCACTCCAGTACGGCGCGCGCCGAGCCACCCGCGATCACACCGGTACCGGGAGCGGCCGGACGCAGCATGACGACGCCTGCGGCCTTCTCGCCCTGGACCGGGTGCGGGATGGTGCCCTGGATCCGCGGCACCTTGAAGAACGACTTCTTGGCCTCCTCGACACCCTTGGCGATCGCCGCGGGCACCTCCTTGGCCTTGCCGTAACCCACACCGACGGTGCCTTCACCGTCGCCGACGACCACGAGGGCGGTGAAGCTGAAGCGACGACCACCCTTCACGACCTTGGCAACACGGTTGATGGCAACCACGCGCTCGATGTAGGCGGTCTTGTCAGCTGCCGCACCACGACCACCGTCGCGGCCGCGGCGCTCACCACCGGCGCCGCCTCCGCGACGCTGCTGGCCTCCGCTCATTTCGAACTACCTTCCCTCTTGTTGGTCGCCATCAGAAACCGAGCCCGTTCTCACGAGCGGCGTCGGCCAGGGCCGCGATCCGTCCGTGGTACTTGTTGCCGGCGCGGTCGAAGACGACCGCCTCGATGCCCGCAGCCTTGGCCCGGTCGGCGATCAGGCCGCCGACGGTCTTGGCCTTGTCGGTCTTGTTGTCGCTCGCACCCCGCAGGTCGGCCTCCATGGTGGAGGCGGAGACCAGCGTCTTGCCGGCCACGTCGTCGATGACCTGAACGAACAGGTGCTTCGACGACTTGGTGACGACGAGGCGCGGCCGATCCGGCGTTCCGTTGATCTTCTTCCGGACGCGGATCTGGCGGCGCAGACGCGACGCCGTCTTCTTGGCGGAGTGCTTGTTGTGACGCAGTCCGATCGCCATGGTTACTTACCAGCCTTTCCGACCTTGCGGCGGACCTGCTCGCCGGCGTACCGCACACCCTTGCCCTTGTACGGCTCGGGCTTGCGCAGCTTGCGGATGTTGGCAGCGACCTCGCCGACCGACTGCTTGTCGATCCCGACGACCGAGAAGCGGGTCGGGGCCTCGACGTTGAACGTGATGCCCTCGGGAGCGTCCACCGTGATGGTGTGGCTGTACCCGAGCGAGAACTCCAGCTGGGTCGGTCCCTTGGACAGGACGCGGTACCCGACGCCGACGATCTCGAGCTTCTTCTCGTAGCCGTCCGTCACGCCGGTCACCAGGTTGGCGATCAGGGTGCGGGACAGACCGTGCAGTTCCTTGCTCTTGCGCTGCTCGTCCGGACGCGAGACGGCGATCGTGCCGTCCTCGTCGCGAGCGACCGCGATGGGCTCCGCAACAACGTGCGAGAGCTGGCCCTTGGGACCCTTCACGGTGACCGTCTGGCCGTCGATCGTGACGTCGACGCCGGACGGGACCGTGATCGGGAGCTTACCGATGCGAGACATGAGAGTGGTCCTCCTTCCGGTTCTTCGTCACCAGACGTAGGCGAGGACTTCCCCGCCAACGCCCTTGTGCTTGGCCTGACGGTCGGTCAGCAGTCCCTGGGAGGTCGAGATGATCGCGACACCCAGGCCACCGAGGACCTTCGGCAGGTTGGTCGACTTCGCGTAGACCCGCAGGCCCGGCTTCGAGATCCGGCGGACGCCCGCGATGGAACGCTCCCGGGTCGGGCCGAACTTGAGGTCGACGATCAGGGTCTTGCCGACGGCGCCCTCTTTGGGCTCCTCCACCTTGTAGGAGGAGATGTAGCCCTCCTGCTGGAGGATGTCGGCGATGCCCTGCTTGATCTTGCTGTACGGCATCGAGGTCGACTCGTGGTACGCCTGGTTGGCGTTGCGCAGACGCGTCAGCATGTCTGCGATCGGGTCGGTCATTGTCATGGCCTGGGGCCTCTTTCCCGCCGTGGTTTCGCCGGCCGGCGACCTACGGTGACTAGATGGTGAAGGGAGAAACGATCAGGGGTGGAGACGGTCACCAGCTGGACTTGGTCACACCGGGCAGCTCGCCCCGGTGCGCCATCTCCCGCAGGCAGATCCGGCAGAGGCCGAACTTGCGGAAGACCGCCTTCGGCCGGCCGCAGCGCTGGCAACGCGTGTAACCGCGCACCGCGAACTTCGGCGTCCGGGCCTGCTTGACCTTCAGTGCTGTCTTCGCCACGTCAGTTCTCCTTGAACGGGAAGCCGAGTGCCCGCAGCAGGGCCCGGCCCTCGTCGTCGTTCTTGGCGGTGGTCACCACGGTGATGTCCATGCCGCGGACCCGGTCGATGCGGTCCTGGTTGATCTCGTGGAACATCACCTGCTCGGTCAGGCCGAAGGTGTAGTTCCCGGTGCCGTCGAACTGCTTCGGGGACAGACCGCGGAAGTCGCGGATCCGGGGCAGCGCCAGCGACAGCAGCCGGTCCAGGAACTCCCACATCCGGTCGCCGCGCAGCGTGACGTGCGCGCCGATCGGCATGCCCTCACGCAGCTTGAACTGGGCGATCGACTTGCGGGCCTTGGTCACCTGCGGCTTCTGGCCGGTGATCGCGGCCAGGTCCTTGACGGCACCCTCGATCAGCTTGGAGTCACGGGCCGCCTCGCCGACGCCCATGTTCACCACGATCTTGGTCAGGCCGGGGACCTGCATCACGTTGGCGTAGCTGAACTCCTCGTTCAGCTTGCCGACGATCTCCTCGCGGTACTTGGTCTTCAACCGCGGCAGAACCCGCTCGGTCACGGTCTCGGTCATCAGATCTCCTCGCCGGTACGCCGAGCGATCCGAACACTCCGGAAACCGGCGTACGTCGAACCGTCGGGGCGCCGCTTCTGCACCTCGACGCGGTTGTAGCCGACGCGGGTGGTCACCTTCTGCTTCTTGCCGTCCTTCTCGACCTCGACCAGAAGCATCACGTTGGAGACGTGGATCGGGGCTTCCTGGGTGACGATGCCACCCGTGGTGCCGCCGCGCTGGGCCTGCTGCACCTTGGTGTGCTTCTTGACCCGGTTCACGCCTTCGACGATGACCTTCTCGGCATCGGGCAGGACCTGAATGATCTTGCCTTCGAGACCCTTGGACTTACCGGCGATCACGCGGACCTGATCGCCCTTCTTCACGTGCAACTTGCGCTGGGCAGCCATCTCAGAGCACCTCCGGTGCGAGCGAGATGATCTTCATGAAGCGCTTCTCGCGCAGCTCCCGGCCGACCGGCCCGAAGATACGGGTGCCCCGCGGCTCGCCATCGGCCTTGAGGATCACGGCGGCGTTCTCGTCGAACCGGATGTAGGAGCCGTCCGGACGCCGGCGCTCCTTCACGGTGCGAACGATGACGGCCTTGACGACGTCGCCCTTCTTGACGCCGCCACCCGGGATCGCGTCCTTGACGGTGGCGACGATCGTGTCACCGACACCGGCGTAGCGCCGACCGGAGCCACCGAGAACGCGGATGCAAAGAATTTCCTTTGCGCCCGTGTTGTCGGCGACCTTCAGTCGCGACTCCTGCTGGATCATCTGTTGATCTCCTGGTTGTCTCGCTGGTTCTCATTCACATGAGCCTTGCGGAACGAATAATTTCGATTGGTTTCCGGTCGGGGACCGGACCGCTTGCGGTGCCTGCTCGAGTTACTTGGCCTTCTCGAGGATCTCGACGACGCGCCAGCGCTTGGTAGCCGACAGCGGCCGGGTCTCCATCAGGAGGACCCGGTCGCCGATACCGGCGGCGTTCTGCTCGTCGTGTGCCTTGAGCTTGCTCGTGCGGCGGATGACCTTGCCGTAGAGCTTGTGCTTGACCCGGTCCTCGACCTCGACGGTGACGGTCTTGTCCATCTTGTCGCTCAGCACCAGGCCCTCACGGGTCTTGCGGCTGCTGCGCGCCTCGGGGGTCGTGCTCACGGTCTCGTCCTTCACGTTCTCGGTCATGCCTTCGCCTCGGCCTTCTCGCTGTCGTCCGCGGTCTCTGCGACCTCGGCCTCGGCCTCGGCGGCAACCGGGGCTTCGACCTCTTCGGTGATGCCGAGCGCACGCTCGGTCAGCACCGTGTAGATGCGGGCGATGTCCTTACGGACGGCACGCAGCCGGCCGTGTGACTCCAGCTGTCCGGTGGCAGCCTGGAACCGGAGGTTGAACAGCTCCTCCTTGGCTTCACCGAGCTTGCTCAGCAGCTCGTCCCGGCCCAGGTTCCGCAGCTCGGCGGCGGTCAGGATAGCCATCAGTTCTCACCTGCCTCTCGGGAGATGAAGCGGCACTTCATCGGCAACTTGTGGATCGCGCGGCGCATGGCCTCGCGGGCGACGTCCTCCGGCACACCGGAGAGCTCGAACATCACGCGACCCGACTTCACGTTCGCGATCCACCACTCGGGCGAACCCTTACCGGAACCCATCCGGGTCTCGGCCGGCTTCTTGGTCAGCGGGCGGTCCGGGTAGATGTTGATCCAGACCTTTCCGCCACGCTTGATGTGGCGGGTCATCGCGATACGCGCCGACTCGATCTGCCGGTTGGTGATGTAGTGGCTTTCCAGCGCCTGGATGCCGAACTCACCGAACGCCAGCGTGGTACCGCCCTTGGCAGCGCCGGAGCGCTTCGGGTGGTGCTGCTTGCGGTGCTTGACCTTGCGGGGGATGAGCACGGTTCAGCTCTCCGTTCCGGTCGTCTCGGCGGGCTTGTCGGCTGCCGGAGCAGTCGCCTCGGCCGCGGCCGGAGCCGCGTTCCGCGCGTTGTCCCGGCCACCGTCACGACGGCCACCACGGTCGCCGCCACGGCCACCACCGCGGTCGTCACGACCGCCACGGTCGTCACGACGGGCCGGCCGACGCTGCTGAGTGGCAGCGCGGGCCGCGGCCTGCGCCTCGCGCTCGGCCCGGGAGCCGGCCACGTCACCCTTGTAGATCCAGACCTTCACGCCGATCCGGCCGAAGGTCGTGCGGGCCTCGTAGAAGCCGTAGTCGATGTCGGCGCGCAGCGTGTGCAGCGGCACCCGACCCTCGCGGTAGAACTCCGACCGCGACATTTCGGCGCCACCGAGACGGCCGGAGCACTGGATCCGGATGCCCAGGGCGCCGCCACGCATGGTGGTCTGCATCGCCTTGCGCATCGCGCGGCGGAACGCCACGCGGCCGGACAGCTGCTCGGCCACACCCTGTGCGACCAGCTGAGCGTCCACCTCGGAGTTCTTCACCTCGAGGATGTTCAGCTGCACCTGCTTGCCGGTGAGCTCTTCCAGGCTGCCCCGGATCCGGTCGGCCTCGGCGCCGCGGCGACCGATGACGATGCCCGGACGAGCAGTGTGGATGTCCACCCGGACCCGGTCACGGGTGCGCTCGATCTCCACGCGGGAGATACCGGCGCGCTCCATGCCCTTGCTCAGCAGCTTGCGGATCTTGACGTCCTCGCCGACGTAGTCCTTGTACAGCTTGTCGGCGTACCAACGGCTCTTGTGATCGGTGCTGATGCCGAGACGGAACCCGTGCGGGTTAACCTTCTGTCCCACGTCAGGACTCCTTCTTCTCAGCGGTGGCCTTCTTGGCAGCCGCCTTCTTGGCGGTCGCCTTCTTGGCCGGCTTGTCGGCCGCCTCGGTCTTGTCGACCTTGTCGGCTGCAGCCTTCTTGGTTGCCTTCTTCGCCGGAGCCTTCTTGACCGTCTCGGCCTTGGCTTCGTCCGCCTTCTTGGCGGACTTGGCCGGTGCCTTGGCGGCGGGCTCCTCGATGACGCGCGGCTGGACAACCACAGTGATGTGGCTGGTCCGCTTGTCGATCCGGGTGGCCCGGCCCTGGGCGCGGGGGCGGTGACGCTTCAGCGTCGGTCCCTCGTCGACCAGGATCTTCGAGACGATCAGCTCGTCCCGGCTCAGGTGCTCGGTGCCCTCGGCGTTCGCCGCGGCGCTGTCCACGACCTTGTACACGGTCGCGGCAGCGGCCTGCGGGGCGAACTTCAGAGTGGCGAGTGCGTCGTCGACGCCCACACCGCGCACCAGATCGGCCACGCGACGCGCCTTCATCGGCGTCACGCGGACGAAGCGCGCGACCGCGAAGGCCCCGGGCTGCTCGCCCAACAGGCTCTCGCGACGGGCACTGACGGCCCTACGCTCTTGAACGCTCATGATGTTCGAATCTCTCCGTAGGTTGCTTTCGCGTCGTCAACTGACCAGCGGTCAGCGACGCCGTGACTTCCGGTCGTCCTTCTCGTGACCCTTGAACGTCCGGGTCGGGGCGAACTCGCCGAGCTTGTGCCCGACCATCGCGTCCGTCACGAACACCGGCACGTGCTTGCGGCCGTCGTGCACCGCAATCGTGTGGCCGATCATGTCCGGCACGATCATCGATCGGCGGGACCAGGTCTTGATGACATTCTTGGTGCCCTTTTCGTTCTGCACCTCCACCTTCTTTGCCAGGTGGTGGTCGACGAACGGGCCCTTCTTCAAGCTGCGTGGCATTCTGGCCGGCTCCTATCAGCGCTTCTTGCCGGCCTTGCGGCGCCGGACGATCATGCGGTCGCTTTCCTTGCGGGTACGGGTACGGCCCTCGGGCTTGCCCCACGGGGACACCGGGTGGCGTCCACCCGAGGTCTTACCCTCACCACCACCGTGCGGGTGGTCGACCGGGTTCATCGCGACACCACGGACGGTCGGGCGCTTGCCCTTCCAGCGCATCCGGCCGGCCTTGCCCCAGTTGATGTTCGACTGCTCGCCGTTGCCGACCTCACCGAGGGTGGCGCGGCAGCGTACGTCGACCATCCGGACCTCGCCGGACGGCATCCGCAGGGTTGCCATCCGACCCTCCTTCGCCACCAGCTGAATGCTGGTACCGGCGGAGCGGCCCATCTTGGCGCCACCACCCGGACGCAGCTCGACCGCGTGGATCGTGGAGCCGACCGGGATGTTGCGCAGCGGCAGGTTGTTACCGATCTTGATGTCGGCGGCCGGACCGTTCTCGACGATCGTGCCCTGCTTCAGGTTGGTCGGGGCGAGGATGTAGCGCTTCTCGCCGTCGACGTAGTGCAGCAGTGCGATCCGGGCGGTGCGGTTCGGGTCGTACTCGATCTCCGCGACCTTGGCCGGAACGCCGTCCTTGTCGTACCGCTTGAAGTCGATCAGGCGGTACGCACGCTTGTGGCCGCCACCCTGGTGCCGAGTGGTGATCTTGCCGCTGTTGTTGCGGCCACCCTTCTTCGGCAGCGGACGCAGCAGCGACTTCTCAGGGGTCGAACGGGTGAGCTCGACGAAGTCGGCCACGCTCGAGCCACGACGGCCCGGCGTTGTCGGCTTGTATTTGCGGATACCCATTACGACTGGCCTCCGAAGATATCGATGCGGTCATCGCCCTTGAGGGTGACGATCGCGCGCTTGGTGTCAGGGCGCTTGCCCCAGCCCGCGCGGGTCCGGCGACGCTTGCCCTTGCGGTTCAGCGTGTTGACGTCGTTGACCTTGACCTTGAACACCTTCTCGACCGCGAGCTTGATCTCGGTCTTGTTGGCGTCGGTGGCGACCTCGAACGTGTACTTCTGCTCGTCCAGCAGGCCGTAGCTCTTCTCGCTCACGACCGGCCGCAGCAGCACGTCCCGCGGGTCCTTGTTCACTCCGTGGCTCATGCTTCAACCTCCTGCTCGGCCTCGGTCGACGTTGCGACGGCCTTCACGGACTTACCTTTCGGGGCGCCGGCGACGAAGCTGTCGAGGGCGGCCTTGGTGAAAACGACCGCGTCGCTGCAGAGCACGTCGTACGCGTTCAGCTGGTCGGCGGCGATCAGGTGCACGTGCTGGACGTTGCGCAGGCTCAGCCAGGTGCTCTCGTCGGCCCGGTCCACGACGACGAGCGCCTTACCCGGGTCGGTCACCTGGGCCAGGACGTTCAGCGCACCCTTGGTGGACGGGGTGTCGCCGTCGAGGAAACTCTCGACCACGTAGATCCGGCCGTCCCGGGCCCGGTCCGACAGCGAACCGCGGAGCGCGGCGGCGATCATCTTCTTCGGGGTCCGCTGGCTGTAGTCACGCGGCGTGGGGCCGTGGACGACGCCACCACCGGTGAACTGCGGCGCGCGGGTCGACCCCTGACGGGCGCGACCGGTGCCCTTCTGGCGGTACGGCTTGGCGCCACCACCGGACACCTCGCCCCGGCGCTTGACCTTGTGCGTGCCCTGACGGGCCGCGGCCAGCTGCGCCACCACGACCTGGTGGATCAGCGGGATGTTGACCTGTACGTCGAACAGCTCGGCCGGAAGCTCGGCGGAACCCTTCTTGCTGACCTTGTCGCCCTTCACGGCGACGACGTCGACGGTGCTCACTTGGAGACCCCCTTCGCGGCGTTGCGGATCAGCACCAGGCCGCCCTTGGGACCGGGAACGGCACCCTTGAGCAGGATCAGGCCGCGGTCCGCGTCGATGGCGTGCACGGTGATGTTCTGCGTGGTGACCTTCTCGTGGCCCATCCGGCCGGACATCTTCATACCCTTGAAGACGCGACCCGGGGTGGCGCAGCCGCCGATGGAACCCGGCGAACGGTGCTTCTTGTGGACACCGTGGCTGGCGCGCAGACCGTGGAAGCCGTGCCGCTTCATGACACCGGCGAAGCCCTTGCCCTTGCTGGTGGCGGAGACGTCGACCAGCTCGCCGGCGGCGAAGGCCTCGGCGTTGATCTCCTGGCCCAGCGTGTACTCGCTCGCGTCGGCGGTCCGCAGCTCGAGCAGGTGCCGGCGAGGAGTCACGCCGGCCTTCTCGAAGTGGCCGCGCATCGGCGAGGTCACCTTGCGGGGGTCGATGTCACCGAAGGCGATCTGGACGCCGTCGTACCCGGCGTCGGCCGCGGTACGAACACCGGTGATGACACACGGGCCGGCCTGGATCACGGTGACGGGGACGACTCGGTTGTTCTCGTCCCAGGTCTGGGTCATGCCGAGCTTGGTGCCCAGCAGCCCTCTCGTGTTCTTGTGATTGCTCATCAGCTGTTCGCGTCCCTCAGAGCTTGATCTCGATGTCGACGCCCGCCGGCAGGTCGAGCCGCATCAGCGAGTCGACGGTCTTCGGCGTGGGGTCGATGATGTCGATGAGCCGCTTGTGGGTGCGCATCTCGAAGTGCTCGCGGCTGTCCTTGTACTTGTGCGGCGAGCGGATGACGCAGAACACGTTCTTTTCCGTCGGCAACGGCACCGGGCCAGCAACCTTCGCACCAGTACGCGTCACCGTGTCGACAATCTTGCGTGCCGAGCTGTCGATGACCTCGTGGTCGTAGGCCTTCAGCCGGATGCGGATCTTTTGTCCCGCCATCGCTTCGCTTCGTCCTTCTCTATCGTCAACGTCTACGCTGCTCCGACCCCCGCGGTCGGGTGTGTCGCCATGTGCCTGCAAATCTGCGCAGCACACGCGTGACTCACCGCTTCTTCGACCAGGGCTTGGGGATCGGGGCTCGGTCTCGGACCGGGCCTCGGCATGGTCTCCGGTCCGGCGCACCAGCCAGGAGCAGTTCCTTGAAGGAAATCGGCCTCTGGGGCGCGCCCCGGCAACCTCGCCTGAGCAACCTGAATATTGTGCCAGAGATCGGCGCCGAAACGCCAATCGGGTGGCTCTGACCCCGATCTCCCACCCACCTGAGCGGGGATCGGGGGCAAAGCAGAGGTCCGCGGGGCTCAGACTGCGAGCCCTCGCGGACCTCGTGAGATCACTTGAGGATCTTGGTGACCCGGCCGGCGCCGACGGTGCGGCCACCTTCACGGATCGCGAACTTGAGGTTCTCCTCCATGGCGATCGGCTGGATCAGCTCGACGTTCATGTCGGTGTTGTCGCCCGGCATGACCATCTCGGTGCCCTCGGGGAGGGTGACGACGCCGGTCACGTCCGTGGTACGGAAGTAGAACTGCGGGCGGTAGTTCTGGAAGAACGGCGTGTGCCGGCCGCCCTCTTCCTTCGAGAGGATGTAGACCGAAGCCTCGAAGGAGGTGTGCGGGGTCGTGGTGCCCGGCTTGATGACGACCATGCCGCGCTCGACGTCCTCGCGCTTGGTGCCACGAAGCAGCAGACCGACGTTCTCACCGGCCTGGCCCTCGTCGAGCAGCTTGCGGAACATCTCGATACCGGTGACGGTGGTCGTCTGCTTGGTCTCACGGATGCCGACGATGTCGACGGTCTCGTTGACCTTGACGATGCCGCGCTCGATACGACCGGTGATAACGGTTCCACGACCGGTGATCGTGAAGACGTCCTCGACCGGCATCAGGAACGGCTTGTCGACCTCGCGCTCCGGCTGCGGGATGTAGGAGTCCACCGCGTCCATCAGCTCGATGATCGACTCGCCCCACTTGGCGTCGCCCTGCAGCGCCGGGTGAGCGGCGACGCGGACGATCGGCGCGTTGTCGCCGTCGAACTCCTGCTCGGAGAGCAGCTCGCGGACCTCGAGCTCGACGAGCTCCAGGATCTCCTCGTCGTCGACCATGTCGCACTTGTTCAGCGCGACGACCATCGCCGGCACGCCGACCTGACGGGCGAGCAGCACGTGCTCACGCGTCTGCGGCATCGGGCCGTCGGTGGCGGCGACGACCAGGATCGCACCGTCCATCTGGGCCGCACCGGTGATCATGTTCTTGATGTAGTCGGCGTGACCCGGGCAGTCGACGTGGGCGTAGTGCCGGGCCTCGGTCTGGTACTCGACGTGCGCGATGGAGATGGTGATACCGCGCTGACGCTCTTCCGGCGCCTTGTCGATCTGATCGAAGGCCGACGCCTCGTTCAGGGTCGGGTACTTGTCGTGCAGCACCTTGGTGATCGCCGCGGTAAGAGTGGTCTTACCGTGGTCGATGTGACCGATGGTGCCGATGTTGACGTGCGGCTTAGTCCGCTCGAACTTCGCCTTAGCCACTGGGGCCCTCCTGGAAAGTGTTGACTTACGCCGTACGCCGACGCGCTGTGGGTTGGTTGGACCGGAGCGAGATTACTCGCCGCGGGCCTTCTTGATGATCTCTTCCGCCACGTTCTTCGGAACCTCGGCGTAGGAATCGAACTGCATCGAGTACGACGCACGGCCCTGGGTCTTCGACCGCAGGTCCCCGACATACCCGAACATCTCGGACAGCGGAACCGAGGCTTTGATAGCCCGGCTGCCACCGGGGCCTTCGTCCATCGACTGGATCTGGCCACGACGGGAGTTGAGGTCGCCGATCACTTCACCCATGTAGTCCTCGGGGGTGATCACCTCGACCGCGAACATCGGCTCCAGGATGACCGGATTCGCCCGGCGGGCGGCATCCTTGAAGGCCATCGAACCGGCGATCTTGAACGCGAGCTCCGAGGAGTCGACGTCGTGGTAGGCGCCGTCGGTCAGCGTGACCTTGACGTCCACCATCGGGTAGCCGGCCAGGACGCCGAACTCCATCGCTTCCTGGGCGCCCTCGTCCACCGACGGGATGTACTCCCGGGGGATGCGGCCACCGGTGACGGCGTTGACGAACTCGTAACCGCCCTCGCCACCGGCCTCGACCGAAGTCGGCTCGATGTTGATGATCACACGCGCGAACTGACCCGAACCACCGGTCTGCTTCTTGTGCGTGTAGTCGACCTTCTCGACCTTCTTCTTGATCGTCTCGCGGTAGGCGACCTGCGGCTTGCCGACGTTGGCCTCGACGCGGAACTCGCGCTTCATCCGGTCGACCAGCACCTCGAGGTGCAGCTCACCCATCCCGGCGATGATCGTCTGGCCGGTGTCCTCGTCGGTCCGGACCTGGAAGGTCGGGTCCTCCTCGGCGAGCCGCTGGATCGCGACGCCCAGCTTCTCCTGGTCGCCCTTCGACTTCGGCTCGATGGCGACCGAGATCACCGGTGCCGGGAACTGCATCGACTCCAGCACGACCGGCTTGCTCGGGTCGGCCAGCGTCTCACCGGTGGTGGTGTCCTTCAGACCCATCACGGCGACGATGTGGCCGGCGCCGATCGAGGCGATCTCTTCACGCTTGTTCGCGTGCATCCGGTAGATCTTGCCGATCCGCTCCTTGCGCCCCTTGGTGGGGTTCAGGACCTGCGTGCCGGTCTCGAGCTTGCCGGAGTACACCCGGATGAAGGTCAGCTTGCCCAGGTGCGGGTCGGCCGCGATCTTGAACGCCAGCGCCGAGAACGGCTCGCTGTCGTCCGGCTTGCGCAGCACGACCAGCTCGCCGTCCTTGACGTCGTGGCCCTCGATGGCCGGAACGTCGAGCGGGCTGGGCAGGAACGCGTTGATCGCGTCGAGCAGGGGCTGGACGCCCTTGTTCTTGAAGGCCGTACCGGTCAGCACCGGGGTCAGCTTGGAGGCGATCGTCGCGCGGCGGATGCCGGCCACGACCTGCTCCTGGGTGGGCTCGGTGCCCTCCAGGTACATCTCCATGATCTCGTCGTCGGCCTCGGCCAGCGTCTCGATCAGCTTGTCGCGCCACTCGGCCGCGATCTCGGTGTGGGTGGCCGGGATCTCCTCGACCGCGTAGTCCTCGCCCATCGTGGTCTCGCCACGCCAGGTGAGCGCCCGCATGCCGACCAGGTCGACGACGCCGATGAAGTCGGACTCGGCGCCGATCGGCAGCTGCAGCACCAGCGGTGTCGCGGCCAGCCGGTCGATGATCATGTCGACGCAGCGCATGAACTCCGCGCCGGTGCGGTCGAGCTTGTTCACGAAGCAGATCCGCGGTACGCCGTACCGGTCCGCCTGGCGCCACACGGTCTCGGACTGCGGCTCGACACCGGCGACACCGTCGAACACGGCGACGGCGCCGTCGAGGACGCGCAGCGAGCGCTCCACCTCGACGGTGAAGTCGACGTGCCCCGGGGTGTCGATGATGTTGATGGTGTGGTCTTTCCAGGTGCAGGTCGTCGCGGCGGACGTGATCGTGATGCCGCGCTCCTGCTCCTGCTCCATCCAGTCCATCGTGGCAGCGCCGTCGTGGACCTCACCGATCTTGTACGTGATACCGGTGTAGAAGAGGATCCGCTCCGTCGTCGTCGTCTTACCGGCGTCGATGTGAGCCATGATTCCGATGTTGCGGACCTTGGCCAGGTCGGTGGTGATTTGTACGGCCACCTCGGTGGTCTACCTCTCGATTCTGAGCTGCATAAAAAGTGTGCGTGCGGAGGTCCGGAGCGGACCCCGGATCACCAGCGGTAGTGAGCGAAGGCCTTGTTGGCTTCGGCCATCTTGTGCGTGTCCTCGCGGCGCTTGACCGAAGCACCCAGACCGTTGGAGGCGTCCAGGATCTCGTTCATCAGGCGCTCGGCCATCGTCTTCTCGCGACGAGCGCGGGAGTACGACGTCAGCCAGCGCAGGGCCAGCGTGTTCGAACGGCCCGGCTTGACCTCGATCGGCACCTGGTAGGTGGCGCCACCGACGCGGCGGGACTTCACCTCGATGCTCGGCTTGACGTTGTCGAGCGCGCGCTTGAGCGTGATGACCGGGTCGGTGCCCGTCTTCGTCTTCGTGCCCTCGAGGGCCGTGTAGACGATGCTCTGCGCGATCTGCTTCTTGCCGTCGACCAGGATCTTCGAGATCAACTGGGTGACGAGCGGCGAACTGTAGACCGGGTCGATGATGACCGGCCGCTTCGGGGCGGGACCCTTGCGCGGCATTAGCTCTTCTCCTTCTTCGCGCCGTAACGGCTACGAGCCTGCTTACGGTTCTTCACACCCTGGGTGTCGAGCGAACCGCGGATGATCTTGTACCGGACACCGGGCAGGTCCTTCACACGACCGCCACGCACGAGCACGATCGAGTGCTCCTGCAGGTTGTGGCCGACGCCGGGGATGTACGCGGTGACCTCGATGCCGCTGGTCAGGCGGACACGCGCGACCTTGCGAAGGGCCGAGTTCGGCTTCTTCGGCGTGGTGGTGTAGACGCGCGTGCACACACCGCGACGCTGAGGGGAACCCTTCAGGGCGGGCGTCTTGTTCTTGGACACCTTGTCCTGGCGGCCCTTGCGGACCAGCTGCTGAATGGTGGGCACCGCGTAGGTCTCTTTCTGTCGTCCGGCTTTCTGCTCATGCTGTTGTGCCTGACCCCCGCGGTCGGGTGTGTCGCGTGCACACGGGCGTACCGGAGCCGTAATCTTTCAGACTGTCGGCAGGAGTCCCATGCCACGCGCGCACACCCTGAATGTCACGAGGGGCACGCATGACGGCCCAGGATGACCCGGGCACGATCGTTAAGACTAGCGGCTGCCTCCAGCACGGTCAAAATGACTGACTGCGCTGTGGTGAGGCGGAACCGCTGGTCCAGTCTACAGGCTTCCCGGCGTCCCTCTCACCGCCCCCGCAGCAGGTATCACCGCAAGACCAGTGGGCCGCTGGATCGGCGCCGCTCGCGCGGCGCCGCAGAACGTCCAGCAGGCGGATCACCGTCTCATCCGGACCGGCTCAGGAGCGGAATTCGACGTCCGTGATCAGGCCTTCGGAGACCCGGTAGAGCCCGAGCCGGGCCATCGGCTCACCGCTGTCGTGCGCAACCTGGTGCTCGACCACCCACTCGCCGACCATCAGCTTCTGCACCACCTCGGTCTTGCAACGGCCGGCGTCGAACAGCGGCCGGTAGAGCTCGCGGAGGAACCGGCGGCCCTTCAACTCGGTGCCGTCGGCAAACGAGATCCGCGCGGTCGGCGCATACATTGCCAGGAACGCCTCCAGATCGTGCGCTGCGTAGGCCGAGTGCTCACGTCCGACCACCCGCGCGGCGGCGGTGTCGCCGCCACTGAAGGAGCTGGAGATGCTGCTGAGCAGGTCGGCCGTCTCCGGCAGTTGCGCACTGGCGGGTGCGGCAGCTACCGGCTTCGCGGAAGCAGTCTCGGCCGGCTCGGTCGTCACCGGCTCCGGCAGCTCAGTCACGACCGGCTCCGCCATGACAGGCAGAGGCTCGGCTTCTTCCTTGACCGGTGCGGGTTTCGGCTTGGTGGCAGCCGGCGTCCGCCGGGTGCTGGTGGTTGTCGTCCTGGCCTTCGGTGGCGGGACGAGGAGGTCGCCCTGGGTCCCCGGCTCTTCGCCCAGGTGGGCGATCGCCCAGTCCAGAGCCTTGGTGACGGCGGCGCGTGATTCTTCGGTGTGGTCGAGCATGTCGAACCCGTGGTGCCCTTTCGGTACGTCGATGATGTCCAGCGCGGTGCCACCCGCGGAGACGAACTCCGCAACAGGGCCGGCGAGCTCTGCCCGCTCCAGCCCGGCCCTGGTGAGCAGCACCGGCAAGTCCTTGTGTTTGCCGATGACTTCGGCAGCGTTGACCAGATCGTCGACACCGGGTGGGGTGGCGAGCAGCGGATAGGTGAGGGCGACGCCGCGCAGCCAGTCGGGGCGGCTGTCCAGCCACTCCCCCGCCAGCAGACCGGCACCGGAGAAGAACCACAGCACGACCCGGTCCGGGTCGACGCGCGGATCAGAACGCAGTACGCCGATCGCTGCCTCCACCTCGTCCGCGGCCGTGGACAGCTTGTCCAGGCCGCCGATGAGGCTGTGATCGACGACGGCGGCCACCGCTCCACGGCGAGCGGCGGCGGTCGCATAGCCCTTGAACACCGGCCAGTCCCGGGGCGTCGCCCCGGGATCGGGAGGTGCAGGACCACCGTGCACAAAGAGAATCGCACCGGTCCGGGCGCTGCCGGTGGGCCGGTAGATGTCGAGCTTCCCAAGCCTGTCGACCCTGACTTCAGGCCCGCCCAGTTCACCTAGGACGAAGGGCCGCAGGTAGGCCGGAAGATCCGTCATGACCCAATCTTGGACTATCCCCCCGACACTTCGAACCGCCACCCCGAGTGTCCCCGCAGTTACGATCCGAAACGTCCGATTTCCCTTACCCGCAAAGCGTTTGAACCACCCCAGCAACAGGTGCCCGAGATCGCGGGCCGACAGTCACCTTGAGCACCCATCAACCATCTGGCAGCCGCCGAAACAGTCGAACCGTGCTCAAGGTCGTACCGGCTCGGCGGATCACCCCGAAAACGCCGGTACGGCGGCACCCCCGAGGGGATGCCGCCGTACTGCGTTACTTCTTTCCCCGCCCCACCGCCCCGGACAGGGATGACTCTGATCAGTTCTGGTACGAACCGAGGTCGAAGTCGTCGAGCGGGACCGACTGCCCGGCGGACGGGCCGAAGTCGTAGTCGTACGACTCGTAGCCGACCATCGAGTACATCGCGGCCTTCGCCTCCTCGGTGGGCTCCACCCGGATGTTGCGGTAACGGTCCATGCCGGTACCCGCCGGGATCAGCTTTCCGATGATGACGTTCTCCTTCAGACCGACCAGGGAGTCGGACTTGCCGTGGATCGCGGCCTCGGTCAGGACGCGGGTCGTCTCCTGGAAGGAGGCGGCCGACAGCCACGACTCGGTGGCCAGCGAGGCCTTGGTGATACCCATCAGGACCGGACGGCCGGAAGCCGGCGTCCCACCCTCGGAGACCACGCGACGGTTCTCGCCCTCGAACAGGATCCGGTCGGCGAGCTCACCCGGAAGCAGGTTCGCGTCACCGGACTCGATCACCGTGACCCGGCGCAGCATCTGCCGGACGATGATCTCGATGTGCTTGTCGTGGATGGCCACACCCTGCGACCGGTACACGGCCTGGACCTCGTCCACCAGGTGCTCCTGCGCCTTGCGAACACCCAGGATCCGCAGCACTTCCTGCGGGTCCGGCGTGCCCTGCATGAGCTGCTGGCCGACCTCGACGTGCTGACCCTCTTCGATCAGCAGACGACCACGCTTCGACACCGGGTAGGCGACCTCCTCGGAACCGTCGTCCGGGGTGAGCACCAGCTTCCGGGTCTTGTCGGTGTCCTCGATCGAGATCCGGCCGGCCGCCTCGGAGATCGGCGCCTTGCCCTTCGGCTGACGGGCCTCGAACAGCTCGACGACACGCGGCAGACCGTGGGTGATGTCATCACCCGCGACGCCGCCGGTGTGGAAGGTACGCATCGTCAGCTGCGTGCCCGGCTCACCGATGGACTGGGCCGCGATGATGCCGACGGCCTCACCGATGTCGACCGGCTTGCCGGTCGCCAGCGAGCGGCCGTAGCACTTGGCGCAGGTACCGGTCTTGGCGTCACAGGTCAGCACGGAGCGGACCTTGACCTCCTTGACCCCGGCCTCGATCAGCTTCGCGATCGAGACGTCGCCCAGGTCGGCGCCCGCGGTCAGCACGATGCTGCCGTCGGCCCCGGCCGTGTCGGTGGCCAGCGTCCGTGCGTACGCGCTGGTCTCGACGTTCTCGGCGTGTACGACGCGGCCGTCCGGACCGTCCTCACCGATCTGCTTGGGCAGACCGCGCTCGGTGCCGCAGTCCTCCTCGCGGATGATGACGTCCTGCGAGACGTCCACCAGACGACGGGTCAGGTACCCCGAGTCGGCGGTCCGCAGCGCGGTGTCGGCCAGGCCCTTACGAGCACCGTGCGTCGCGATGAAGTACTCGACGACGCTCAGGCCCTCACGGAAGTTGGCCTTGATCGGACGGGCGATGATCTCGCCCTTCGGGTTGGCCACCAGACCACGCATACCGGCGATCTGCCGGATCTGCATCATGTTTCCGCGGGCGCCCGAGTGGACCATCATCCAGATCGGGTTGTGCTTCTCGAAGTTCTCCTCCATCGCCTTGCCGACCTCGGCGTTGGCTCCGGTCCAGATCTCGATCAGCTCCTGACGCCGCTCGGACGAGGTGATCAGACCCCGCTCGAACTGCTTCTGGACCTTCTCGGCCTGCGCCTCGTACCGCGCCATGATCTCCGGCTTGGACGGCGGCGTGCTGAAGTCGTCGATGGACACGGTGACACCGGACCGGGTGGCCCAGCGGAAACCGAGGTCCTTCAACGCGTCGAGGGCGTGTGCGACCTCGACCTTCGTGTACCGCTCGGCCAGGTCGTTGACGATCCCGCCGAGCTGCTTCTTGCCGACCTCGAGGTTGACGAACGTGTAGTCCGCCGGCAGCGTCTCGTTGAACAGCGCCCGGCCCAGCGTGGTCTCCAGCGAGAACCCGCCGTTGGACAGCTCGTCCGAGCCCTCCGGCGCACCCGCGCCGGTGAGCCGCAGGGTGATCTTGGCCTGCAGCGACAGCTCACCGCGGTCGAAGGCCATGATGGCCTCGGCGACCGAGCTGAACGCCCGGCCCTGACCCAGCGCGTCGTCCTTCAGCATCGTCAGGAAGTAGATGCCGATGATCATGTCCTGCGTCGGCATCGTGACCGGACGGCCGTCGGCCGGCTTCAGGATGTTGTTCGTCGAGAGCATCAGGATCCGCGCCTCGGCCTGGGCCTCGGCCGACAGCGGCAGGTGCACCGCCATCTGGTCACCGTCGAAGTCGGCGTTGAACGCCGAGCAGACGAGCGGGTGGATCTGGATCGCCTTGCCCTCGATCAGCTGCGGCTCGAACGCCTGGATACCCAGCCGGTGCAGGGTAGGCGCACGGTTCAGCAGCACCGGGTGCTCGGTGATGACCTCTTCCAGCACGTCCCAGACCTGGGCGCGCTGACGCTCGACCATCCGCTTGGCGGACTTGATGTTCTGCGCGTGGTTGAGGTCGACCAGCCGCTTCATCACGAACGGCTTGAACAGCTCCAGCGCCATCGCCTTCGGCAGACCGCACTGGTGCAGCTTCAGCTGCGGGCCGACGACGATGACCGAACGGCCCGAGTAGTCGACTCGCTTGCCCAGCAGGTTCTGACGGAAACGACCCTGCTTGCCCTTGAGCATGTCGGACAGCGACTTCAGCGGCCGGTTGCCCGGGCCGGTGACCGGACGGCCACGACGGCCGTTGTCGAACAGTGCGTCGACGGCCTCCTGCAGCATCCGCTTCTCGTTGTTGACGATGATCTCGGGCGCACCGAGGTCGAGCAGCCGCTTGAGGCGGTTGTTCCGGTTGATCACCCGGCGGTACAGGTCGTTCAGGTCGGAGGTGGCGAACCGGCCACCGTCGAGCTGGACCATCGGCCGCAGGTCCGGCGGGATGACCGGGACGCAGTCCAGGACCATACCCATCGGGCTGTTGTTGGTGGCCAGGAACGCGGTGACGACCTTGAGCCGCTTCAGGGCGCGGGTCTTGCGCTGGCCCTTACCGGTCTTGATCGTCTCGCGCAGGTTGTCGGCCTCGGCCTTCAGGTCGAAGGTCTCGAGCCGGCGCTGGATCGCGGCCGCGCCCATCGCTCCGGCGAAGTACTTGCCGAAACGCTCCTTCATGGCACGGTAGAGGATCTCGTCACCCTCGAGGTCCTGGACCTTCAGGTTCTTGAACCGGGTCCAGACCTCGTCGAGGCGGTCGATCTCGCGCTGCGCACGGTCGCGCAGCTGCTTGACCTCACGCTCGGCGCCTTCCTTCACCTTGCGGCGGACGTCGGCCTTCGCGCCCTCGGACTCGAGCTGCGCGAGGTCCTCCTCGAGCTTCTTCATCCGGGTCTCGATGTCGTTGTCACGCCGGTTCTCGAGCTGCTTGCGCTCGACGTCGGTCCGGCCCTCCAACGACGCGAGGTCACGGTGCCGTGCCTCGTCGTCGACGTCGGTGATCATGTACGCCGCGAAGTAGATGACCTTCTCGAGGTCCTTCGGGGCGAGGTCGAGCAGGTAGCCGAGTCGCGACGGGACACCCTTGAAGTACCAGATGTGGGTGACCGGCGCGGCCAGCTCGATGTGGCCCATCCGCTCACGCCGCACCTTGGAGCGGGTGACCTCGACGCCACACCGCTCGCAGATGATGCCCTTGAAGCGAACGCGCTTGTACTTACCGCAGTAGCACTCCCAGTCCCGGGTGGGACCGAAGATCTTCTCGCAGAACAGGCCGTCACGCTCAGGCTTGAGCGTCCGGTAGTTGATCGTCTCCGGCTTCTTGACCTCGCCGTGCGACCACTGGCGGATTTCGTCCGCAGTGGCCAGGCCGATCCGAAGCTCGTCGAAGAAGTTCACGTCGAGCACGATGTGTTATCTCCCGTAAAAAGTTGGTCTGAGAAAAGTTGGCTAGTGATCGAGAGCGGCAACCCGCTCAGACCTCTTCGACGCTGTTCGGCTCACGCCGGGACAGGTCGATACCCAGTTCCTCCGCAGCACGGAAGACGTCCTCTTCGCTGTCGCGCATCTCGACCCGGCTTCCGTCGGACGAGAGGACCTCGACATTCAGACACAGAGACTGCATTTCCTTGACCAGAACCTTGAAGGACTCCGGGATACCCGGCTCCGGGATGTTCTCGCCCTTGACGATCGCTTCGTAGACCTTGACCCGACCGACCACGTCGTCCGACTTGATCGTGAGCAACTCCTGCAGCGCGAAGGCGGCACCGTAGGCCTCGAGGGCCCACACCTCCATCTCGCCGAACCGCTGACCACCGAACTGCGCCTTACCACCCAGCGGCTGCTGCGTGATCATCGAGTACGGACCGGTCGAGCGGGCGTGGATCTTGTCGTCCACCAGGTGGTGCAGCTTCAGCATGTACATGTAGCCGACGCCGACCGGCTCCGGGAACGGCTCACCCGAACGACCGTCGAACATCCGCGCCTTGCCGGTGCTGTTGACCATCCGGTCGCCGTCGCGGTTGGGGAGGGTCGAGCCGAGCAGGCCGGTGACCTCTTCCTCCCGCGCACCGTCGAAGACGGGGGTGGCGACGTTGGTCATCGGAGGAGCTTCGCCGGCGCCGATCTTGATCAGCCGCTGGGCCCACTCTTCCTTGCTGTCCGGGTCGACCTTCCAGCCGCGGCTGGCGACCCAGCCCAGGTGCGTCTCGAGGACCTGACCGACGTTCATCCGGCCGGGCACGCCCAGCGGGTTCAGGATGATGTCGACCTGGGTGCCGTCCTCCATGAACGGCATGTCCTCGACCGGCAGGATCTTCGAGATGACGCCCTTGTTGCCGTGACGTCCGGCGAGCTTGTCACCGACGGAGATCTTGCGCTTCTGGGCCACGTAGACGCGGACCAGCTGGTTGACGCCCGGCGGCAGCTCGTCGCCGTTGTCCCGGTCGAAGACCCGGACGCCGATGACGGTGCCCTGCTCGCCGTGCGGAACCTTCAGCGACGTGTCGCGGACCTCGCGCGCCTTCTCACCGAAGATCGCGCGCAGCAGCCGCTCCTCCGGGGTCAGCTCGGTCTCGCCCTTGGGCGTGACCTTCCCGACCAGGATGTCACCGGTGGTGACCTCGGCGCCGATCCGGATGATGCCGCGCTCGTCCAGGTCGGCCAGCATCTCGTCGGAGACGTTCGGGATGTCCCGGGTGATCTCCTCCGGACCCAGCTTCGTGTCGCGGGCGTCGACCTCGTGCTCCTCGATGTGGATCGAGGTCAGCAGGTCCTGCTGGACGACGCGCTGCGACAGGATGATCGCGTCTTCGTAGTTGTGACCCTCCCACGGCATGAACGCGACGAGCAGGTTCCGGCCGAGGGCCATCTCGCCCTCGTCGGTGCACGGACCGTCGGCGAGCGGCGAACCGATCTCGACCCGCTGACCGGCGTCGACCAGCGGACGCTGGTTGATGCAGGTGCCCTGGTTCGAGCGACGGAACTTCTGCAGCCGGTAGGTCTGGTAGGTGCCGTCGTCGGCGGCGATCTCGATCAGATCGGCCGAGACCTCCTTGATCACACCCGCCTTCTCCGACACGACCACGTCACCGGCGTCGACCGCACCGCGGTACTCCATGCCGGTTCCGACCAGCGGCGCGTCCGAGGTGATCAGCGGCACCGCCTGGCGCTGCATGTTCGAACCCATCAGCGCGCGGTTGGCGTCGTCGTGCTCGAGGAACGGGATCAGGGCCGTCGCGACCGACACCATCTGGCGCGGGGAGACGTCCATGTAGTCCACGTCCGCGACGAGCGCGAGCTCGACCTCACCGTGCCGGCGACGGACCAGCACGCGGTCCTCGGCGAGCCGGCTGTCGTCGGTCAGCGCCGCGTTGGCCTGCGCGATGACGAAGCGGTCTTCCTCGTCGGCGGTCAGGTAGTCCACCTGGTCGGTGACCAGACCCTCGACGACCTTGCGGTACGGCGTCTCGACGAATCCGAACGGGTTCACCCGGCCGTACGACGCGAGCGAGCCGATCAGACCGATGTTCGGGCCTTCCGGGGTCTCGATCGGGCACATCCGGCCGTAGTGGGACGGGTGCACGTCGCGGACCTCGAAGCCGGCCCGCTCACGGCTCAGACCACCCGGGCCGAGCGCGTTCAGGCGACGCTTGTGGGTCAGACCGGCGACCGGGTTGGTCTGGTCCATGAACTGCGACAGCTGCGAGGTCCCGAAGAACTCCTTCAGCGCCGCAACCACCGGACGGATGTTGATCAGGGTCTGCGGCGTGATCGCCTCGACGTCCTGGGTCGTCATCCGCTCCCGGACCACGCGCTCCATCCGGGCCAGGCCGGTGCGCAGCTGGTTCTGGATCAGCTCGCCGACCGTCCGCAGACGGCGGTTGCCGAAGTGGTCGATGTCGTCTTCCTCGACGACGATCTCACCGGTCGGCGCGGGCAGCTCGGTCTTGCCCTCGTGCAGGGCGACCAGGTACTTGATCGTGGCGACGATGTCGTTGATCGTCAGCACGGCCGTGTCGTGGGTCTCGTCGCGACCCAGCTTCTTGTTGATCTTGTAGCGGCCGACCTTGGCCAGGTCGTAGCGCTTGCCGTTGAAGTAGTAGTTCTCCAGCAGCGCCTGTGCGGCCTCGCGCGTCGGCGGTTCGCCCGGACGCAGCTTGCGGTAGATGTCCAGCAGCGCGTCGTCCTGCCCGGAGGTGTGGTCCTTCTCCAGGGTGAGGCGGATCGACTCGTACTCGCCGAACTCCTCGAGGATCTGCGCGTCGGTCCAGCCCAGGGCCTTCAGCAGCACGGTGACGTTCTGCTTGCGCTTGCGGTCCAGCCGGACACCGACCATGTCCCGCTTGTCGACCTCGAACTCCAGCCACGCACCGCGTGACGGGATCACCTTGGCGGTGAAGATGTCCTTGTCGGACGTCTTGTCCGGCGTGCGCTCGAAGTACACACCGGGCGAGCGGACCAGCTGCGAGACGACGACACGCTCGGTGCCGTTGATCACGAAGGTGCCCTTGCGCGTCATCAGCGGGAAGTCGCCCATGAAGACGGTCTGGCTCTTGATCTCGCCGGTCTCGTTGTTCATGAACTCGGCGGTGACGAAGAGCGGCGCCGAGTAGGTGACGTCGCGCTCCTTGCACTCGTCGACCGTGTTCTTCGGCGGCTCGAAACGGTGGTCGCGGAACGACAGCGACATGGTGCCGCTGAAGTCCTCGATCGGGGAGATCTCCTCGAAGATCTCTTCCAGGCCGGAGGGGCCGGACAGTTCGGTCCGTCCTTCGGCCTCGGCGGCGGCCACGCGGGCCTGCCAGGTTTCGTTACCGACCAGCCAGTCGAAACTGTCCACCTGCAGCGCGAGCAGATCGGGAACCTCGAGAGGCTGTGCGATCTTCGCGAAGGAGATACGGCGGGGAGAGCCGGAAACGTCGGAAATGCTGTCGGACTGGGGGTTGCGCGAGGCGACCAAGGGGCGTCCTTCCACGGGCTCGCAAGGTATTCGTTGCGGAACTTCGGTGCTGGCACTTGCGGTGCTGGGAGCGCAGGCCAAACCACCCCAGTCAAATCGAGATTCAAGCTGAGGTGGGAGAAAGGCAGCGCAAAGCAATAGGCTACCCGATACAGGCAAGCCTGTCCAATGGGGTCCGATAGTTTGCCTCGGACCACCCTTTCCGTCAAGGACCGACCCGGTGTCTCCAGTGGGTAGATCACCCACGAGACTCCCGGCGTCCTTCTGGTGCGGAGTCACAAAGAGACTACAGTCCGGCGATCTCCTGGACCAGCCATCGGCCGTCTTTTCGGACCATCGTGAACCGGGTCCGGTTCAGATCGACCCGGGGCTTACCCTGCGTGATCGTGCTGGTGGTGGTCTGGTTCACGAAGATGATCAGCGTGACCCGGTCGGCGTCGCCGTCGCGGACCCCGACCTCGCGGACCTCGGCCTTCACGGTCGCCTTGGACTTGGCCGCCAGTTCGCCTGCCACCTTGGCGGTCTCGTCGAACTTCCCGGCGAACTCCGGGGTCATCGTCGCCCGCGCCGCCGCGAAACTCTTGTCCAGATCCCGGTAGTCGTAGCTGAGCGCGGTCTCGGCCGCCTTCCGCCCGGCCGCGGCCGCCTGGCCCCGGGCCTCCTCGGCCTGCCGACCCTGCCAGGCCTGCACTCCGAGCACCGCCGCCACGGTCAGCACGAGCACGATCAGGACGCCGAGGACGGCGTACAGGGTGCCCCCGAGCGGACCTGTTTCGCTACTTTCGGTAGTCGCTGAGCTCGCCTCAGGCTCTTCGGCAGGGACCTCTGCAGCCTCTGCTGTGTCCTGAGTCACAACCTCAGGTGCCTCTTCGAGCGGTTCGTCGCGTGGTTCCGCGGCGGCCGGAGAGACGCCGGTACGGCGCTGGCCGGCGATCCGCGGGCGGTTGCGTGGCCGGTCCGGCATCAGCCCACCACCTGCAGGTCAGCCGTCAGCCAGCGGTCCTTCTCGCGAACCATGTCCAGCTTGATCCGGTACCGGCGTTCGACCCCGTTGGTCGACGCGGTGTTGGTGACGAGCGCATTCACGATCACCAGGACCTCGGCCGAGTCCTTGTCCCCGGACACCACCCCGGCCTCCTTCACATCGCCCTTCGAAGTGGCCTTGTTCGCCGCCACGTCGGTCTTCACCGCCTGGATCCCGGACTCGAACTCCTGCCGGAACTGCCCGGTGGAGTTGTCGAGCACCCGCTTCGAGTCCGCATCCCAGGTCTCGTAGTTGTAGGTGGTGAAGTCCAGCGCGAGCTGCCGCGCGGACTTCATCGCGCCCTCGCGCAGCGCCTTGTCCTGGCGCTGCTTCTGCAGCGCGATCACCGAGAGGGTTGCGGCGGCCAGGGCGAACACCAGTAGGACGCTCAGCGCCCATGCCACGATCAGCCTGCCCCGCCGGGAGTTGCCCGAAGTCACTTGCCGGTCACCGGTCCGAGAATGAGAGCCTTCCAGGAATCACTGCCGAGCAGGTCCTGCTGTCCGCCGGTCGAGCCGAGGATCATCTCCGGCATCCCGCCCGAGCCACCCGCCGCGCCGGTCGCCGGGTCGTAGCCGATGCCGTAGCCGGTCCGGTTCCGGTCCTGGCGCGACGACGGGCTCGGCGCGTTCTGCGCACCCCGGACATTCACGCCGCTCGACGGCGACGCCGTACAGGATGCGTTCTTGACCTTGGTGTCCGCGGTGTCCTGCGGCACCCGCCAGTTGTCCTTGGAGTAGCCGGCCCGGCAGGCCGGTGGGGACACTCCGAGCACGAGCCCGAAGTGGGCGTCGTAGTGCCCGGTCCCCGGGTCCTTGGCCGGTACGACGTATCCGCCCATGGACACCGCCGGATACACCACCAGCAGCTGCTCGACGGCGTCGAGCCGGACCGCGGTCAGTTGGTTCACCGTCAGCAGATTACCCAGCAGCACCGCGATGTCGGCCCGGTTGTCCTGGATCAGGCCGGTGATCTGGGTCGACGCGGCCGAACCCTGGTCGATCACCTTGCGCAGGTTCGCGTCCGAGCCGACCAGGGCGTCGGACAGCAGCGCGAGGTTCTTCGCCCAGGTCTTGATCGCGTCACCACTGGCCACCTGGGTGGCCAGCACGGTGTCGCCGTCGTTGATCAGCTTGATCGTCTGCAGGATGTTCGCGTCCGCGTCGTCGATCAGCCGGCCGGAGCTGTCGATGATCTTCTGCAGGTCGGTCCCGCGGCCCTTGAGTGCGGCCCCGAGCTCCTTGATCGTGGTCCGCAGGCTGTCCTGGTTCACGGAGTTGACCAGCTGGTCGAGGTTCAGCAGCAGCTCGGTGGTGTCGATCGGGATCGCGGTGTCCTCCCGGTCGATCCGCGAGTGGTCCTTCAGGTACGGACCCTCGTCGCGGCGCGGCTGCAGGTCGACGTACTGCTCGCCGATCGCGGACCGGTTCGCCACCACGGCGAGCAGGTCGTTCGGGATCTTGTTGGTCTTCTTGTCGATGTCGAGGGCGACCAGTACGCCGTCGGGCAGCAGCTTCAGCTCGCCGACCCGGCCGACCGGCTGGCCGCGGTACGTCACCTCGGCGCCTTCGAAGATGCCGCCGGACTCGGCGAAGCTGGCGCTGACCGTGTAGTCCTGGTCGAACAGCAGCTTGTCGATCTGGGCGTACCTCGCGCCGACGAACGCGATCCCGACGACGGTGATCAGCAAGAACACCATCAGCTGGATCCGGACTCCCTTGGTGATCACTTCACCACCCCCGGCATCAGTGCGCGGGCCAGGTCGGGATCGAACCCGGCCCGGTTCAGCTTCGGGCCACAAACCGGCAGCAGGAGCACGGTCACGCAGGTGGTGGCGATCCCGGTCGGCTTGGCGCCTGGCTTGGTCGTCGTCGGGTTGTGCACCGGCAGACTGATGTTGCCGGTCGGCAGTGCGGTCGGCCCGACAGTCGGCAGGTCCAGGCCGAGCAGGCCCTTCAGCAGCTTCTGGGTGTTGATGTCCAAGGTGATACCGAGGTTCGTGTAGTCACCCTTGACACCCCGTGCCGCGGCATCCGGGAACGGATAGGTGAACAGCAGCTCGAGCGACTTCGGCAGGTTCTCCCCTGCCTCGGCCAGCTTCGTCAGGATCGGGTACAGCGACTGCAGGTTCGCGACGAGGTCCTTCTGCGCCGAGGTGATCACCCGGGTCGCCGTGCTGCCCAGTGTGGACAGGGCCTGCAGCGTCTTGACCAGCGCGGCCCGCTGCTTGTCCAGGGTTGCGATCGACTTCGGCAGCGAGTCGATCGCGGTCGCCAGCGTCTCCTTCTGGGCGTTCAGCTTCTTGGCCAGCGCGTCCACCGCGGTGATCGCGGTGACGATCTTCTGCTTGTTCTGGTCCAGGGTGCCGACGAAGGTGTCGAGCTGGGTGAGCACGCTCTTGATGGCCGGCTCGTTCCCGGTGAGCGCCTTGTTCAGCTCCTGGGTGATGATCTGCAGCTGCGCGACACCGCCGCCGTTCAGCAGCAGGGACAGCGCGGCCAGGACCTCTTCGACCTCGACGTTGCTGGTCGTCCGGGACAGCGGGATGACCTCGCCGTCGTCGAGCCGGCCGCGCGGAGCCTCCTGCCCGGTCGGCTTCGCCAGCGACACGAACTTCTCGCCGAGCAGGCTGGTCTGCCGGATCGTCGCGCGCTCGTTGTCCGGCAGCTCGAGACTCTTCGGCAACCGGATCCGCACCTTGGCGACGTACCCCTCGAGCCAGACCTTCTCGACCATGCCGACCGTCACGTCGTCGACCTTCACCGTCGACTTCGGCACCAGGTCCAGGACGTCGGTGAACTCGACAGTGACCGTGTACGACGGCCCTTTGATCTTCGCGCCACCGGGCAACGGCAACGAGTACACGCTGAAGTCACACCCGGTCAGCGCCATCGCCATCGCGAGCGCTCCGGCAACTAGTGCCCAGCGTCGGCTGTGGTTCGAGCGATTGCGGTGTTCAGGTGCGTGCATCGGGGTGCCGGAGGAGCGGCCTCGATGCTTTTCCATCGTGGCTGTTCCTCCGGTGCCGCGAGGTGCGTGCCTGGGCGCCGCAAGCGCCGAAGCACGGCCGACGCTGGGCACTCGCGCCGTACGACGTCTCATCGGACCAGGCCTCCGAGCGTCGGGTCAACGGGGTCCGGGCTGGTCGGTTTGGGCTGCTCGACGCCACCGGCCGCGGCCCACGGCGTACCGGCTGGTCCACCGCTGGCCGGCGCGCTGCCGGTCAGCTGGCTGAGCAGCGGCAGCTTCGGTAGTGAGTCCAGCACCGGCTTGAGCAGCGAGCAGGTCGACATCGGCTGGTTCACCTGCAGCAGCAGCGAGCAGATGAACGACGACGGGTTGTCGAGCTGGGCCAGGTTGATCCGCTGGTCCAGCGTGCCGAACTGCGGGTTGTAGATCCGGGCCAGGTTGCCCAGCCCCAGCGGCGCGGTGTCGAGGATCTCGGCCAGTGCGGCCTTCTCCTTGACCAGGATCTGGGAGATCTCGGTGGCCCCGGAGACGGTGTTCTTCACCAGGGCCCGGTTCTCCTTCACGAACGTCGCGACCTCGCCGAGCGCGGCCGCCAGCAGCGACAGCGCAGCCGTCAGGTCCTTGCGCTCTCCGGCCAGCGTCGTCGACGTCGCGGCGAAGTTCGTGTTGAACTGCTTGACCAGCGCATCGTTCGCGGCGAGCGCGGAGACGAAGGTCTGCAGCTGCCGGATCGTCGCGAACAGGCTCTCCGAGTTGCCGGCCAGCGTCCCAGTCAGCTTGGAGACGTCGGTGATCGTCTGGTTGAGCTTCGCGCCCTGACCGTTCAGGTTCTTCGCCGAGACGTCCAGCAGCCGCGACAGCGCGCCCTGGTCGTTGGCGCCCTTCGGACCGAGCGCGACGGACAGGTCGTTGAGGCTCTGGTAGATCTGGTCGAGCTCCAGCGGGACGGCGGTGCGCTCGATCGGGATCTCCGCCCCGTCTGCCATCACCTCGCCCTTGGAGTACACCGGGGTGAGCTGCACGTACCGGTCGGCGACGATCGACGGCGCTGCGATCACGGCCTTCGCCGTGGCCGGCACCTTGTGCTTGGCCTCCCACCAGAACTTCACCCGGATCGTCCGGCCGGCCGGGGTGACGCTCTCCACCTCGCCGACCTTGATGCCGAGGACCCGGACATCGGACCCGGGATAGACCGACACCGCCCGCGGGAAGTACGCCGTCGCCGACACCCGCTCGGGGTTCGGCCAGAGCGAGATCACGCTGATCGCGAGGATCACCACGACCACGGCGATCGCGATCAGCCGGGAGAACGACGAGACCTTCGTCATCGGGTGCCTCCCAGGATCGGCGGCAGACCGAGATCGACCTTCGGCAGTGGCACCTCGGGCACCGGCACCAGGTTCTGCAGGTAGACATCGAACCAGGGCCCGGTGCCGAGCGTGTTGGTGAACAGCTTGATGAACGGCGCGAGCCCCTTGATGCTCGCGTCCAGATCCTTCTGGTTCTTCAGCAGCACGCCGAGGACCGCGTTCACCTTCTGCAGGGTCGGGCCGAGGTCCTTGCGGTTCTCCCGGACCAGCGCGGTGATCTGCGCGGACAGCTTCTGCGTCGAGACCAGCAGCGAATGGATCAGCGCCCGCCGGGCCTGCACGGCCTGGAAGACGGTGTTGCCGTCCTTCATCAGCTTGATCAGCTGCTGGTTGCGGTCGGCAAGCACCTTGGTGACCGTGTTCGAGTGCTGCAGCAGGAGCTTCAGCTGCTCGTCGCGCTTCGCCACGTTCCGGGAGAGGCGGGACAGGCCGGTGAGCGAGGCCTGCACCTCCTCCGGAGTGTTCTTGAACGTCGTCGAAAGGGTGTCCAGGGCCCTCGCCAGCTGCGCGGTGTCGATCCGCTCGGTCGTGTTCGCGAGATCCGAGAACGCGTCCACGACGTCGTACGCCGAAACTGTCCGGGCCAGCGGGATCTCCGCACCGGCCTTGAGCTGGCCACCACCGGCCGGGTTCAGCTTCAGGTACTTCTGCCCGAGCAGGGTCTTGATCTTCATCTCGGCGCCGGTCTGGTCGCCGAGCTTCACGCCCTTGTCGATGACGAAGTCGACCCGGACGTGGGTGCCGTCGAGCTCGACCTTGCGGACCTGCCCGACCCGGACGCCGGCCACCCGGATCTCGTCCTTCGGCTTCAGGCCACCGGCCTCGGAGAACTGCGCGGAGTACTTGGTCCCGCCACCGATCAGCGGCAGGTCCTGCGCCTTGAACGCGGCCAGCATGATCAGCCCGAGCACCGTCAGGCCGACGACGCCGATCGTCACCTGGTTCTGTTCGCGGAAGGGTTTCACGAAGTGGCCCCCCTTGGCCGTTGGTGCGTAGCTCCGGTGTCCAGGTGCGTGCATCGCAAGGCGGAGGAGGGACTCGATGCGGGGTTCATCGTGGCCCGACGACAACGCAGCGAGGTGCGTGCCTGGGCGCCGGAGATGCGTGCCGAACGGCTAAGGGGGGTCACTTTTGGCACCTCGCCGAGTTGTTGTCGTAGCTGACCGGGACGCGGGTGCCCAGGGGCAGCGTGACGTTGCCGTCGAAGTTGCACAGGTAGAAGTTGAACCAGGAGCCGTACGACGCGGTGCGGCTCATCGTGTTCAGCTTCTCCGGCATGTAGTTCAGCGTCTTCACCCAGATGCCCTGGGTGTCGTCGAGGGTGGTGGCGACCGTGCGCAGGCGGTCCAGATCGGCCTTGATCGGGACTCTGGTCTGCTGCAGCAGGCCGGCCGTCTTGGTATTCAGCGAGTTGATCGAGCCGAGCGAGCTCAGGATCGGGTTGATGTCCTGGCTCAGACCGGTGATGAACTGCTGCAGATTGACCAGCAACTGGGAGAAGTTCTGCTGGCGCTGCGAGACGATCTGCAGCGTCGAGGTCAGGTTGGTGATCAGGCTGCCGATCACCTCGTCCGCGTCGGCCAGGGTGGTGGTCAGCGAGGCGGTCTTGGCCAGCAGCGATTCGATCGTGCCGCCCTCGCCCTGCAGCACCTTGATCACCTCGAAAGCGAACTGGTTCACGTCCGCCGGGGTGAGCGCGGTGAACAGCGGCTTGAAGCCGTTGAACAGCACCGACAGGTCGAGCGCCGGCGCCGTCCGCTCCTTCGGGATCAGCCCGTTCGCCTTCAACCGCTCGCCGCCGCCGACGCCGTCGGTGAGGGCGATGTACCGGTTGCCGACCAGGTTGCGGTAGCGCAGCGTCGCCTTGGTCGAGGTGTCGACGACCTGGTCGGAGTCGACGCTGAAGGTCACCATCGCCAAGGTGTTCTGATAGAGCGCGATCTTGTCGACCTGCCCGACCTTCACCCCCGCGATCCGGATGTCGTCACCCTGGTTCAGCCCGACCGCGTCGGTGAACACGGCCCGGTACTTCGTCGTCGCGTTGAAGGTGATGTTGCCGATCGTCACCGCCAGCAGGGCGGTCGCGACCGTGGTCACCACCACGAAGATCGACAGCCGGACGATGTCCAGCGAGGTCTTCTTGTCCAGCAGTTTGGTCATTTGAGATTCACCTGCCCACCGCGCAGCAACGGCCCCACCAGGAGCGTGGTCAGATCCGGTACGTCGCTCGCCGGGACACCCATCGCCGGTGCGACGACCGCGTCGACGACCTTCTGCTCGGCCGGCGTACCAACGCCTTGGGTGTCCATCGCAAAGCCCGGCATCGCGCGGTTCAACGTCAGATTCAGCGGCGGCGTTGTCGTCTTGTTGTGGTCACCGATCACGCCGTCCGCGCCGGTGATGTACGGCGCCGGGTTCTGCTGCGTGTACGGCCCCGGCTTCTCGCCGGGGTGGCTGTAGTTCTTGCCCACGCAGGTCGGCCCTCGGTGGTCGGCGTACACCGGCAACTCGTTCGGCTCGTACGGGGTCGGCTGGTTGGTGATGATCTCGAGGTTGATGTTCAGCCGTCCGTCGCGGAACGTGTCGTTCAGGATCGGGGTGGTGTCCGTCATCACCTTCAGGAAGCACGGAATCTCGGGCGAGTAGCGCTCCAGCAGGTCCAGCACCGGCCGGCTCACCTCGCCGAGCCGGATGATGCGGTCCTCGTTCTGCTTCAGCAGCGTGTCCGTCGTCGAGGAGAGCGTCTGGACGTCGACGAAGAACCTCTGCAGCTGCTGTTCCTTCTCGACGACCGTGTTCCCGGTGATGGTCAGGTTCCGCAGCGCACGGACGAGATCCGGCGTCGCGTCGCCGTACAGCTGGGAGACCTGGGTGAGCTTGGTCAGCGCGGCCATCAGCTTCGGGACGTTCGGGTTCAACTTCTTCAGGTAGCTGTCGAGCTGGGTCAGCGTCCCGCCGATCTCGGCGCCGCGGCCCTCCAGTGCGGTGGCCAGCGTGTTCAGCGTCGCGTTCAGGTCGGCCGGGTCGACTGCCTGCAGCAACGGCAGAGCGTCGTTCAGCACCTTCTCGATCTCGATGCCGACCGCGGTCTTGTCCCGCGCGATCACGTCACCGGCCCGGATGTGCCGGCCCTCGGCGCCGGTCGGTGGCACCAGGGCGACGTACTTCTCGCCGAACAGCGTCTTGGGCAGGATCCGCGCACTCACCGCGCTGGAGATCTCGTTGATCTGGTCGGGTTTCAGCGACAGGTGCACCGTCGCCTCGCCACCGTCCGTGGAAACCCCGCTGACCTCGCCGACGATGATGCCGCGCAGCTTCACATCCGCATGCTCGTTGAGCTGCAGACCGATGTGGCTCGTCTTCAGCTCCACGTCGACCGTGTCGGTGAAGACCTTCGCGTAGAAGGCGTACGTCAGCCACAGCAGGAAACACAGCACGCCGATGAACGCGACGCCGTACGCCTTGTGCGGAATCTTGTTGATCATCCGGCCAGCCTCACCGTGGTCGTGGTCCCCCAGATGGCCATGGACAGCAGCAGGTCGACCACGTTGATGACGACGATCGACGTACGGACTGCGCGCCCGACCGCGACGCCTACGCCCGCCGGGCCGCCGCTCGCGTGGTAGCCGTGGTAGCAGTGCACCAGGATCACCAGCACCGCGAAGACCAGCACCTTGCCGAACGACCACAACACGTCGCCCGGTGGTAAGAACAGATGGAAGTAATGGTCGTACGTCCCGGTGCTCTGCCCGTAGAACGTCGTCACGGTCAACCGGGTCGCGAAGTACGACGAGAGCAGACCGACGACGTACAACGGGATCACCGCGATCAGGCCGGCGATGATCCGGGTGGTGACCAGATACGGCAGCGACGGGATCGCCATCACCTCGAGGGCGTCGATCTCCTCACTGATCCGCATCGCGCCGAGCTGGGCGGTGAAACCGCAGCCGACGGTCGCGGCCAGCGCGATGCCGGCGATCAGTGGGCCGATCTCGCGGGTGTTGATATAGGCGCTGACGAAGCCGGCGAAGGCCGACGTACCGATCTGGTTCAGCGCCGAGTAGCCCTGCAGGCCGACCTCGGTCCCGGTGAAGAAGGCCAGGAAGGTGATCACGCCGACGGTGCCACCGATCACGGCGAGCGCGCCGGTGCCCAGGGTCACCTCGGCCAGCAGGCGGAGGATCTCCTTGCGGTACCGGGTGATCGACTTGCCGGACCAGGCCAGTGCCTTGATGTAGAAGGCAAGCTGTTCGCCGAGCCGATCCAGCGAGTTCAGCGGCTTCTTCACCAGGGTGTCCATCAGGGCAGACACGTCACGCCCCCTTCGGCGGGACGAGCTGGAAGTAGATCGCGGTCATCGAGAAGTTCGCGACGAACAGCAGCATGAACGTGATGACGACCGACTGGTTCACGGCGTCACCGACGCCCTTCGGGCCGCCGCCCGCGTTCATCCCCTTGTACGACGCGACGATGGCCGCGATGAATCCGAACACCAGCGCCTTCACCTGGCCCTGCCACAGATCCGGCAGATGGGCGAGCGCGGTGAACGAGGCGATATAACTGCCTGGCGTGCCGTCCTGCAGGACGACGTTGAAAACGTAGCCGCCCATCACGCCGACGACACTCACGAACCCGTTCAGGAAGAAGGCGACCATCATCGTCGCCAGCACCCGCGGCACCACCAGCCGCTGGATCGGGTCGATCCCGAGCACCATCATCGCGTCGAGCTCTTCACGGATCTTCCGCGCACCCAGGTCGGCGCAGATCGCCGAGCCACCGGCACCGGCGATCAGCAGCGCGGTCGCGATCGGCGACGCCTCCCGGACCACGGCCAGTACGGCGGCCGACCCGGTGAAGGCCTGCGCGCCGAACTGCTTGATCAGTCCGCCGACCTGCAACGCGATCACGGCACCGAACGGGATCGCGACGAGTGCGGTCGGGATGATCGTCACGCTCGCGACGAACCAGGCCTGCTGCAGGAACTCCTTCAGCTGGAAAGGCCGCCGTACCGACGCCCGCAGTGTGTCGAGGGCGAAGGCGAACAGTGAGCCTGCATGCTTCAGCGGGGCGGTCGCGGACAGACTCACGTAGCCCCCACGACATCAGTCGCGAAGGAACCGGGCGGCGGAGTCACGCCGTTCTCACGGCACCAATCGCCTGGCGGCCGCTGCGTCGGACGCAGTACGCCGCTGCTCGGCAACTGCTGGATCGGAATCGGCGGTAGCGGCGGCAGCTCCTGGTCGGCCTCGCGGGCCAGCTCGTCGGCGTCCTTCTCCTCGGACATGCCGATCGGGCCGACGCGCTGTGCGTTCAGGAACTGGCGGACCACCGGCTCCTCGCTGGACAGCAACATCTCCCGCTGCCCGAACATGGCCAGGTGCCGGTGATACAGCAGGCCGATGTTGTCCGGGACCGTGCGCGCGGTGTTGATGTCGTGGGTGACGATCAGGCAGGTCGCCTGGGTCATCTCGTTCAGATCGATGATCAGCTGGTTCAGGAACGCCGTCCGGACCGGGTCCAGGCCGGAGTCGGGCTCGTCGAACAGCAGGATCTCCGGCTCCAGCACCAGCGCCCGGGCCAGCCCGGCACGCTTCCGCATACCGCCCGAGATCTCGCCGGGGAGCTTGCGCTCGGCACCGACCAGACCGACCATCTCCATCTTCTCCATCACGATGGAGCGGATCTCGGCCTCGGACTTCTTGGTGTGCTCACGCAGCGGGAAGGCGACGTTGTCGTACAGGTTCATCGAGCCGAACATCGCGCCGTCCTGGAACAGCACCCCGAACAGTTTGCGGATCTCGTAGAGGTCCCGCTCGCTGCAGGTGGCGATATCGGTGCCCTCGATGTGCACGTGACCGCGGTCCGGCTTGAGCAGACCGATCAGGGTCTTCAGGAATACGGACTTCCCGGTACCGGAAGGGCCCAGCATCACGCAGATCTCACCGGCCGGCAGGGTCAGGGACACATCGCCCCAGATCAGCTGGCTACCAAAGGATTTGGTGAGACCTTCGACGCGGACTTCTACGCCCACCGGTCCTCCTCACGGGATCGTCACTGCGCCCCGAACCGACGAGTACACGGTCCTAACGAGGGAGCAGTGGCCTAGGTTACGCACGAGTACGGTTTTGCGTAACCCCTCAAAGTCAAGCGGTTGAGATCCTAGTCAGAGTGGAATGCAGGAAGGGCGGCCTCCCACGGGAGACCGCCCTTCTCTACACATTCGTTACGTCCCTTAGCGGAACGTAACCGAGGGTGTCTGGGGATTTCGCGCCGTAGCGAGCATGTGCTCGGTGCGGTGGCTCGGTGCGCTGGGGCGGAGGCCTCGATGTTTTTCCATCGTGGTCTTCGCACCAGTGCGGCGAGGTGCCGTGCCGAGTGCAGCGCAGTAGGCGGGAAATCCCCAGAGACCCTCTGAGGTCACTTGAGCGTGACGGTGGCCCCGGCGCCCTCGAGGGCCTCCTTGGCCTTCTCCGCGGCAGCCTTGTCGACCTTCTCCAGGATCGCCTTCGGGGCGGACTCAACCAGGTCCTTGGCCTCCTTCAGACCAAGGCTGGTGAGACCGCGCACCTCCTTGATGACCTGGATCTTCTTCTCACCGGCGCTCTCGAGGACGACGTCGAACTCGTCCTGGACCTCGGCCTCTTCGGCCGGGGCACCCGGGGCGCCTGCGGCGGCAACGGCAACCGGGGCGGCGGCGGTGACGCCGAACTCCTCCTCGAAAGCCTTAACGAACTCCGACAGCTCCAGCAGGGTCAGTTCCTTGAACTGGCCGAGGAGCTCTTCGGTGCTGAGCTTCGCCATGGTGGCGGTCCTTCCTTAGTAACTGTCGATCACTGAATGGGGTGGTGCAGTGAGAACGGCCTCAGCTGTCAGCTGCGGCAGTCTCCTCGGCGCTCGCCTCGGCAGGTGCCTCGACCGTGTCCTGCACGGTCTCGGCTGCCGCCTCGGGGGCCGGAGCCCCGTCCGCCGGCAGCTTGTCCTGCAGCGCCGCGAACAGGCGCGCGGCCTGCGACAGCGGAGCAGCGAACAGCGACACCGCTTGCTGCGGAGCCGCCTTCATCGCACCTGCGAGCTTCGCGAGGAGGACCTCACGCGACTCCAGGTCAGCGAGTTTGGTGATCTCGTCAGTGCTGAGTGCCTTACCGTCGAGCACTCCGCCCTTGATGACGAGAAGGGGATTCGCCTTGGCGAAGTCACGCAGACCCTTGGCCGCAACCACCGCATCGCCCTTGATGAAGGCGATGGCCGACGGACCCTCGAGCAGCGAGTCGAACGACTCGACACCCGCGTCCTTGGCCGCGATCTTGGTCAGCGTGTTCTTCACCACGGCGTAGTTCACGTCGTCACCGAGCGCAGTGCGCAGATTCCGCAGCTGCGCCACAGTGAGTCCGCGGTACTCGGTCAGCACGGCGCCGTTCGAGCTACGGAACTCGTCCGTCAGCTCTGCGACAGCGGCTGCCTTGTCCGGCCTCGCCATGGGGTCTCCTTCGTTTGGCTTTCTCGCCGAGGACCCCAGGAAATGAAAAACGCCCCTGCGCAGGCGGCAAGGGCGTGAACATACGAACTACACTCACACTTCTCATCACCTGCGCGGGCCGCCCACCTGAGTGAGACTTTCAGCTGCTAGGCAGCCACCAGCGGTCTTCGGCAAGGTTCATTGTGCCCGACCGTGCCGCTGGGACCAAATCGGCCGCTGGAGCTCGGTGACCACCGGCCGGCCCGGCACGAGTTGCCCGGCGTCGACGTACCCTTCCTCGCGGTCGCGGAGGTCGTCGAGGAGTTTCTGCCGCCAGCGCCGTACCTCGTCGGCCCGGGCCGGGTCGGCCACCAGGTTGCGGGTCTCCTGCGGATCGGCCTCGAGGTCGAAGAACTGCTCGTCGCCGTGGGCCGACATCCAGACGTACTTGCGCTTCCCGTCGGTGACCCACTGCAGCGACTGGCCGAGCAACACGTGCTCGCCGTGCAGGTGCTCACGCCATTCCGAGACCGTCTCGCCACGGAGGTGCGGCGCGAGGCTGCGTCCGTCGACGGTCTCGGGGATCGGCACGCCGGCCAGGTCGAGCACGGTCGGCATCAGATCGCGCAGCTCGACCACGTCGTCGATCACCTGTCCTCGTGGGCCCTCCGGCGCCGAGATCAGCAGTGGCACGTGCGTCGACCCTTCGTAGGGCTGGCCCTTCCGATACATGTCGTGGTCGCCGAGCATGTCGCCGTGGTCGGAGGTGAACAGCACCACCGTGTCCTCGCGCAGCCCGAACTCCGCCAGCGTGTCCAGGAACCGGTTGACCTGCTGGTCGATGTGCGACAGATGACCGTAGTACCCGGCCTTGGCCCGGTGATGGGTCTCGGCGTCGAGTCGCCCGATGACCGTGTCATGCGCGCCGTCGTTCCGGAATTCGTCGTACGCCGACGTCCAGTCCCCCACCACCGGATCGGTCCGGGGCATACCGACGTACTGGTCGAAGGCCCACTGCGGTGGGTCGAGTGGCGCATGTGGGCGGTGGAAGGAGAGGTAGAGGAAGAACGGTGTGGTCGGGTCGCGGCGGTAGAGCCAGGAGATGGCCTCGGTGACGACCCAGTTCGTCGGGTGCTGTGCCTCTGGTTTGTCCCAGGGCCGGGCGACCACGCTGTTGCAGTTCAGTCCGTTGTCGGTGTAGTCGGCCACCGGTGAGCTGCCGGCCTGGGACTGCAGCCAGGGCAGGTAGTCGTCCACCTCACGCAGGTCCCGCTGCTGACGCCGGCGGGCGAAGTGCAGGTAGCCGTCGTGCAGCCGGACGTCGTCGAACCCGATCCGCGACCGCTCCGGATACACGTGCAGCTTCCCGATCGCCTGCGTCTGATAGCCCGCATCCCGCAGAGTGCCCGGCAGCGTCACCGGGTGCGCCTCCTGGAACGTCACGCCGTCGCGGTAGCCGACTCGACCGTGCCGCTCCTGCGACTGGCCGGTCATCAGGGCAACCCGGGCGGGCACGCAGGTCGGCGTCGCCGAGTACGCCCGCGAGAAGCGGGTGCCCTGGGAGGCGAGCTGATCCAGGTACGGCGTACGGACGACCGGGTGCCCGGCCGCGGACAGGGCATCACCCCGCCACTGGTCGACGCAGATCATCACCACGTTGCGTGCGGTCACTTGTTCTCCTTACCAGACACAGCGGAAGCCGTGATTACCCGCACTGCTCGACGCTTCGTTCGAGCTCCG
This sequence comes from Kribbella albertanoniae, assembly GCF_004348455.1. Taxonomy (GTDB): domain Bacteria; phylum Actinomycetota; class Actinomycetes; order Propionibacteriales; family Kribbellaceae; genus Kribbella; species Kribbella albertanoniae. Next base: position 67,121 of record NZ_SMKA01000011.1, read on the forward strand.
CGCACCGACGCGGTAGCGGTTGCAGTACGACGCGTGGCACAGGTAGGAGCCACCGCGCATGACGCGGTTCGTACCCCACTCGTCGGAGGTCCACTCCCAGACATTGCCGACCACCTCGTACAGACCGAACCCGTTCGGCGGGTAGCTGCGGACCGGCGCCGTACCGCGGTAGCCGTCAGCCTCGGTGTTCTTGGTGGGGAAGTTGCCCTGCCAGATGTTGCAGCGATGCTCGCCGTCCGGGGTGAGGTCGTCGCCCCACGGATAGCGACGCTGCTCGAGACCGCCGCGGGCCGCCCGCTCCCACTCGGCCTCGGTCGGCAACCGGCCGCCCGCCCAGGTACAGAAAGCCACCGCGTCCGCCCAGGACACGTGGACCACCGGATGGTCGGCTCGCTCGGTCAGCTCCGAGCCAGGGCCTTCCGGATGATCCCAGGTCGCGCCATGGACGCCGCACCACCACGGTGTCGCCGCCGGCCGCTCGCTCACCTTGCGCAGCGCCGCGGGCAGGAACCCGGCGAACACGTAGCTCCACCCGAACCGCTCCGCCTCGGTCACATAGCCGGTGCTGGCGACGAACGCCGCGAACTGCTCGTTCGTCACCGCGGTCACACCGATCTCGTACGGCGGCAGCGACACCTCACGGACTGGCCCCTCCAGATCACCCGGGAACCCGTCCGCGTCCTCGGCACCCATCCGAAAGGCACCGGCCTCGATCCGCACCCGCTCGATCGACCCAGCCGGCGCTCCGCTCGCTACCCGAGACTCCGGCACCGCGCTCGGCACGGCTCGACTCGCGCGGGCGCGCAGCATCCGTCGTCACTCACGGATCGCTCTCCTCTCTTATAGCCGGGCTGCCTTGATCGGGTGCGGTGGGATCCAGCGTCGCATCGCCGCCGCGGCGGCGAACCCCGTGCCTGCCATCACCACGACCGCAGGCCCCAATCCAAACAGAGCAGTGGCTCCGGCTAGCAGTAGTGGGCCGGCGCCGTTGCCGGTGTCGGCGAAGAGGCGGAACGCACCGAGGAACTGGGCTCTGCCCACCGGTGGAGAGGCGTCTGCGCCGAGCGTCATGATGACGCCGGCGCCGAGGCCGTTGCCGACGCCCATCAGCAGCGCGACCGCTGTGAGGGTGGTGGTGCTGTGAGTGAGTGGGAGGAGCAGGTGAGCCAGCCCGAGGACGAGCATCGACGGTACGGCGACCCACTTGCGGCCGAGGCGGTCCATGACTGAGCCGGCTGGGTAGAACAGCAGCATGTCGACCGCACCGGAGAGTCCGAAGATGATGCTGGTGGTTTGAGCGTCCAGTCCGATGTGCAGGGCCCACAGCGGTACGACGACCTGGCGGGAAGCGCGGACTGCGCCGACCAGGAGCGCACCGGTACCGAGAGTTCGCAGTACTGGCAGGTGCTCGCGGATCACGCCCACTGTGGACTGAGCTGAGACGGGCCTGCTGCCGCGCGCCCGACGTACCGACTCGATGTCGGGGACGCTCACGAGGACTATGCACGCCAGGACTGCGCCGACGAGGTGCACCCAGTAAGCACCGTCGGTGCCAAGGAAGCGCATCGCCAGGGCGCCGAGGAACGGGCCGATGAAGGAGCCGATGCGCTGCACGCCGCCGAGAGTGGACAGGGCCCGGGCGCGGAGCTCGATCGGCACCGCCTCGCTGAGGTAGGCCTGGCGGGCCAGGCCCCAGACCGAGCCGGCCAGTCCGGTGACGCCGATCGCCAGGGCGAGTGTCCAGACCGTCGGCGCCAGGAGGCAGCCGACCAGTGCCAGTGAGACCAGGACGGTCGCACCGAGCATCGCGCGGCGTTCGCCGATCTTCGAGGTGAGCGCGCCGGCCGGGACGTCGCCGATGACCTGCCCGAGTCCAGCCGCTGCGACGACCACCCCGGCGATAGCGGGTGATGCGCCCAGGTGGGTGGCCGACACTGCGATCACTGGGGCGATCGCGCCTTGGCCGATGCCGTAGAGCAGTGCGGGGAGGTAGACCGATGGTGCGATCTTGAGCAGGGCGGCCGGGCCGGCCATCAGCGGGCGCTCGCTTGTTCTGTGGCTCGCTCTCGCCCGGCTGTCGTTGCTCCCAGCAGCTCCGAGACCTCCCAGGCGGCCGGCACAATGCGCGCACCGAACTCCAGCAGGACCTCTGCAGGCATCCGCAACTCCGGACCGGAGACCGACAGGCACCCGACCACCTGCCCGGCGTAGTCGAAGACAGGAGCCGCAACCGAGCAGATCCCGGGCGTCCGCTCAGTCATAGAGGTCGCGAACCCCCGCTCGCGAATCTCAGCGAGCTGTGCGGCCAGCCGGTCGGGATCCGTGATGGTGTCCGGCAGCACCTGCTCGAGCGGCGCAGACAGCACCTCCACCTGACGCTGCCACGGCGCAAATGCGAGCAGCACCTTGCCCGGGGCACCCTGCGGCAGCGGAAGCGGTACGCCGAACTCCGTGTAGGTGCGACGCAGTTGGTGCCGGCTCTCCACCTGATCGAGCACCACGCGGTGCCCGCTCGCCAGGAGCTCATGCACAGCCGCTGTCTCCCCCGTGACGTCACGAAGCTCCCGCAGTACCGGCTGAGCGGCATCACGCAGCGTCGCCGGAATCCCACTGGTGTGCGCTAGCTGAACCACCAACGGCCCAATCGCATACCGCCGCTGCGCGGTCTGCCGAATCAGCCCGTTCTCCACCATCGCCACCAGCAACCGATGCACAGTGCTCGTCGACAACCCGGTCGCCCGCGACAGATCGCTGATGCCAAGGTCCGGCGTACGGGCATCGAAGCACCGCAGGATCGCCACCGCCCGGTCGATCGACTGCACAGAACCCCGAGGTATCGTTTCCTGCATTGCAGGATCATATCCCGCAATACGGGATGCCTGCTGTACAGGGGTGTGCCCGGCGCCCAGCCTTCCCTGGGCGCCGGACGCAGCGGCTCGGGTCAGTCCAGGACGGCGAGGGCGTCGATCTCGACGAGCATGTCGGGGAGGGGGAGACCGGTGAAGACGGTGGTGCGGGAGGGCAGGACGCCGCTGGGGGTGCGGGTGGTGACGAACTCGGCGTAGGCCTCGTTCATGGCGGCGAAGTCGTCGCGGGTGGTCAGGTAGACGCGCAGCATCAGCACGTCGTCCAGGCTGCCGCCGCCGGCCTTGAGGATCGCCTCGATGTTCTGCAGGACGCGGGTGGTCTGGGCCTTCACATCGCCGACGAACACGAACTCGCCGGTCGCCGGGTCGACCGAGCCCTGGCCGGAGACCTGCAGGATGTTGCCCTTGCGGACGCCCTGCGAGAACACCGGCAGCGGAGCGGGTGCGTCAGTGGTGGAGACGGCGGTCTTGTCGGACATCAGGTCGGACACCTTTCAGTTGTAGTCATCACTGATCGCCTGGGTGGTGGCGAGCAGCTCAGGCAGGAGTTCGAGCACCTGCTCATAGTTCAGCAGCACATCCGGTACGGAGACCGACACGGCCCCGACAACGCGGCCCGCCTGGTCTGTGACCGGCGCACCGATGCAGTTCATGAAGGACTCGTGCTCGGCCTTGTCCTGCGCCCAGCCACGAGTCCGGACCGCATCCAGCTCGTCGCGCAGCGCCTCCGCATCAGTGAGGGTCTGCGGGGTGAACGCGTGGTAGTCCAGCGACGCCAGCACCGCTTCACGTTGCCGCTTGGGCTGCGCCGCCAGCAGGACCTTCCCGACCGCAGTGCAGTGCAGAGCCGCTGGTACGCCGATCTGCGAGTACATGCGGAACGTGCGCACACTGTCGAGCTTGTCGATGTAGACGACCTCGCCGTTCTCCCACGCCGCCAGGTGAACGGTCTGACCGGTCTTCTGATTCAGCTGGCGTAGATGGGGTGCAGCCACTTCCCGTACGACGTGCTGCTCGCGCGCCGTATCCGCCAACGCGAACAACCGGGAGCCCAGCCGATAGCGGTGCGCCTCGTCCCGCCGTACGAAGCGGTCTGCCTCCATGGTGCGCAGCAGCCGGAGCACTGTGGTCTTGTGGACGCCGAGCTCGGCTGCGAGCTGATCCAGCGACCGCTCCCCCTCGCCCAGGCTGGCCAGGATCTGCAGGGCTCTCGCGAGGCTCTGGCTCATACCCGTGTCGCCGCCCACTCTTCTTCGGTGGCGGCGAGCAGTCTGTCCCTTAGCGCGCTGTGCGGCGGCGCAGCGTGGTCTTCCGGTACGGCGAGCACCGCTGCCGCGTTCAGATGCCCGAGCCGCAGCCGCTGCTGCATTGACAGGTCCTGCAGCGTCCCAGCCAGGAAGCCGGCCGCAAACGCATCCCCCGCACCTACTGGCTCAACCACCTGGACAGTCAGCGCTGGAACCTCGGTACGACGACCGTCCGGCTCCAGCGCGACCGCAGTGTGCGCATCGTTCTTCACGACCAGCGTGCAGTCGTTGCCAAACCGTTCGTGCAGCTCAACTGGGTCGTTGGTCCCTGCGAACACCAGCGCCTCATCAGCACCGATCAGTACGACGTTGGCCGCCCGCAGCAACCGCCAGAGCGGCTCCGGGTCCTTGTCGCGCCACAGCACCGGCCGCCAGTTCAGGTCAACGCTCAGAATGAAGTCCCCGCGGAGCTCGTCCAGCATCCGCGCGGTGTCATCGGACAGTGCGGCGGTGATGCCAGTGGTGTGCACGATCCGGGCGCTGCCGAGTCGGTCGGACACCTCAGGACGCAGCAGGAACGCGGGACTCATCGCCGACGCCGCCGAGCCGGTCCGGTAGTAGTGCATGCGGGACCGGCCGTCGATCGACTCCTTCACGTACAGCGCGGTCGACCGATCCGGATCGACCTCCACCCCGCCGACATCGACTCCCCGCCCGCGCAGATCACGCAGTACCTGCCGGCCGAAACCGTCGTCGCCGAGCCGGGACACCCAGCTGGTCGGCACGCCGAGACCGGCCAGGCCTCCGGCCACATTGCACTCCGCGCCACCCACCGACCGACGGAACGTCTCGACGTCCTCGAGCGGTCCAGCCGCACCCGCGAGCATGATCATCGCCTCGCCGACACAGACCACCCGGCCGTCCCCAGCTCCGGCTTCCGCCAGGGCTTCCGGCGGGGCTTCCGTCTCGGTGCGCGGGTCGGGCATCTGCGCTCCTGGGTCCGGGGTGATGGGATAGGTGTGAAACAGCGGTCGTTGACGCAACTTCGAGCGCGATGCTACAACCGTCAGGTCAGAATGTGCAATGAACATTGCGTATTCTGCAACTACTCCCAGGGGACTCGATGCCTGCCTACGATGCTGCCGCCATCGCCGCGCTTGCCGACGAGCGCGTGAGCCGACGCGACCGGGTGCTGCCGCCTGCCTTCTGGGGGCGGACCGTCGCCGAGGTCCTGGCCGATCGCCCGCGACTCTCCCAGCTGCCGACCCCGTTGATGACGCTGTCCGCGCCTGGCGTGCGGCACAACATCGACACGCTCGCCCGCTGGTGCGCGCACCACGACGTCGAGCTCGCACCGCACGGCAAGACCACGATGGCCCCTGCTTTGTGGGCGCAGCAGCTGGATGCCGGCGCGTGGGCGATCACGCTGGCTAACGTCTTCCACCTCGCGATCGCTCGCCAGTTCGGCATCCGCCGGGTGCTGATCGCGAACTCGGTCGTCTCCCCGCTCCAGCTGCGCTGGGTCGCCGACGAGCTGGCGCGGGATCCGTCGTTCGAGGTGATGGTCTGGGCTGATTCCGTCCGGACGGTCGAGATCATGGAGGCGGCTCGGTCGGCGTATGTCGGTCCGGATGCGCGGCCGCTCGACGTACTGGTTGAGCTTGGTGCACCCGGCGGCCGGACCGGCGCTCGGGACTTCGAGACCGCCGAGGCCGTTGCTTCGGCAGTGGCAGAGGCCTCGACGTTGCGACTGGTCGGGGTGGCGGGCTACGAGGGCGCGGTCGGCTCCGGCGTCGACGAGGCCGGACTGACCGCCGTACGGGCGTTTCTGCACGACATGGCTGAGCTGCACTCGCGACTCGGCAAGCTGTACGACGAGGGCGTCGAACCGATCGTCACCGCGGGCGGCAGCGAGTACTTCGAGCTGGTGGCCGAGGTCCTGGGCCCGATCGAGGATGCCCGGGTCGTCCTGCGATCCGGTGCCTACATCTCGCACGATGACGGGCTCTACCGGCGGGTGTCGCCACTGGGTCAGTCGCCACGGACCGACGGCGAGCAGCTCATCGCGGCGATGCACGGCTGGATGCGGATCACCTCGCAACCCGAGCCCGGGTTGGCGATCTTCGACGCCGGGCGGCGCGACTTCCCGGTCGACCAGGACATGCCCGAGCCGCAGCTGATCCGGCCGCGCTCGGTCGGCGAACCGGTCCTCCCGGCGACCGGCATGACGGTGACCAAATTGAACGACCAGCATGGCTATCTGCGGTTCGGCGACGAACCGGTGGTGATCGGCGACGAACTCCGGGTTGGCCTCTCGCACCCGTGTACCGCGTTCGACAAGTGGGGGCTGATCCCGGTCGTGGACGACCCGGATGCGGCCGATCCCGTCGTCGTCGACCTGATCCGGACGTATTTCTGAGATGGCCGACCTGCTGATCACCGGCGCCACCGTCCTCGACGGCACGGGCGCCCCCGGTTTCACCGCGGACGTCGCCGTCGACGCCGGCCGAATTGTGGCCATAGGCAACGACCTGCCGCCCGCCGGCCGGACGATCGACGCCACCGGCCTCGTGCTCTGTCCCGGCTTCATCGACATGCATGCGCACTCCGACCTGCAGATCCTGGCGACGCCGGACCACACCGCCAAGGTCAGTCAGGGCGTCACGCTGGAGGTCCTCGGCCAGGACGGTCTGTCGTTCGCGCCGATCGACGACCCGACCCGGGCCGCGATCCGCCGCCAGATCGCCGGCTGGAACGGCGAACCGGACGACTTCGACTTCTCGTGGTCGACGGTCGCCGGCTATCTGGATCGCCTCGATCAGGGAATCGCGTGCAACGCTGCCTACCTGGTCCCGCAGGGCACGCTGCGGATGATGGTCGTCGGCACCGAGAACCGCCCGGCTACCCCGGCCGAACAGGCGCAGATGGTCGACCTGCTCACGCAGGCGATGCGCGACGGCGCGGTCGGAATGAGCAGCGGCCTCACCTACACGCCGGGCATGTTCGCCACCACCGAGGAGCTCGTCGAGCTGTGCCGCGTCGTCGCGCAGCACGGCGGCTACTATTCGCCGCACCAGCGGTCCTACGGCCAGGGCGCTCTGGATGCGTACGCCGAGATGGTCGAAGTGGCCCGCCGCTCCGGCTGCCCACTGCACCTGACCCACGCGGTGATGAACTTCGGCCCGAACCAGGGTCGCGGCGCCGACCTGATCGCGATGATCGACAAGGCACTCGGCGACGGTCTCGACGTCACCACCGACACGTATCCCTATTTGCCTGGGGCAACTACTCTCGCGGCGACGTTGCCGAGCTGGACGGCTGAGGGTGGCCCGGATGCCCAGCTGGACCGGTTGCGGGATCCGGCGACGCGGGCCAGGATCGCGCACGAGATGGAGCAGGTCGGCTCCGACGGCTGCCACGGCTGTGTGATCGAGTGGAACACCATCGAGATCGGCGGCGTCCGCAACCCCGCCCTCGGCGACGCCGTCGGCCGGACAGTCGAGGACCTGGCTGCCAGGAGCGGTAAGCCGGCCGCCGACGTCTTCTTCGACCTGCTGATCGCGGACGACCTCGGCACCTCGATCCTGCAGCATGTCGGGCACGAGGAGAACGTGCGGACGATCATGCAGCACTCGAGTCATACCGGCGGCTCGGACGCGATCCTGGTCGGCGGCAAACCGCACCCGCGCTCGTGGGGCACCTTCCCGCGCTACCTGGGCCGGTACGTCCGCGAGCTGGGTGTCCTGGAGTTGGCCGACTGCATCCACCACCTCACCGGCCGACCGGCACGCCGACTGCGGCTCACCGACCGCGGACTGGTCCGGGAGGGATACCACGCGGACCTGGTGCTCTTCGATCCGGACACCGTCCACGACACCGCGACCTTCGACAACCCCCGGCAGCAGGCCGAAGGCATCCCGTACGTCTTCGTCAACGGTGTCCCCGTGATCGACGACGGTCATCGGACCGACGCGCTGCCAGGCCGGGCCATCCGCCGTACTGACGTTTGAGAGGACCTCGATATGACCACCCTGGACCTGTTGCGAGCCGACCGCGTGCTGACTGTCGTCAGGGCACCGGAGATCGCTGACGCCCGGGATCTGTGCGCGGCGCTGGTTGCCGGCGGCATCCACGTCGTCGAGCTGACCTTCACGACTCCGGACCTGCCCCGGCATCTGGAGCGCGCAGCCTCGACGGCCGCCGAGACGGGCGCGGTGGTCGGCGCCGGGACTGTGCAGACGGGCGAGCAGGCTCAGCAGGCGATCGACGCAGGCGCGCAGTTCTTGGTGACACCGGGTCAGGGCCCGGACGCAGCGGCCATCGCCCGGGCGGCGCGGGCGGCCGCCGTACCGGTGGTGTTCGGTGCTTTCACACCGTCCGAGGTGATGACGGCGCTCGCGCTGGGGTCGGATGCGGTCAAGATCTTCCCGGCTCACCAGCTTGGCCCGAAGTACTTCAAGGATCTGAACGGCCCGTTCCCCGGGGTGCCGCTGGTCCCGTCGGGTGGCATCAACGCCGGGAACGCCCGGGACTACCTGGATGCTGGAGCACTGGCCGTCAGCGCGGGCACCGATGTGGTCTCCCCCGCCGATGTCGCGGCGGCCGACTGGCCGACCATCACCGCCAAAGCCAAGGCCTTCGTGGCCGCGATCAGCTGACCGTGATGCTGCCATAGCTGGTCCGTAGGAAGAGACGATGCTTCGCGGTCGGGTCGTTGTTCGGACCGATCTCGGCGGAGCCCTGCGCCGCGACCGCATCAATGGCGTACGTCGTGGTGCCGGGCACCCGAACGTTGAGCGAGCCATCACTGACCGTGGCCGTCACCTGCTCGGGCGGTTCGTCGAACTGGATGGACAGCGAGCCCCGACGGGTATCGACGGATACCTGCGGACTGCGCATCCGATTCATCGACACGGTCCCGTCACCGGCGTCGACCCGCACCTTCCCGGCCAGACCAGAGACGTGGATGGAGGCCCCCTCGGCCTTGGCCTGCACTGCAAGAGCGGCCGGCACCTCAACCGTGAGCTCGACCTCACAGCGTGCGTCCGGGCAGGTGGTCCGGACATCCAGCACGCCGTCGACGGTCCGGACCTCGACCTTCGGCTGCTGCTTCGCATAGGTCCCGTCGACGCTGACCCGAACCTGGTTGCTCGCACCACCGATCACGTTGGCCGGAACCTCCGAGAAGATCCGCACCCCCTGCGGCGCAGTCGCGAAGCTGGACGAATAGTCGAAGGGAAGCTTGCCGCGGATCGTCGCGACCGTGACCGCGGCACCGGTGACCACGAGCAGCAGCAGTGGCACGACCCCGACCAGCAGCATCCGACGCTGCGCTGAGCTGAGTGCCATCAGCTGTCCAGGAACCGCAACACGGCCAGGACCCGGCGGTGCTCGCCCTCGGTCGACGACAGCCTCAGCTTCTGGAAGATGCTGCTGATGTGCTTCTCCACCGCACCCTCCCCGACCACGAGCGCCTGCGCGATGCCGGTGTTCGACTTGCCCTCCGCCATCGCCCGCAGGACCTCCTGCTCACGCGGACTCAGTGCAGCCAACGGATCCGCCTTGCTGGACCGCACGAGCAACTGTGAGATCACCTCCGGGTCCAGCGCCGCACCGCCGGCCGCCACGCGGCGCAGTCCGTCGAGGAACTGATCCACGTCGGCCACTCGATCCTTCAGCAGATACCCGACGCCGCCCGGGTTGCTGCCGATCAGCTCACTCGCATACCGCTCCTCGACGTACTGGGACAGGACCAGCACACCGGTCTCCGGATACTGCTCGCGGAGCACCAGCGCCGCCCGCAATCCCTCGTCGGTGAACGTTGGCGGCATCCGCACATCGACCACGCAGACATCGGGCCGGTGCTGGGCGACCGCCTTGAGCAGCTCGTCACCGTCGCCGACTGCCGCGACGACCGTGCAGTCCTGCTCCTCCAACAGGCGCACGATGCCCTCGCGGAGCAGCACCGAGTCCTCCGCGATCACGACTCGCAGGCTGGTCATTCGCACCGCACCTCCCTGGTCATTCGCACGGCACCTCCGCGGTGAGGACGGTCGGACCGCCCGGTGGACTGCTGAGACTGAGCTGGCCGTCGACCCCCGCCACCCGATCAGACAGGCCCTGCAGGCCGGTCCCGCCCTCGGGATGCGCGCCACCCCGACCATCGTCGGTCACCTCGACCCGGAGCAGGTTGCCGATCCGCACGATCCGGACCTCGGCCCGGGCCGCGTCGGCATGTTTGGCCACATTGGTCAGGGCCTCGGTGACCACGAAGTAGGCGATGGACTCGATGGTGAGCGACGGCCGCGGGTCGACGTCGACGCTCACGCGCACCGGCACCGGAGACCGCGCGGCGACGGCGGAGATCGCGGCATCGAGCCCGCGGTCGGTCAGCACCGGTGGATGCAGGCCACGGGTCAGATCCCGAAGCTCCGCAATCGCCTGCAGCGCCTCGGAGTGCGCCTCCTCGATCAGCGAACGCACCGACGGATCCTTGTCGCCCAGCCGGTTCTTCGCGCGGCCCAGCGTCATCGCCAGTGAGACCAGCCGCTGCTGTGCACCGTCATGCAGGTCACGCTCCATCCGCCGCCGCTCGGCCTCCGCCGAGTCGACCACCTGCTGCCGGCTCGTCACCAGCCGACTCACCCGCTCGGTCAGCGCCCCGGTCTCGTCACCGCCCAGGTAGATCCGGGCGAGATGTCCGTCCAAGGCGGACGCCGTCCGCATCAGCACCGGGGAGACCAGCACCAGGAACACTGCGCCGAACACCGAAGCGGCGATGGCCTTGCTGTCGGTATCGACCACGAACGGCCCGAGCTGAGCCTGCGCCGCCGCGAACCTCGAGAAGTAGAACGGCAGGCCGATCAGCACCGGCGGGATCGACCAGGCGACCACGATCAGCAGCAACCAGGACATTGCTGCCGGCAACAACAGGACGTAGTACAGGAACTGGCGCCACAGGCTCGGATCGGTGATCGCCCGGCGGGCGTCGACGATCCGGTTGCCGGACGGCTCCGGTGGCTCGAGCGCCAGCACCTCCTGCCCGCGGGTGATCCGGGCCCGGGCCCGCTCCCATCGTGCCAGCGCATAGACCGCTCGGGCCGCCGCCGTGGTCAGCGGCACCCCGACGAAGGCCAGCGGCCACGCGAGCACGGCCACACAGACGGCGACCAGAGCCAGCAGCCCGGAGGTCAGCACCACGACGGAATCACCGAGCAGATGGATCGTTGCCAGCCACAAGTACGGCGAGCGCCACAGCCGCCAGGGTCGCCGGGGAACCGGACTCGCGATCGTCGTCACCCGAACCACCTCCCCTGTCTGTGCCGCTGCGCTGGTTTGTTCGCGACGGGCTCAAACCTACGTGGCGGCCGAGGGGTGCCGATATGAGGACAACCCCCGTATCGAGTTCGGGTTAACCCCACCTCCGATTCGTGGGTTGTCCTCAATGTGCCGAGGCCGCCGCGACGGAATGCTCGAAGCCATGACGACGACACTCCCGCAGGCCCCTGTGTCCCCGCCTCCCGGGCGGCAACTGACAGTGCAACTTGGTGACGCGATCGACGACCGCGTCGCCGAGGCTCTCGACGACTACATAGCGGAAGGCCGCCTCGACGGCCGGATCCGCCCGCGCCGCTCCCCCGGCGGAGTGGCCGCGCTGGTCGCCGGCGGCGTTGCGGCTGTGCTGCTGCCGTGGTGCCTGATCCTCGCGGCGACGCTGCCGAGCACCTACCAGGCCAACAACTGGCGTCTCACCTGGATCGGCCTCAACATCCTGACCGCAGTCGCCGCCGGCCTGACGGCGTACCTGCTGCACACTCGTAACAGATATGCCGTCCTGACCGCGATGACCGCCGGGACTCTCCTCCTGGCCGACGCCTGGTTCGACGTCAGCACCGCGGGCGCAGGCTTCGACCGCACCCTCTCCCTGGCCGTGGCCTTCGTCCTGGAGATCCCACTGGCGGTGTGCGCCTGGCTCGTCGCCGCCCGCGAGCTACGGCGCTAGCCGATCAGCTCGAGGACAGGCCCCTCATGCAGCGCCCGGTAGACCTTGTCACGCAACACGTTGGCCTCGGCATCGGTCAAGGTTCGATCCACCGGCCGGAGGACCAGCCTGACCAGGAGGTTTCGTTGTCCAGCAGTGATCTGCAACCGCGCCCGCGCAGCCGGTGGCAGCTCGTCGTACGTCGTCTCGCCCAGCACATCCAGCGACTCCGCGGCATCCGCGTCCGGGCCGAGCGCATCCCGCACCTTGTCGCCGAGCACCTCCGGCGACACATCCGCCTCCGCACTCACCACGACCGAGAGATCCCGGCGGACCGGTGGCATCGTCGACACCGATCGGTAGGGCTGCAGGTCGCGCATCTGGCCGGCCACCCGCGGATCCGTCGACCTGAGCAACCGGATGTCGCGGATGCCCTTCCGCAGCATCAGCAGCCGGTCCAACCCCGGTCCCATCGCCAGTCCGGTCCAGCTGTCGTCCAGACCGGCCTTGCGCAGGACAGCCGGCGCGGCCACCCCGCATTCACCGATCTCGATCCACTGATCGTCCAGCAGGACATCGATCTGCCGACCATGGATCGTGTACGGGTGCACCGCAGGCACTGTCCGGTAGGTCTGCCCGGGCAGCACGGTCTCGACCAACCGGGCGATCATGTCTTCCAGCTCAGCCTCTCCGAGCGTGACGTTGCGACTGAGCCGCCACAGGTCGAGCTGATGCGGCGTGCCGGTGTGCTGCCAATCCACCGAGTCGCGGCGGTAGCAGATCCCCGCACAGACCATCAGCACATCAGATGCGTCAGAGCCGGCGAGCTCACGCAACGCGGGCGGGATCATCGCCGACGTATGGCTGCGCAGCACCTCACCCTCCGACGCGTAGCGCGTGTAGCGGGCTTCCCGGGTCACCGCGCCGGCGGCGTACCCAAGGTTGTCGTAGTTGTCGGCCAGGCTGACCACCGGATGGTCGCGCCGGGTCCAGACCTCCGTGTAGGGCCAAGCAGCCCCCAGCGCCGTCCGGATCGAATCGACGATCAGCTGGACAGCATGCGGCCCCTGGGCCGGATCAGTCAGATCGCGCAGGGACAGAGCAGAGTGCAGTTCCTCAAGAGTGAGGACAGACATGAGAAATCTCCAAAGATGACGGTCTCGACGGGGGACTCTTCACACCCCGACCAGCCACGGTCACCTCAGGAGAGAGCGCAGCAGCAGCCCACCCCGTCGGCACCATCGCGCCGGCCGGGGCAAAAAAATCGCCGCCCATACTGCGTCATACCCGACAGTCTACCCACCTGATCGCGCACTGCCTGGAAGTCGCGCTAAACCCACCTCCCCGTCCCCAGGAGCCCAGCAGTCACCCGCTCGAGCGCCTCGGAGTAGCGGAAGGTGTCGGGCAGCCCACCGAGCAGGTCATCGACCTTCGACACCGCGAGCCCGCAGCCGGGCTGAGCACCACGCTGGCCCGGTCCTCCCCTAAGTAACCCTCTACACCACGGTGGCTGATGTAGAGGATTGCCTACCCAGCGCCGTCCGGATCGAGTCGACGATCAGCTGGACAGTATGCGGGCCACGGTCGCCTCGGGGGATAACGCCAAGGCCGGCTAGTTAAGCCCGCCTCTGCGGTATCCCGGTCGCCGCTGCCCCGACGTCCGGTCAGAACCCCGACCATTTCGCTGGTTGGCCACCGGCCTTGGGGGTTCTACACCCTTAACCAGAGTGCAGAACCCCGGCCCAATCTCCCTGCCCAACCACCCAAATCGGGATCCACCCCAACCGATTCGGGGAGGATCCGCGACGGATTCGGGGGTGGATCCTCCCCACATCCC
>NZ_SMKA01000120.1 GCF_004348455.1 Kribbella albertanoniae
CGCCCCGACTGGTACCCCTTACTCCCGAACACCGATTGGGCCGACCCCACATGACCATCCCGCGCTCAGCCGATCTCGCGAGCGATGTCCTCACCCACACGTACGACGACATGTTCAACCCGCCTGGTCTGACGAACTTCCTCGGAACGGCGCAGGTCGACCTGGACGTGTTCGCGATCCGCAGTGTGAACTTCCCGCCGTACTCACATGGCGACTGCATCACCGGCCAGCTGTACGTCGACGGTCGGCTGGTCCGCTCGTACGGCGGCACCGTGGAGGTGGTGTGGCGCCCTGACCACGTGGTGCGGTCGACCACTGTCGACGGGCTGACTCTGCGCACCACAACCGCCTGTGCACCAGGCCGCCCGGCAGTCGTCGTACAGCTCGAGGTCACCGGCGCTCCGGGCCGCTCAGTTGAGCTGGGACTCACCCTGGCCAGCACAGCGACCGGTGCGACTGGCGGCTGGTCGAACTACATGCCGCCGTCGGAGTCGAACACTCTGCACGCGGTGGGCGACCGAGTGCTCGGTGTCGGCGAGTCCGGCTCCGCAGTGAGCCTGCAGGGCCTCGACGTACCGGCTGAGGTCGACAGAGCGATGCTGAAGACCACACTCGTGCTGGACGCTCAGGGCCACGGCCGCATGAGCTATGTGCACGTACTGGCCCGCGACCTGACCGAGGCGGAGACGCACTTCGAGGTGTGTGCCTCCGACGTACCGGCAGTGATCGCTGTGGCCGAAGGCGTGTGGGACATGGCCTTGTCCGACGCGTTCGACCCGGACAGCGACGGCTTCAGTGGCTCGCTCCCCGTCCTCGAGACCAGCAACGAGGCTCTGCAGAAGCTGTACTGGTGGGGCGTGCTGGGAGTGATCTGGTTCCGCCGGGACAACCCGGCCAGTGTCCTGGGGCGCGCCTACGACACTCTGATGCCGCGGCACTGGGCCACCACCACGTTCATCTGGGACTACAGCCTCTCGTCGCTCACCCACGCACTGCTCGACCCGGTGCCGATGCGACGACACATTGAGCACTGGATCGACCTCGACATCCACAAGCACTTCGGCACCGAGTGGCTGACAGGTGGACCCGTCGGCCAGTGGTACTCGGTCAACGACTTCGCCATGACTCGCCTGGTCCGCGACTACGTGCGCTTCACCGGGGACTCCAGCCTGCTGAGTCCCGCAGTCACCGATCACGTGGTCGAGTGGGCGACCGCCTGGCGCGGTCTGCGCGGGAAGCACGCTCTGGCCGACTACGGCGGTATCGACAACCTGCTGGAGTGCGTCAGCAGCTACGTGCACGAGGTAGCCAGCTTCAACGCAGCCAACGTCTGGTGCCTGCGGGTCGCGGCCGAGATCACCGGCAACCAGGACCTGCTGAAAGAGGCCGACGAGCTCGCCGGCCACGTCAAGGAGCTGTACGTCGACGGTGCCGGCCATTGGTCCGCACGCCAGCCCGACGGCGAGCTGGTCCCGGTCCGGCACTGCTACGACTTCAACATCATCGGTACGACGATCGCCGGCGACCTGTCCGAGTCCCAGCAGGCGGAGATGGTGGCGTTCTTCCAGCGCGAGCTCCAGACACCCACGTGGATGCGGGCACTGTCGCCGTACGACGCGGATGCGTCCTTCAGCCTGCGCCCGGATCACCAGTGGAACGGCGCCTACCCAGCCTGGCCGGCTGATGCGGCTCGCGCACTGATCGCCTTCGGCCGGACGGACGTCGTACTGGACTGGCTGCCCGGTCTGGCGCGCTCGGCGAACCAGGGACCGTGTGGACAGGCCCACTTCGTCGAGGAGGGCGCACCGCTGATGGCGGGCGGTGCTCGGAAGGCTCCGCCGCAGGACCCGTACCTGATCGACTGGGCGTGCTCCTCGTCCGGTGCCTGGGTGTCGCTCGTCCTGGAAGGCCTCTTCGGTGTTGAGGTCGGTCTGGACGGGACGGTCACCGCAGAACCGCGAGTTGCCGCACTGGATCCGTCGGCGCGACTCCGCGGGCTCCGGGTGGGTGGTGCGACCTACGACGTCACCGCCGAGGGACTGCACCAGGTTTAGGTCGGCGGGGTCGCGATGGCCTCGAGGAGGGACTCCTCGGCGCCGGCGAGGTGGCGGCGCAGCTCCTCGACGCACTCGTCCAGCTCGCCGCGCTCCAGCAGACGGATCAGCTTGCGGTGCGAGGCGACCTGCTGGCGGGCGTCCTGGCGCAGCGCGTCCACCCGGGCCAGGGCGAGCCGGGCCTCGCCGGTGATCGAGTCCTGGGTAGCGATCAGCCGCTCACTGCCGGTCAGGGCGACCAGGCTGCGGTGGATGGCCAGGTGGGTCTCGGTCATCGCCTCCGGGTCAGCGCCGTCCTGGGCGGTCGCGGCGAAGGTCCGCATGGCCGTCCGGACCTGCTCCCGGGCATCGTCGTCGGCGTCGAACCAGGCGCGGACCCCGGCCGACTCCAGCACGAACCGGGCGTTGCAGATGTCCGCCACCGCGGCTGGGTGCAGGATCGCGACGCTGACGCCCTTGTTCGGCTCGCGGATCGCCAGCCCCTCGGTGACCAGCATCGTCATCGCCTCGCGGACGGTGCTGCGGGCGACGCCGAGCGCCTCGGCCAGCGGTTGCTCGCGGAGCGGCGTACCGGGTTCGAGGTCGCCGGCGAACAGTGCGGAGCGGAGCGCGTCGACCACCCGGTCCACGGTGGTCGAGCGGTCTACCCGCAGCCGTTCGTACATAGAAAGATTCTCTTCCAATCGGCCGTCGTTGTCGCGTGCGGCACGGTGCGCGGGCCGACCTGTGGATAACTCACGACACAATGACCTCGATCTGAGAGAAGATCTGCTGTGTAGTTGCCGCCCCGACACGCCGCGAGGAGAGCCGGATGGAGAACAAGGGCCCGCTGCTCCTCGGTGGCGCGCTGATGGTCTTCCTGCTGCCGCTGATCATCGCGATCGCCCTGATCGTCGGCAGCCTGATGAGCCTGCCGGACGCGGAGGCGGCCGGCTGCGGCGGGTCCACCGGTGAGGTGAAGCCGTTCTCCTGGCCGACCGACGAGAAGGAGGTCGACGAGGAGTGGTCCGACGACCACCAGGGCCTCGACTTCGACGTCGACGAGAAGAGCCCGGTCTACGCCGTCGACAGCGGCGAGGTGATCAAGGTCGCCGACAACCAGATCTGGATCCGGCACGAGAAGGCCGTCGAGTTCCACTACCAGTTCTTCCACGACATGTCGGTCAAGGTCGGCGACAAGGTCGAGCGCGGCCAGCAGATCGGTACGTCGGGCTCCGGGGACGAGGAGCATGGTGCGAGCGGCGAGCACCTGCACTTCGAGCTCTGGGTCGACCAGTTGGGTAACGGCAAGCTCGTCAACACCGACCCCAAGGAGGACTCGTTCGGCGACCCCCCGACGGCAGCCGGTGGCAGTTGCGGCTGTGGCTCGGGTCCGCTGATCGGTAGCGACAACCAGCAGAAGGCCTTCAACTTCCTGGTCAGCAACGGCTACACCAAGGAGCAGTCCGCCGGTGCGGTCGGCAACATGGTCGAGGAGTCCTACGGCGTCCGGCCGCTGCAGTTGCAGGACACCCCGGAGGGCAAGGAGACGACGGCTCAGCAGGCCGAGAACAACTCGGCCGGTTGGGGCATCGTCCAGTGGACGCCGGCCAGCAAGATCATCAAGGCCTCCCGCGCCCAGGGCGTTCCGTACGAGACGATCGGCACCCTCGAGCACCAGCTCGCCTTCCTGCTGAAGGAGCTGCAGACCAACGAGAAGCCGGCCAGCGACCAGCTCAAGAAGACCACCACGCCGGAGGCGGCGGCGTACGCGTTCGGGCACTACTACGAGCGGTTCGCCGGTCACGGGGACCCGAACAGCCAGACCTACGCCGACCGCAAGACGGCCGCCCGCCTGGTCTTCAACACCTTCGCCGGCAGCAGCCCGGGCGCGAATCCGGGCGCCACTCCAGCCACCGCCTGCGCCGAGGGCAGCGGCGACATCGCCGCCGTCGCCAAGAACCTGGCCTGGCCGAACCAGCGCCCGGGGTACAACCACACCGGGTCGAACGACGGTGACGCCAAGGTCGCGAAGCCGGAGTTCGTCGCGGCGATGAAGAAGTTCAACGACCCCAACGGCTACCAGGCCTACACCGACTGTGGCCGGTTCGTCGCCACCGTGATGCACATGAGCGGGGCGGACCCGGACTTTCCCGAGGTGTGGACCCCCGCCCAGTTCGAGTACATGAAGACGTCGGGCAAGTACGACTCCTGGCACGGCGAGCCGCCCGGCGGGATGAAGCCGGGTGACATCCTCAACGGCCCCGGCCACACCTACCTCTACGTCGGGCCGTGGGGTGAAGAGGGCAAGGGGTACAACTCGGCCTCCGGATCGCTGGGCGGCCACGTCCCGTACGCCGAGCACCTCTACGGCGTGGGTGGCCAGTTCACTGTGTTCCGGCTGAAGAACGCTCCGGCCGGTCCGGACAAGAAGTCTTGAGGAGGGACGCCAGATGGAGAGCGAAGGCCAGCGCCGGATGCTGATCGGCGCCGTCGTGCTCGTGGTCGTCATCGTGGTGCTCGGCAGTTTCCTGATCTTCCGGGACAGGGGCGCGACGATGAGTGTCACCAGGATCCCGAACGACCTGACCCTGACGCTGGACGGTCAGCAGGTCGACGCGTCCGGAGAGATCAAGGTCAAGTCCGGCCGGCACACGCTGACCGGCGAGCGCCGCGGCTTCCAGTCGTACTCCACGACCTTCACCGCCGGGAGCGGTGACGAGCTCAGCCTCAAGATGTACCTGTACGCCAACAGCGCCGAGGGCCGCGAGTGGGCCCGGAACAACCCCGAGGCCCAAGGCGAGCTGGAGGCCGAGGCCGGCCGGAACTTCGACGAGGGCCAGCGCCGGATCGTGGCGCGCTACCCGATCATCCAGCAGCTTCCGCACCTCGGACGCGGCTACAAGGTCGACTACACCACGTCCAAGAGCGACCCGCAGAACCCGGAGGCACTGTCGATCCGGATCGCGACGTACACCGCGGACGGCAAGAAGAACGCGCTCTACTGGATCACGTCCAACGGCTGGGACCCAGCTACCCTCGACATCATCTACACCACGATCAAGTAACTGTCAGAGCGGTAGGTGGAGTTCGCCGCCTGGGGTGGTGATGGCCGTGAGGGGGAAGTCGAGCGGGTTGGTCATGCAACGGGCAGAGCCGCCGCCCTTGTGGAACTCGCTCAGGTCGACCAGTACGACGCGCAGGCCCATGCCGGTGAAGATCTCGCGCAGCCGCGGTGAGCAGGCCGGCATGATGATCGTCTCGTTCACCACCAGCGAGTTGCCGCTGAAGGCGAAGGCCTCCTCGTCGGTGAGCACGATCGGGTCCGGGACGATGCCGGCCAGCTCGGCCTGGCTCGCGGCGTCGAAGGCGGGCGGGTAGATCATCGCCGTCGTGCTGTCGACCGGGCAGAACGGCAGGTCGAGGTGGTACATCCCCTCGTGCGCGATCCGCAGCCCGCGGACCCGGATGTCCCACTCGGTCGCCAGGTGCTTGAGCGCCTCGCCCTCGGTGCGCGGGCCGTAGCCGACGACCAGGCTGTCGCCGAAGACGAACGCGTCCCCGGACTCGAAGTGCGGCCCGACGTCGTCACGGCCGGTCCGGCCGAGGTCGAAGCCGTGGCCGACGAACCAGTCAGCGGCGGTCAGCGACTCCCTGCGCCGGGGCTCGAAGCGCATGTGCGAGAGCATCGCGCGGCCGTCCGCGGTGGCCAGCCCGAGGTTCATCGCGTAGACCATGTCGGGGGAGTCCGGGCGCTGTGCCAGCACCTCGACCTCGCCGCCGGCGTCGACGATCGCCTGCCGCAACGCGTCCCACTGCTTCAGTGCCAGCTCGGCGTCGGGCTGGTCCTGCGTCGACATGTAGGGGTTGATCACGTAGTCGATCCGGAAGTGGTCCGGGCGGACCATCAGATAGCGGCGACCCCACTCCAGCGGCTGTCCCATGAACGCCCCTCCACGACTGCAAGATTCCCTGATTGTCCGACAATCAGTCAGTGTGCAGGCAAGTCTTCCGTCGCGCAATACGGCTCTCGTCACACCACTCGGCAGGGTCTGGCAGGACCGGGGTGTCAGGACTAACCTGCGGCTATGACTCCTGACCAAGGACTCCCTACGGGCCTGCGCTTCCGCGCCTGCCTGGACGATGTCGCGGCTTACAAGCCCGGTCGTCCGCCCGCGGCCTCCGACGGCAGGCCGTCGTACAAGCTGTCCAGCAACGAGAACCCGTATCCGCCATTGCCAGGCGTGCTGGCGGCCGCGACTGACGCTGCCCAGCACATGAACCGCTACCCGGACATGGGTGCGGTCGACCTGCTGGAGGCGCTGTCGGAGCGGTTCAAGGTGCCGGGCGAGGACATCGCGGTCGCTACCGGCTCGGTGGCGCTGCTCTACCACCTGCTGCAGGCTGCGGTCACCCACGGTGACGAGGTCGTCTACGCATGGCGCTCGTTCGAGGCGTACCCGATCGCCGTCCAGCTGACCGGAGCCACGTCCGTCCAGGTTCCGCTGACCGAGGACGCCCGGCATGACTTCAAGGCCATGGAGGCGGCGATCACCGACCGGACGAAGGTCGTCCTGGTCTGTACGCCGAACAATCCGACCGGACCCGTCGTGCACCGCGACGAACTGCTCGCGTTCGTCGAGGCCGTGCCGTCCAACGTGCTGATCGTGCTCGACGAGGCGTACCGCGAGTTCGTCCGGGACCCTGAGGTCATCGACGGGGTCGAGGTCTACCGCGACCACCCGAACGTCGTCGTACTGCGGACGTTCTCGAAGGCCTACGGCCTGGCCGGCTTCCGGATCGGGTACGCGATCGGCCATCCGCCGGTCGTCAACGCGATCCGCAAGTGTGCGCTGCCGTTCGGGGTCAGCTTCATCGCGCAGGCTGCTGCGCTCGCCTCGCTGCGGGCTGAGGACGAACTCCTCGCCCGGGTCGAGGAGCTGGTGACCGAGCGGACCCGGGTCGTCGAGACGCTGCGGGCCGCGGGCTGGCGGGTGCCGGACACCCAGACGAACTTCGTCTGGCTGCACCTCGGCGAGGAGACCCTGGAGTTCACCGCTGCGGTGCAGGCCGAGGGCGTGTCGATCCGCCCGTTCCCGGGTGACGGAGTGCGCGTCAGCATCGGCGAGCGCGAGGCGAACGACCTGTTCCTCAAGGTCGCCTGCGCCTGGAAGAAGGCATAAAAGAACCGGCCCGCGCTGGGACGAGGGCCGGCATGAGTGCGGCGCCGGGAGGAGTGAGGCTTTCTCCCGGCGCCGCCGGTAGTGCTTCCGAATCAGTCACCCCACCGAGGTGGCTCGTTCGGGTCCTGCATCACTGACCAGGGAGAAGGTCAGCCGTTGTTCTGCGACGTGGCCTGCTCGCAGGTCTTCAGCGAGTCGATGGCGTTCGCGTTGTTGTCGAAGCCCAGGATGCCGGCGATGGTGCCGATGTTGCCGGCAGCGCCGATGCCTGCGACCGCGACGTCGTTGTGGCACGCCTGGAACGGGCCAACGCTGTTGTCGGAGACCGACACCAGGTCGTTGCTCATGCGGTACCACTTGTTGCCGTTGTTCTGCTTGGTGCCCTGCTCGCAGGTCTTGACGGCGGTGACCGAGTTGCCGTTGTTGTCCCAGCCGATGATCGCCAGGACGTCGTCAGCGTTGCCCGCAGCACCGATGCCGGCGACCGAGCCCTGGTTGTGGCAGGCCTGGAACGGGCCGATGACGTTGTTGTCGACGCCAACGAGGCCGCCGTCACGCTTCACCCAGTACCACTGCTTGCCGCCACCGTGGCCGTAGCCCTTGGAAGCAACGGACGCCGCGTCGGCGAGGCCGCCGACCTCAGCCTTCTTCTGGGTGTCGTCGAGAACGTTGGCGCTCACGACGGTGGCCAGGCCGAGGGTGGCGACAGTCGCCACAGCCGCGGCGGCGGCGATCTTACGAGTTACCTGCATTGTGCCAGGTTTCCTTTCGGGTTTGACGGGATCGTCTTAGTGGTAACGACACCTGGCAAGGCCGGTTACAAACTTTTTTGTCAGCTATTCGGGTCATAATCCAGCTGTAATGTGATGCCTGACGCAGCACATAAATCGCCGGGAAGTTGTGTCGGGGTGGCCCGTAACCGGTCCATGGGTCCGTCGTTGAGTCAGCGCGGGTGACGGAAAAGTTCGGTGATTCGGAAGATTGTCGTCGATGGGCTCGGTGGCCGTCGAATGGGCGATACCACGATGAATCGGAAATCGTCGGAACTATTGCCGGAGTTTCGCGCCGTGTTTTTTCGGGGCAGGGCGCGCCGCCCGGCAACTCATGCCCGCTGCCGCGCGCATCGGCAGCGGTGGGAGACCCGGGTCCCCTAGGGGCCCGGGTTTTTCCGTTCCGCCGTGACGACCAGAGCGACCCCGGAGATGATCACCGCGCCGCCGGCCAGGATCTGCCAGGTCAGCGGCTCACTCAGGATCAGCCAGCCGAGCAGTACGGCGACCGCCGGGTTCACGTAGGCGTAGGTGCTGATCAGCGAGATCGGTGCGTTCGCCAGTAGATATGAGTACGCCGAATAGGCCAGCAGTGATCCGAACAGGATCAGGTAGCCGAGTGCGATCCAGCCGCTGCCGTGGATCCGGTCCAGGTGCAACCGCCCGGGCTCGCCGCGAAGCACGCCGAGCAGGACCATCGCCGTACCGCCGAAGAGCATCTCGTAGAGCGCGGTGACGAGCGGGTCCTTCGGTAGTCCGAGCCGCGGCGAGAAGCGGGAGCCGGTCGCCCAGGAGATCGTGCCGATCACGATCAGGGCGATCGAGAGCGGCTTCGCGGAGGTATTGCCGCCGGACAGCGCCAGTACGGCGACGCCGGCGAACCCGATCAGTACGCCGAGCCAGGTCAGCCCGCGCGGGCGTTCCCCGCCACCGACCCGCAGCGCCATCAGCCACAGTGGTGTCGCGGCGACCAGGAGTGCAGCCAGCCCGGAGGGCACGGTCTGCTCCGCGATCGCGACCGCACCGTTGCCGAAGGCAAGTAAGAGCAGCCCGACGACGAGGGCGCCGAACGCCTCGCGGCGGGTGATCCGCAGCCGGCGCCAGCCTGACTTCAGGCCGAGGATCAGGGCCAGCAGGGCCCCGGCCACCAGGAAGCGGCTCGCCATTCCGAGCATCGGCGGAATCTCCGCCTCCACCACGACCCGGATACCCAGGTACGTCGAGCCCCACACGACGTACACGATCGCGAGCGCCGACCAGATCATCGCGCTGGACGCCGTCCGGCCGCCGACGGCTGGAGCGACCGGAGCGGGAGCGGCCATGGAAGTACCTCCGGAGCGTCAGGGGCGTTATGCAAAGACGATACTTACGCTAGAGGCGTCGGGCGGTGAGAACAAGAGCTTTCCTGCCAGGGGCAAGGGTTTTCCTGCCAGGGGTAAAAGACGGGTGGCGCATGTCACATCGGGCGTGTGGGGACTGGGAGGCGGGCGTGAGGAGGCGAAAAACCTGACCAGTGGGTGGACTGGTGTCTCGTGTCGAGACCGATTTGGGTACCGGCGTACCCACCAGCGTCCAGACTGTTAGCGCATCAGGCACCTGCTCGGTACGGTGTGCCGCAAGTGCTGTGCATCAACCCCTGGATCCATGCGGTCCTGCCTGCGAAGCCTCACCCGGCGGAACGGCCGGGCCCGTGCAACGTTGCGGTCGCGGCGATCCCGCGCTCGAACCCGAGGAGTGCATGTGAGTGAGTCGGTGCCGGGGACTCCCCCGGAAGTGTTCGCACCCGTCGAGGTGCCGGTCAGCCCATCCCAGGCTCCCGAAGAGGTCGAGTTCGTCCAGCTCCTGACGCCCGAAGGTGAGCGCGTCGAGAACCCGGACTACTCCTTCGACCTGGACGACGAGGTCGTCAAGGGTTTCTACCGGGACATGACTCTGGTCCGCCGGATCGACTCCGAGGCGACCGCCCTGCAGCGTCAGGGTGAGCTCGGCCTGTGGGCGTCGCTGCTCGGCCAGGAGGCAGCGCAGATCGGCTCCGGCCGGGCGCTGAACAAGAAGGACATGGTCTTCCCGACCTACCGTGAGCACGGCGTGGCCTTCTGCCAGGGGGTCAACCCGCTGAACCTGCTCGGCCTGTTCCGCGGTGTCGACCAGGGCGCCTGGGACCCGAAGGACAACAACTTCGCGCTGTACACGATCGTCATCGGCGCCCAGACGCTGCACGCGACCGGGTACGCGATGGGTCAGCAGCGCGACCATGCCGTCGGTGACGCCGATGAGGGCGAGGCGACGATCGCGTACTTCGGCGACGGCGCAAGCAGCCAGGGTGACGTGAACGAGGCCTTCATCTACGCCTCCGTCTTCAACGCCCCGGTCGTCTTCTTCTGCCAGAACAACCAGTGGGCGATCTCGGAGCCGATCGACCGGCAGACCCGGATCCCGCTGTACCAGCGCGCGGCCGGGTTCGGTTTCCCCGGTGTCCGCGTCGACGGCAACGACGTCCTCGCGACGTACGCCGTCACCCAGCAGGCCCTGAAGCGGGCCCGGGAAGGTAGTGGCCCGACGCTGATCGAGGCCTACACCTACCGGATGGGTGCGCACACCACCTCCGACGACCCGACGAAGTACCGGCTGTCCGAGGACCTCGAGCACTGGAAGCTGAAGGACCCGATCGAGCGGGTGCACGCCTACCTGACCCGGTACGCGGGAGTCGACCACGACTTCTTCGACGAGGTCGAGGCCGAGGCCGACAAGGTCGCCGCCGAGCTGCGGGCCGGCTGTCTGGCACTGCCGGACCCGGCCATGACCGACTTCTTCAAGCACGTGTACGTCGAGGAGACCCCGCAGCTCGCGGAGCAGCGCGACCAGTACGCCGCCTACGCGGCGTCGTTCGAAGGGGAGGGCTGAGCGATGGCGAAGATCACTCTCGGCAAGGCCATCAACGCCGGCCTGCGGGCCGCGATGGAGGCCGACCCCAAGGTCCTCGTGATGGGTGAGGACATCGGCAAGCTCGGCGGGGTCTTCCGGATCACGGAAGGCCTGCAGAAGGACTTCGGCGAGGACCGGGTGATCGACACCCCGCTGGCCGAGTCCGGGATCATCGGCACCGCCGTCGGGCTCGCCCTGCGCGGGTACCGGCCGGTCTGCGAGATCCAGTTCGACGGGTTCGTCTTCCCGGCGTACGACCAGATCATCAACCAGGTCGCGAAGATGCACTACCGGTCGATGGGCAAGATCCGGATGCCCGTCGTGATCCGGATCCCGTACGGCGGTGGGATCGGTGCGGTCGAGCACCACTCGGAATCGCCGGAGACGCTGTTCGCCCACGTCAACGGGCTCAAGGTGGTGACGTGCGGTGACCCGGTCGACGCGTACTGGATGATCCAGCAGGCGATCGCCTCCGACGACCCGGTCGTCTTCTTCGAGCCGAAGCGGCGCTACCACGAGAAGGCTGAGCTGGACGAGTCCGTCCCGCCCGCGTTGCCGCTGCACAAGGCGAAGGTGGCTCGCGAAGGCACCGACGCCACGCTGTTCTGCTACGGCCCGATGGTGAAGACCTGCCTGCAGGCCGCCGAGGTCGCGGCCGAGGACGGACGCAACCTCGAGGTCGTCGACCTGCGGACCATCTCGCCGTTCGACCTGGAGACGATCTTCGCCTCGGTGAAGAAGACCCGGCGCGCGGTCGTCGTGCACGAGGCCACGCTCTCCTTCGGCCCCGGCTCGGAGATCGCGGCGCGGGTCACCGAGGAGTGCTTCTACCACCTCGAGGCGCCGGTCCTGCGCGTCACCGGGTACGACACCCCCTACCCGCCGTCGCGGATGGAGGAGGAGTACCTGCCCGACCTGGACCGGGTGCTGGACGGTATCGACCGGGTGATGGGGTACTGATGGCCATCCAACGGTTCAACCTCCCCGACGTGGGTGAAGGCCTGGTCGAGGCCGAGATCGTCAGCTGGAAGGTCAAGGTCGGCGACACGGTCAAACTCAACGACACCATCGTCGAGATCGAGACCGCCAAGTCCCTGGTCGAACTCCCGGTACCGTTCGCCGGCACCGTGCAGGAGCTGCTGGTCCCCGAGGGCGAGACGGTCGACGTCGGTACGCCGATCATCGCCGTACTGACCGATGCCCCCGAGCCCGCCGCCGCCCCGGCCGAGCCAGCCGACAGCGGCCGTACGGCGAACCTGGTCGGCTACGGGCCTCGAGCCACCGAAGCCAAACGCCGCCCCCGCAAGGGCGGTACGCCGGCTGTGGTCGAGGCTCCGGCGCCTGTCGTACCCGAATCTGAACCAGTTGCTGTGGGCAACGGTTCGGTGCATGTCCTGGCCAAGCCGCCGGTGCGGAAGCTCGCCAAGGATCTGGGGATCGATCTTGGAGCGGTTGCTCCGACTGGGCCTGGTGGTGTGATCACTCGGGCTGATGTCGAGGGACACGTGGCTGCTCCGGCGGCACCGGCGTACGAGGCTGCTCCTGTGGTGAGCGGGCGGGGTGATACCCGCGTGCCGGTCAAGGGTGTGCAGAAGGTGATGGCGCAGGCGATGGTGGCCAGTGCTTTCAGTGCGCCGCATGTGACCGAGTGGATCACCGTCGACGTCAGCGCCACCATGGAGCTGGTCGAGCGGCTCAAGAAGGACAAGGCGTTCCGCGACCTCCGGGTCTCGCCGCTGCTGATCGTCGCGAAGGCCGTCACCCTGGCAGCTCGCCGTACGCCGATCATCAACGCAGCCTGGGACGAGGCAGCGCAGGAGATCGTCTACAAGGGCGCCGTCAACCTCGGCATCGCCGCGGCCACCCCGCGTGGTCTGATCGTCCCGAACATCAAGAACGCCGACACCCTCACCCTGCCGGAGCTCTGCGCGGCCCTGGGTGAACTCGTCGCCACCGCCCGCGAAGGCAAGACCTCACCAGCCGACCAGGCCGGCGGTTCGTTCACGATCACCAACGTAGGCGTCTTCGGCGTCGACGCGGGCACGCCGATCATCAACCCCGGCGAGGCCGCAATCCTCGCCTTCGGCGCCGTCCGCAAGATGCCCTGGGTCGTCAACGACGAAATCGTCCCCCGCTGGATCACCACCCTGGCCTTGTCCTTCGACCACCGCCTCATCGACGGCGAAAAGGGCTCAACCTTCCTGGCCGACGTAGCCAGCATCCTGGAAGACCCAGCCCGAGCCCTGATGTTCTAACCCCCCGCCCCGGCCACCAGTGGTGGCCGGGGTTCGGTTGTTGGCTCCGGCCGCATCCGCGGCCGAGACCATTTGATGGTGGCGGAATGTGTTGGGTTGTGGGGGTTGGTGTCTTGTCGGGGGTGTGACGTGGCGTGTAGCTTCCATCGCAGTGAGTGCCGCCCCGCCCACGGTTGGAGTTCGCCATGCGCCGACGTCTGCTTGCCTTGCTGCTGTCCTTGGCCTTGTGTGCTGTTGTTTCGCCGCCGGTGACTGCGGAGGCCGCTTCGCTGGCGAAGCCGGATCTTGCGCCTACTCCACCGATGGGGTGGAACAGTTGGAACACGTTCGCGTGTGACATCAACGAGGCGCTGATCCGCGATACCGCCGATGCGATGGTTTCGTCGGGGATGGCGGCGGCCGGCTACGAGTACGTGAACATCGACGACTGCTGGATGGCGCCGCAGCGGGATGGGAGCGGGCGGTTGCAGGCTGATCCGGTTCGGTTCCCGAGCGGGATCAAGGCGATCGCTGACTACGTGCATGCCCGTGGTCTCAAGCTCGGCATCTACTCGTCGGCCGGCTCGCACACCTGCCAGGGGCTGCCGGCCAGCCTCGGGCACGAGACGGTGGACGCGCAGTCGTGGGCGAGCTGGGGCGTTGACCTGCTCAAGTACGACAACTGCGGTGAGCAGAACGGCATCCCGGCCACGACGCGCTACAAGACCATGGCCGATGCGCTGCAGGCCACCGGCCGCCCGATCCTCTACAGCATCTGTGAATGGGGTCAGAACCAGCCATGGCTCTGGGGCGCCAACGCCGGCGGTCACATGTGGCGCACCACCGGCGACATCGCCAACAACTGGTCCAGTGTGATGTCCCTGCTCGACCAGCAGGTCGGACTCGAGCAGTACTCCGGACCGAATGCCTGGAACGACCCCGACATGCTCGAGGTAGGCAACAGCGGTCTCACGTACGCCGAGAGCCGTGCCCACATGAGCCTCTGGTCGATCATCAACTCCCCTCTGATTGCTGGCAACGACCTGCGCTCAATGCCCGCGTCGACCCGCGACCTGCTCACCGATCCCGACGTGGTCGCGGTCAACCAGGACTGGGCCGGTCGGCAGGGTGCCAAGCTCCGGGACGACGGTGACGTGGAGGTGTGGTCGAAGAAGCTGTCCGACGGCTCAGCCGCAGTCGTTCTGCTCAACCGCTCGCCGAACGTCACCACCATCAGTACGACGGCATCCGCGCTCGGATTGCCCGCAGCATCGGCGTACACGGTGAAAGAGCTGTGGAGTAACGCCGTACGAGCCTCTGCTGTGAATGTGCGGGCACAGGTCGGTGCACACGATGCTGCGATGTTCCGGGTGACCCCTGGTGCTGCGGCTGACGTCGCCCCGATGGTTGTGCCCGAGGCCGTTCCGACGAAGGCCTACGTGTCGACCGAGGGCCGGGTCGACGTACAGACGCAGCTGCACAACGACGGTCCGACTGCTGTGACCGGTGCGCAGATCTCACTGACCGCACCGGCCCCGTGGACGGCCACTCCGGACGGTCCGACCCAGCTGGGCACGGTCGGCGCCGGCCAAACCGGCTCGGTCACCTGGCATCTCGCTGCGAACCAGCCAGCACTCGGACCGGTCGCTCTGACCACCAACGCGAGCTGGACGTGGAACGGCAGCGCACAGTCCGCCTCTGGAGCCGGCAGGTTCGTAGTGGCGAATCCACCAGCAGTTGGCCGTACGACGCTCTCCGACGGGCCATGGGTCTTCGCCGACAACGGGTGGGGGCCGGTGGAGCGCAACCTGAGTGTTGGTGAGCAGGCTGCCGGTGATGGGAAGCCGCTGACCGTTGCGGGCACGGTGTACCCGAAAGGCCTTGGTACACACGCACCTGGGCGCATCGGGTACTTCCTGGACGCCCAGTGCACACAGCTCACCACCAAGGTCGGTATCGATGACGAGGTTGCTGACAGGGGTGAAGTGCAGTTCGAGATCTGGGGTGACGGCACTCGGCTCGCTCAGGCCACGGCAACCGGTGCTGGTGGCGCTGTCACACTCAACGCCAACCTGACCGGCGTACAGGTTGTGGAGCTCGTTGTTGACCCGAAGGGCTCGCCTGACTTCGACCACGCCGACTGGCTGGCCCCTGAACTCACCTGCGTCGGTACGCCGCCTCCCGTCGGCAAGTCCAAGCTCGCCGACCGCCCGTGGACGTCCATGAGCAACGGCTGGGGTCCGGTGGAGCGCAACCGTTCCAACGGCGAGCAGCCCGCCGGTGACGGCCAGCCGCTGACCGTGGCCGGCTCTGTGTACCCCTCCGGTCTCGGGGCGCACGCCAATGGATCCATCACCTTCCACCTGGGCAAGCGCTGCTCGAGCCTCACCATGTCGGTAGGCATCGACGACGAGGTCGGTGACCGCGGTCAGGTCCACTTCGAGGTCTGGGGCGACGGCACGCGGCTGGCTCAGGCGGATGCCACCGGCGCCGGGGCCGTCGTACCGCTGACTGCTGATCTCACCAACGTCACCACCCTCGACCTCCGTCTCGACTCCGCCGGCTCGGTCGACTTCGATCACGCCGACTGGCTCAGCCCCGAGGTCACCTGCACCTGACAAATGGTTGGCGAGAGGCCGCGACCGTCGGGGAGACTCGGCGGCGTGGCCCCCGACCTGCAAGCACTGCTGAGGAACTGGGGTCTCGGTACGCCGAGCGAGATCTCGTCGCCGTCGAACGGGACGAACAACTGGGTACGGCTCCTGGGCTTCGGAGCCGACCGCTACGTCCTCCGCGTACAGCGCACTGCCGATCAGACGAAGGTAGCCGCCGAGCACCGCCTGCTGCTGGAGCTGGCGCGGCGCGGACTGTCCTTCGAGGTACCGGCTCCGATTCCGGCGACGGACGGGAGGACAGCGGTCGCGACGCCGCTCGGCCTGGTGACCCTCTGCCGTCAGCTGCCTGGCGTCCACCCGGCACGGTCGGAACGCGAGATGGAGCTGGCGGGGCGGGCAGCGGGTGAGCTGTGTGCCGCCCTGGCGGACCTGCCCCTTGAGCTCGCACCCACGGACTGGCGGCGGCCGCTGGAAACCGTCCGCCCGGAGGTCACCGACCTGTTCGGACTGCTCCGGCGTGAACTTCCGGGTGCTGCGACCGAATGGCTGGCGACGCGGGCGCCCGAGATCGATCTGACCATGCAGGAACTGCGGCAACGCCTCCCCGTTCAGATCGTCCATGGCGACTTCGGCCTCAGCAATCTGCTGGTCGACGAGGGCCGGGTGAGCGCCGTACTGGACTTCGAGGTCGCCGGGATCGACCTACGGTTCGCCGATCTGGTGACAGCACTCCGCCAGCCCACTCCTGGCCAGGTGACCGCGTTCCGGCGGGGGTACGCGGCCTTCACGGACCTGTCGGCGGACGAGGAGGCGGCCCTGCCCACGATGTTCCGGCACCGTGCGATCGGGTCGGCGATCTGGCGGGTCGGAGTCTGGCAAGCCGGCCACGCGACGCTCGAGGACGTCCGGGTCCGGCTGGAAGCTGCCTACGAGATGGATAGATCGAAGTTGCAGGTACAGGTCAGCGCCGTCGCTCTGAGCCGAGACAAACCCTATTCTTGGCGCATGACCTGGTTGCTGGCTTTGCTGGGTGGGGGCGGGCTGGCTGTCGCCGGTCGTTATTTGTGGGACCGGCGTGCCGCTCGGCGGGGCGATGCCGCGGAGTTGGAGCAGGTGCGGAAGCTGGCCGACGAGGATGTGACGCTGCTCGGGGAGGAGCTCACTCGGCTCGGCGCCAGGGTGGACGGCCAGCACCTCGATGGGGAGACCCGGCTCGAGTATCAGCGCGGCCTGGATGCCTACGAGGCTGCGCAGCGGGCGGTCGGCGGAGTCAAGTCGGCCGCTGACATCAGTGCCGTGACTGATGCGCTGGCGACTGGGCGGTACGCCATTGTCTGTGTTCGGGCGCGGGTCGCCGGTGAGCCGGTTCCGGAGCGGCGGGTGCCGTGCTTCTTCAATCCGCAGCACGGGCCGTCCACGACCGATGTGGTGTGGAACCAGCCAGGCCGTGGCACGCGCAAGGTTCCGGCGTGTGCACAGGACGCGGCCCGCCTGAAGGCTGGAGACGAACCGGAGGTCCGGTACGTCGTCATCGGTAGCCGACGGGTGCCGTACTGGGAGGCGGGTGCCGCGATCGCGCCGTACGGGCGGGGGTACTTCGCGGCCGGTGCCGGTGCCAGCTACATCGCCCTGGGTTCGTTCGACGCCCAAGCTGATCCCGGCGGTGGCGCCTGGGGTGGGGGTTGGAGCGGCGGCGGTCACGACGGCGGCGGGATCGGCGGCGGCGACGGTGGTGGCGGTGGAGACGCCGGCGGTGGCGGCTTCTGACTTATTGGTCCGGACCAACTGCAGCCTTCATGAGAAGGTAGAGCTGTGCTGGTCTTGGTGGTGGTGCTGGCGGCTGCTGTGTTGCATGCGACGTGGAATGCGATGGCGCATGGAGCGGTGGATCGGATGGCCGGGCTGGCGTTGTTCGAGATCACCGCGGGGGCCATCGGGCTGACGATGGTGCTCATCCAGGGGTTGCCGCCAGCGGATACCTGGGGCTACATCCTGGGGTCGACCGTGCTGCACCTGGCTTACTTGGGTGGGCTGCTGGCGTCGTACGAGTTGGGGCAGTTCAGCCAGATGTACCCACTCGCCCGCGGTACGTCGCCTTGGGTGGTGGCCGTGGTGTCGATCGTGGTCCTGCAGCAGACGCTGGCCGTGGGTGTGCTGGCGGGCGTGCTGCTGGTTTCGGCCGGGCTGATCGGGCTGGTGCTCATCGGACGGCCCGGGCGGCGGCAGTTGCCGGCGTTGGCGGCTGCGACGGGCACCGGGCTGACGATTGCGGCGTACACGGTGGTCGACGGGCTCGCGGTGCACAAGATGCCGGTGCTGACCTACATGGGCTGGGTCTTCATGCTGCAGGGCTTCGTGATGCCGCTCGTCGTGGTCGCCTGGCGAGGGACCGCCGTACTGCGGCAGCCGCGAGCAGCTGTGTTGTCCGGGATCGGCGGTGGCGTGGTGTCGATGGTGGCCTACGGGCTGGTGCTGTGGGCGCAGACCCGGGGCACGCTGGCCGCGGTCGCGGCGCTGCGGGAGACCAGCATCATCTTCGGCGCGATCATCGGTGCCGTGTTCTTCGGCGAGCGGTTCGGTCCGCGGCGGGCGATCGCGGCCGCGGTGGTCGTGGCCGGCATCGTGCTGATCAGTCTGGAATGAGCGAGTGGGGGTCCCGGGCGGGAGACCCCCACTCCGATCAGGGGGTT
This sequence comes from Kribbella albertanoniae, assembly GCF_004348455.1. GTDB lineage: Bacteria > Actinomycetota > Actinomycetes > Propionibacteriales > Kribbellaceae > Kribbella > Kribbella albertanoniae. The sequence continues at coordinate 18,451 of NZ_SMKA01000120.1, forward strand.
AGTAGCCGCGCTTGACGGCGTCCAGGGCGTCGACGTTGCCTTCACCGAAGAACGCGTTGTTCTGAACGGTGCCGGTGCAGCGCGCGTCGATCACGGCCGGGCAGGCGGTGTCGTCGGCCTGCTTGCGCAGTGCGGCCTCGATCTGCAGCGGGCCCCACCACGGGTGCGCCGACTTGGCCAGGGCTGCCACGCCGGCGACGTGCGGCGAGGCCATCGACGTACCGCTCATCGTCCGGTACTCGCCACCGGGCACGGTGGACAGGATCGCGCGGCCGGGGGCGGCGACGTCGATCTTGTTCAGGCCGAAGTTCGAGAAGCTGCTCTTGGCGCCGCCCTTGTCGGTGGAGGCCACCGTGAGCACGTGCGGGAGCTCGGTCGGCATGTCGAGGCAGTTGTTGTCGATCGTCCGCGGGGTCGGGGTCGAGTCGTTCGGGCTGCTGTTGTCGACCGTCTTGTTGGCCAGGTCGTAGTTCGAGTTACCGGACGCCGCTACCGCGAGGACGCCACGATCGGTCGAGTACGCGGCGGCCCGCCGTACTGCTTCCTGGACCGCGCCCTGGTCGCCGTTGTCCTTGCACCAGAACATGTACGGGTCGATGAAGTAGCTGTGGTTCGTGACGTCCATGTGCCGCTCGGCCGACCAGATGAAGCCACAGATCGCGTACTCCGGGAAGATATAGCCGTCGTCGTTGACGACCTTCACCGAGGCGATCCGTACGCCGGGGGCCACGCCGACGATGCCGACGCCGTTGCGCGCCGCCGCCACCGTGCCGGCCACGTGCGTGCCGTGCGCGCTGGTGGTCTGCCGCCAGGCGCCCTCGGTGCGGTCCGCTACGCCGTTGGCCGTGCAGTTCACCGAGTTGGCGGCGTCGAAGTTCGGCGCCAGGTCGGGGTGGGTGTCGTCGACACCGCTGTCGTTGATCCCGACCAGGACGCGGCGGGAGCCGTCGGTGATCGCGTGCGCCTGGTCAGCCTTGATCTGGGTCAGGTCCCACTGCTCGTTCTCTCGCGGGTCCGGAACCGGAGCTCCCACGACCTCGCGCTCGGCGGCAGGGCCGGACATAGTCGATGCTGCCGCAGCCGTCGTGCCGTCGGTGACAGCCGCCGTACGGGTGGCTCCGACCGACTGGACCTCTCGGCCGTCACGACCGGACTTGAGCGCTGCCTTGAAGTCCACATTGGTCGACTGCGCGACGACGACGCCGATCTGCCGGTACGAGACCAGGACGGTGCCGCCGGCGGCCTTGACCGCGTTCTCGACCTTGCGGATGTGGCCGGGGGAGGCCTTGGTGTTCACCACGTAGTTCATTAGCGGGCCGGGCTCGGCAGCGGCTGCGAGCGGAGCCGGTACGGCGCTCGCGGCGGTGGCGCCAAGTGCGGTCACCGCGAGAGCGGTGGCGGCCAGACCGGCGGACAACCGGCTTGGGCGGAAGAGATGGGTCACGCTGCCTCCAGAGATGCGGGGTCTGGAACGGACGGGCCCAGACGCTCGACAACCGTGACTCTAAAGCGCCGGACTGACAAGTGGTCCAGTTTGTTCGCAAGACAGGGGAAACCCTGCGTTTGTCACTACCGATGGTTCGGCAGTTCACGCTCAGTTACCCACATCATGTGGATCACCCTGTGGATAACTCGTGGAGAAGTTGGGGACAGGCAGTGGATTGCCTGTGGGTGTAGGATAGATACAACAGAGATACTGGAAGCGTTTTAGGGTGGGGTTGTGCAGTTCGAGTTGGGGGATGAAACCGCCGAGATCGCTCGGGTGGTCGTCGAGGCAGCGCCGGGTGTGGAGAAGATCCCGGCCGCCGAGCGGGTGTACGCGTATGTGAAGGCAGCGATCCTGGACCGGGTCTACCCCGGCGGGGAGCTGCTGACGGAGGGCGAGCTGGCCACTGCGGTCGGGGTCTCCCGCACTCCGGTCCGGGAGGCGTTGCTGCGGCTGGAGGAGTCCGGCCTGGTCAAGCTGTACCCGAAGAAGGGCGCGCTGGTGCTGCCGGTGCTGCCGCAGGAGATCAACGACGTCCTCGAGGCCCGCGAGCTGATCGAGACGCATGCGGCCGCGAAGGTCTGGCCGCGGCGCAAGCAGCTGATCGAGCGGTTGTCGGCGCGTGTCGACGAGATGCGGGCGCACCGCAAGGCCGGTGACACCAAGAGCTTCCTGGAGGCCGACCGGGCCTTCCACGAGGCGATTGTCGGTGCCGCAGGCAACGAGATTCTCGCCAAGCTGTACAACAGCCTGCGCGATCGTCAGGTCCGGATGGGCGTGCCCGGGATCGAGATGGAGCCCAGCCGGATGGACAGGTCGATCGTCGACCACCAGGAGATGATCGACGCGCTCGGTGGCAACAGCGTGAAGCGGTTCCGCGAGCTGGTCGTCGCCCACATCGATTCCGCCGCGGCGGATCTGCGGGGCATTCGGTGACCGAACTCCTCTTCCCCCTGGGCGGACGGCGTGCCTGGGCGGTGTGGGCCACTGCTGTCTTCACGTACCTGGTCACTGTGCTGCACCGCGGTTCCATGAGTGTGGCCGGCCTGCAGGCCGCAGAGCGGTTCGACATCTCCGCATCCGCGCTGGCCAGCTTCACCGTCGTACAGCTGACTGTGTACGCCGCCATGCAGGTGCCGGTCGGCGTACTGCTTGACCGGTACGGCTCCAAGCGCCTGCTGATCGCTGCGTCCGGACTGCTGTTCGTGGCGCAGGCCGCGTTCAGCATGGTCGATTCGTACCCGGCCGCGCTCGCAGCGCGCGCCGTACTGGGTGTTGGCGACGCACTGGTCTTCATCAGCGTGCTGCGCGTCGTCATGGCGTGGTTCCCCGCACTGCGGCAGCCGGTGATGTCTCAGGCGACCGGGATGCTCGGTGGTATCGGTGCGATCGTTTCGACCGCTCCGATGGCTGCTGCGTTCCATGCCTTCGGTTGGACGCCGACGTTCGCCGGGGCCAGTGTGCTCAGCCTGGTCGCGGGCATCGCCGTACTGCTGCTGATGAAGAACACCCCGTACGACGAGCCGCTGCGGCGCGCCAAGCAATCGGTCACCGAGGTCCGCAAGAACCTCCGCCGGGCCTGGAACGAGCCGGGCACGCGGTTGGGTCTCTGGACACACTTCACCACCAGCTTCTCCGGCAGCACGTTCGGTCTGCTCTGGGGCTACCCGTTCCTTGTGCAGGGGCAGGGCGTTGCGCCAGGGACTGCAGCGGCGATGCTCATCCTGCCGGTGCTCGCAGGGCTCTGCTACGGACCGCTGGTCGGCCGGTACGCCGCCAAGTTCCCGTTCTACCGGTCGTGGATCGTGCTGGCGGTCATCGCGGGCTCCGTGCTGATGTGGACCGTCGTACTGGTCTGGCCGGGGCAGGCCCCGATGCCCGTGCTGTTGCTGCTGATCGTCGTACAGGCTGCTGGTGGTCCTGGGTCGATGCTCGGACTGGACTACGCGCGGACCTTCAACCCGAGCACCCGGTTCGGTGCGGCCAACGGGATGGTGAACACCGGCGGCTTCATCGCCACGCTGATCTGCATCGGCATGGTCGGCATCCTGCTGGACGCCTCGTCCGGTGGCGCTCCGCAGACGATCGGTGACTTCAAGTACGCACTGGCCTTCCAGTACGTGCTGTGGGCGATCGGCATCCGGCAGATCCTCAAGTACCGCCGCCGGGCGCGTGGCCATCTGGCCCGCTACAACCCGGAGGCCTACCAGGCGCTGCTGGCCAACAAGGTGGTCCCGCTCAAAGGCTGAACTCAGCCGCTGGCCTGGCCGTGCCAGAGCAGCGCCAGCCCCGTGCCAGCGCACTGCGCGACGGTAATCCCAGTGAAGTGAGTCAACTGGGAGGAACTCGATGACTACATCGAACCAGGTCGCCATCGAGGCGGTCGGCTTGGTCAAGAAATACGGAACCACGACTGCGCTGGCCGGGGTCGACCTGTCTGTCCCGACCGGGACAGTACTCGGGGTGCTCGGGCCGAACGGTGCGGGCAAGACGACAGCGGTCCGGATCCTCGGCACGCTGCTGCGTCCCGACGCCGGGCACGCAACGGTCGGCGGGTACGACGTCGTCCGGGAAGCCGCCAAGGTCCGGGGGATCATCGGCCTGACCGGGCAGTACGCGTCGGTCGACGAGGACATGTCCGGCCGCCGCAACCTGGTCATGATCGGCCGGCTGCTCGGCATGTCCCGGGCGGATTCCCGCAGCCGGGCGGAGCAGCTGCTCGAACGGTTCGAGCTGATCGACGCCGGTGACCGGATCGCGAAGGGCTACTCCGGCGGTATGCGGCGGCGGCTCGACCTGGCCGCGAGCCTGGTCGGCAACCCCCGCATCCTGTACCTCGACGAGCCCACCACGGGTCTGGACCCGCACGCCCGCAACGGCGTCTGGGAGACGATCCGCGACCTCGTCCTGGACGGGACCACGGTGCTGCTCACCACGCAGTACCTCGAGGAGGCCGACGCACTGGCCGACTCGTTGATGGTGTTCGACAAGGGTCACGTGGTCGCATCCGGCCGTCCGGCCGAGCTGAAGGCACAGGCCGGTAAGCAGACCCTCGACGTACGGCCGTCTGAGCCTGCCCACCTCGAGCGCGTGGCCGCGATCGTCGCCGAAGCGGTCGGCGTCCGACCGAGCGTCGACGTCGTCAACGCCCTTGTCAGTGCACCAGTCACCGACGGTACGGCGTTGCCTGTGGTGGTCCGCCGCCTCGACGAAGCCGGCATCGCGGTCACCGAACTGGCGCTGCGACTGCCCAGCCTGGACGAGGTCTTCCTCGCCCTGACCGGCCACGCCGCCGAAGAGCGTCCGGCCGACATCCTGGAAGGAGCAAGCCGATGACCACGGCAACCATTGAGACCGCACCTGCGCAGCGGTCGCGGCCGTTCGCCTGGGTGCAGCAGAGCCTGACGCTGGCCTGGCGCAACATCGTCCGGATCCGGCAGAACCCCGAAGCCCTGGCGGACGTGACGTTCCAGCCGATCATCTTCCTGGTGCTGTTCCTGTTCGTCTTCGGCGGAGCGATCGCCCAGGGCGGCGGTTGGCGGGACTACCTGCCCTTCCTGCTCCCGGGGCTGCTGGTCCAGACCGTCGTGTTCTCCACGATGGGTACCGGTGTCGGCCTGAACGACGACTTCGCCAAGGGTGTCTTCGACCGGTTCCGCAGTCTCCCGATCGCCCGCATCTCACCGCTGATCGGTGCCGTCCTCGGCGACGCCGTCCGCTACACGCTCTCGATCGTGATCCTGATGGCGACCGGGTTCGCCCTCGGCTTCCGGTTCGACAACGGCCTCGGCTACGGCCTGCTGGGCCTCGTCATCGTGCTCGGCTTCGCCCTGGCGATGTGCTGGATCTGGGTCTGGCTCGGCCTGACCATGAAGACCGCCCAGGGCGTCCAGGGCATCGCCTTCCTGGTGATGTTCCCGCTCACCTTCGGCAGCAACATCTTCGCCCCCACCAGCACCATGCCCGGCTTCCTCCAGGCCTTCGCCAAGGTCAGCCCCATCCCCTACCTGGTAGACCTCGAACGAGCCCTGATGGGCGGCGGCCCCATCCAAAAACCCCTGCTGGTAACCCTCGCCTGGATGATCGGCCTGGTAGCCGTCTTCGCCCCCCTGGCCATCCGCGCCTACCGCCGCCGCACCTGACCCCCAACCACACCAACTGATATCAGCTCCTGTTATCCCTTCTCAGTTCGTATACGAGCTGAGAAGGGGCAACGCGGACCGATATCAGTTCTTGTGGTCAGTGGGGGATGTCGGCGAAGGCCAGGGGTTCGCGGGTGCAGAGGTAGGTTGCCCAGTGCAACTTTATGGGGGTGCCGGTGGTGTCTCGGGTGATGGTGAGGAGTTCGCCGGTTTCGCGGCCGGAGACGGTGCGGTAGGTGTCTTCGGCGATCCGGTCGAAGACGGCGGGGGCCTGCCAGTCGGCGGCTGCGGGGGACTTGGCTTGGAGGACGCCGGCCTTGACGGTGAAGTTGAAGGGGGAGCCTTCGGTCCACCAGGTGCCCAGTACGCCGGTCAGTTCGGCGG
>NZ_SMKA01000121.1 GCF_004348455.1 Kribbella albertanoniae
GGCGATGTGGGGGTTGGGCGGCGGAGGCGGCGGCGGAGCCAGAGGGCTGGTACGGCGAGGACGGCCAGCAGGATGGCGAACGGGAGTACTGCGCCGACCGCGGTGGCCAGGGCGGAGAAGGTTGCGGTGAACGCGTCCCAGCCGCTCTTGAGGCCGCTGACGAAGCCGTTGTCCGGGTCGGTGCTCGGCGGCGGGGTGTCTTTGCTGGTCAGCGTCAGGTTCAGGGTGGCCAGCTCGGTCTGGAGGGCGAGGTTTTTCTGCTTGGCGAGCAGGGACTCCAGGTCCGCCTCGCGGCGGGTCAGTTCGGACTCGACCGAGACGATCTCGCCGATCGTGTTCGCCTTGGCGAGCAGGGCGCGCATCCGGTCCAGGCTGGCGCGCTGGGTACGGATCCTGCTGTCGACGTCGACGACCTGCTCGGTGACGTCGCTGGATTCCTGGTGGATCTGCAACCGCTTGCCGAGCTTGGACAGACCGTCGATGGCGGCGTCGTACGACGTACTGGGCACCTTCAGCACGAGATTCGCCCGGGAGATGTTGCCGTTCGCGTCGTCGCCGGTGTTCTCCGAGGCGACCTGACCCTTGAGGCCGGTGATCACCGTGATCGCCTCTTGCCGAGACTTGTTGACGTCATCGGCCTCGACCGTGAGCGAACCGGTCCGGATGATCGCCCGTGTCACGGTCGGTTGATCCGCGACCGGAGCCTTCGGCTGGGCCTGGCCACCAGCCGCCTTACCGCCGCTGTCGGCCGCGGCGCTCTCCGGCTGCTGCGCCGAATTGCCCCTGCTATCGCCGGCCCCGGTCGCCCTGTCACCGCCGGACGCCCCACAACCTGCCAGCAGTAGTAGACCTACCGCGGCCAGCACAGCCGTCCCACCCTTGCGCCTCATCACCCAGCCCCTCTCGTGTGGTTTACGTCCTGGGGACGCTCCACGAGGGGCTGGGTGTTGCAGCGCGAAATTACAGCTTGGTCACTTCACCGGCGCGAGGCCGGCGCCTTCTTCGCAACCTTCTTGGCAGCGGCCTTCGCCGGCGCCTTCTTGGCGACCGTCTTCTTGGCCGGAGCTGCCGTCTTCTTCACAGCAGTGGCCTTCTTGGCCGGTGCCGCCTTCTTGGCAACCGCCTTGGCGGGCGCCTTCTTCGCGACAGCCTTGGCCGGGGCCTTCTTCGCAACGGCCTTGGCGGGCGCCGCCTTCTTGGCCGTGACCGCCTTCTTAGCGGGCGCGACCTTCTTGGCGGGAGCCTTCTTAGCCGGTACGGCGGTCTTGGTGGCAGCCGCCTTCTTGGCAGGTGCCGCCTTCTTGGCAACCGCCTTGGCGGGCGCCTTCTTCGCAACCGCCTTGGCCGGTGCCGCCTTCTTGGCCGTGACCGCCTTCTTAGCAGGCGCGACCTTCTTGGCGGGTGCCTTCTTCGCCGGGGCCGCAGTCTTGCTCGCAGCCACCTTCTTAGCAGGCGCAGCCTTCTTGACCGGTGCGGCCTTCTTGGCAACAGCCTTAGCAGGAGTCGCCTTCTTGGCCGGAGCCTTCTTCACGGGCGTGGCCTTCTTGGCAACGGCCTTCTTCGCCGGCGCCGCGGTCTTGGTCGCAACCGCCTTGGCAGGCGCAGCCTTCTTCACCGGAGCAGCCTTCTTGGCAACAGCCTTGGTCGGAGTCGCCTTCTTGGCCGGTGCTGCCTTCTTGGCAACCGCCTTGGCGGGCGCTGCGGTCTTCTTCGCGGGGGCCTTCTTGACCGGCGCCGGCGCAGCAGCAGTCTTCTTGGCCGCCACCTTCTTGGCCGGTGCCGGTGCGCTCGTCTTCTTGGCAGCAGCCTTCTTGACCGGTGCCTTCTCATCCGGTGCCGGAGCAGCCGCGACCTTCTTGGCCGGAGCCTCGGTCGCCTTCTGAACCGGAGCCTTCTGTGCCGCAGCCTTCTTGGCCGGAGCCGGAGCCTCGGTCACCTTGGCCGGAGCCTTCTGAACCGGAGCCTTCTGGGCCGGAGCCTCGAAGAGCGGTGCCTTCTTGGCCGGGGCCTCAGCCGCGACCTCGGCGACTGGTGCCGCCGGGGCTCCACCGGACGACCGGCGCGAACGCTGCCGCCGTGACGGCCGCTCAGCCGCACCCTCCGCAGGCCGGTCCGAAGCGACAACCGCCGGCGCGCTCGTCTCAACCGGAGCAGCAGCCTCAACCGGGGCAGCTGCCTGCACCGGAGCGGGCGCCGTACCGGCGTCGTTGGTTACTGCGCCCTCGACCGGACGGTCCCCGCGACGCTTGCGATTGCGGTTCCGCTTCCGCTTGCGTTCACGCGGCGCCTCGACCCCAGCGTTCTCCACCCCGGAAGCCACGGAGGCCACGGGGGCCCCGGAGTTCTGGACCGCAGCGGTCTCGTCGGCCTCGCGGGCCGGCGAGACGAGGGTCTTGGTGGTGACGTCGGCGTTCGCCTCGAGCGGCTGCCCCTGGCGGGTGCGCTTGCGGGTCCGGTTCTTCTTCCGGTCCCGGTCGCGATCCCGGCCGTGCCCGTGCCCGTGGCCGGACTCGGCACCGTCCTCGGTACGGCGGTGCTTGTCCCGTCCCGGACGCTCCGCGCGGGGCTCGCGCTCCTCGCGGTCGGCGGCAGGCTTGATCCGGCCCTTCGCCTCGCTCGGGATGCCCATGTCGTGGTACAGCTCGGGCGACGTGGAGTAGATCTCCTGCGGCTCGTCGTACGGCAGGTCGAGAGCCTTGTTGATCGTCTTCCAGCGGACCAGGTCCGCCCAGTCGACGAACGTCACCGCGATCCCGCTCGCACCGGCGCGGCCGGTCCGGCCGATCCGGTGGATGTAGGCCTTCTCGTCCTCGGGGCAGGTGTTGTTGATGACGTGCGTGACGCCCTCGACATCGATCCCCCGGGCCGCGACGTCGGTGCAGATCAGGACGTCGATCTTGTCACCGCGGAACCGGGTCAGCGCCCGCTCGCGGGCCTGCTGGTTCAGGTCGCCGTGGATCGCGGCGGCCTTGAAGCCGCGGTCGATCAGGTCGTCGGTCAGCCGGCCGGCCTCGCGCTTGGTCCGGCAGAAGATCATCACCCGGCCGCGGTCGTCGGCCTGCAGGATCCGGGCCACCACCTCGGGCTTGTCCAGATCGTGGGCCCGGTAGACGAACTGCGCCGTCGTCGGGACCATCTGGGTGTCCTCGTGGGACTCGGCTCGGATGTTCAGCGGGTGCCGCATGTGGGTGCGGGCCAGGCCGATCACGGCCGACGGCATCGTTGCCGAGAACAACATTGTCTGCCGCAGCTCAGGAGTCTTGCGCAGAATGCGTTCCACGTCCGGCAGGAAGCCGAGGTCGAGCATCTCGTCGGCCTCGTCGAGCACCAGAACCTTGATGTGGCTGAGGTCCAGGACACCGCGGTTGGCCAGGTCGAGCAGCCGGCCCGGCGTACCGACGACGACGTCGACGCCGGTCTTCAGCGCGTCCAGCTGCGGCTCGTAGGCGACCCCGCCGTAGATGGTCAGGATCCGCACGGAGCGGACGGTGGACGCGGTGACGAGGTCCTTGGCGACCTGGATGGTCAGCTCGCGGGTCGGGGTGACGACCAGGGCCTGCGGCTTCCCCGGGGCGGCGAGCTCGTTGTAGTCGGGCTCGCCGGGGGAGATCGTGCGCTGCAGCAACGGAATACCGAAGCCGAGCGTCTTGCCGGTCCCGGTCCGGGCCTGGCCGATCAGGTCGGTGCCCAGCAGGGCTACGGGGAGCGTCATTTCCTGGATCGGGAAGGGCTCCACGATGTTGACGCGGTCGAGCGCGTCGCAGATCTCGGGCAGCACGCCGAGCTCTCGGAAGGTGGTCAGGCTGATCGCCTCTCACATGCTTGTACGGACAGTGGCCGGGCGCCAGAGGCGTGTAAGCCTCGTCAGAAGAGGCGCGGGGACACTGTGCAAGCACCTCGCACCAGCGTGCCCATGTGGGCGCGTCACCGGCGAATCGCTCACCAGTGTAACCGCAACTTGCGTCAATGCCGTTCCGTGTGGTTCGTGCCACGACACGCATCAGCCGCCCGGCACCCGTTCTGGCGGGCCTCGAACACAGATAAGGTGCCGGGCATGGAACAGACGGCCTTCGACGATCCCGCCTACCGGGCCGCGGCGGTGGACCTGCTGGGAGTTCTCGCGTACGGCGAGCTGACCGCCTTCGAGCGGATGGCCGAGGACGCCAAGCTGGCACCGACCCTGAACGACAAGGCGGAGCTCGCTGCCCTGGCGACCACCGAGTTCGGGCACTTCCAGCAACTCCGGGACCGGTTGGTCACGCTCGGGGTGGACCCGATGGAGGCGATGCAGCCGTTCGTGACGCCGCTGGACGCCTTCCACGACCACACCGCGCCGTCGGACTGGCTGGAGGGCCTGGTCAAGGCGTACGTCGGGGACGGCCTGGCGAACGACTTCTACCGCGAGATCGCCTCGTTCGTGGACGCGGAGACCCGGGCTCTGGTGCTCGAGGTGTTCGCCGACTCCGGGCAGGCCGAGTTCATCGTGGACCGGGTCCGGGCCGCGATCGAGGTCGATCCGAAGCTCGGCGGCCGGCTCGCCCTGTGGGGCCGCCGACTGGTCGGGGAGGCGCTCAGCCAGGCGCAGCGGATCGCCGCCGACCGGGATTCGCTGACCGCCCTGCTGGCCGGCAGTGTGGACCGGCCCGGGCTCGATTTGGCTGCCATTGGCCGGATGTTCACCCGACTGACCGAAGCCCATACCGCAAGGATGACTGCGCTCGGCCTGCAAGCCTGATTGCATGGCTCCCGTTCGTTGTTGACGGGGGTCGACGCCGGAGAGCCTGCCTGCATGACACTGCCGTACCGCCCGGTCCGCCTGGGCATCTACTCCGACACACTGGTTCCGCGCGCCGACGGCGTGGCCGTCTCGCTGGAGGCCGCCGGACGAGCACTGTGTGAGCTCGGCGTCCAGCTCGAGGTGGTCGCGCCGTACCGCGCGAAGAGCCACCACAGCAGGCTGCCGATCCGTTCTGTGCCCGGCACCGAGACCTGGGGCCGGGACTACCGCCTGGGCACCCTGCGGCCGACCCGGAACAAGCCGGAGTACGACGTCGTCCACGTGCACACGCTCGGCCCGGTCGGTGTGGCGGGGCTGTACGCCGCCTGGCGTCAGAAGTTCCCGGTCGTCCTGACCTGGCACACGGATCTCGAGGTCTACCGGCAGCACTACGCGGAGATCCGGATGGCGATGTGGCTCGCGGGCAAGGCCTGGCGGGTCGGCCTCGGAGCGCCGCGCGGCTACCAGCGCGAGTGCACCGAGGTGCAGAACCTGCTGCGTGCCGTCGACCTGGTGGTCGCGCCGACCGCCAAGGTGCAGCAGCAGTTGGACGACCTGGGCTGCGAGGCGCCGACGGTAGTGCTGCCCAGCCCGACGCTCCCGATGCCCGCTCCGACGCTGTCCGCCGCTGAGATCCGGCAGCAGCTCGGCCTCGGGGCGCAGGATCCGATCGTGCTGTCGGTGGGTCGGTTGAGTGGTGAGAAGAACGACGAGTTGCTGCTGCAGGCGTTCGCCGAGCTGCTGCGGATCCGGCCGGATGCCTGCCTGGTCATGGTCGGTGGGTACGGCGATCGGCGCCGGGTCACCGAGCTGATCGACCGGCTGGGGATCGGCCCTCGGGTGCGGATGCCCGGCGTACTGCCGCGTGCCGAGCTGGCGGGGTACTACCTCGCTGCGGACGCAGTGGTGATCGCGTCGATCTCGGAGACCCAGTCATTGGTTGCGCACGAGGCCGAGGCGGCTGGCTGTCCGCTGGTGGTTGTCGACCCGTGGCTGTTCCGTGGTCACGAGCGCACCCGGACGTTCGCTCCGGCCGAGCCGGCGCCGCTGGCTGCTGTCGTCTCACAGGTCCTCCGTACGCCGGACACCCAGCGCCCGTGGGCGCCGCGGTACCGGCCGGCTCCGCGTGAGCACGCCGAGAAGCTGCTGGCCCTCTACGAGCAGCTGGCATCACAACGGCCGCCTGCCCCGGGTGGGGTGGCGGCCGTCGGGTGATGCGGTTGCGGTCAGGTCGCCCGCGGTTTGCGGGCGGCGATGATCGCGATGACCACCGCGGCGCAGATGATCTGGATCAGGTACTGGATCCAGTCCGGGCCGTCGGTGTCCTTGATGTCGAGGAAGTAGGCGATCAGACCACCGATGAAGGCGCCGATACCGCCGCCGAGGATGGTCCAGCCGAGACTGATGTTCTGTTTGCCGGGAAGTACGAGCCGCGCGAGCGGCCCGAAGATGACGCCGGCGAGCAGGCTGACGATGATCATCCAGATCCAGTAACCCACGGTTCCTCCTTGTGAAGGTGTCGGACCTGCGCCTGGGCGGCGCCCCGTAGCTACCAGACCACTACGACGCAGGTCTCACCGCACATGGTGCCCACCGAACCGGATTCCGGAACCCGGACACGCGCGTCCGTGTCCAGAACGGGATCAGATCGCGCCGAAGCCGACCTTCCGGATCGAGACCTCACCGATCTCGACGTATGCCAGCCGGTCGGCCGGGACCAGGATCCGGCGGCCCTTGTCGTCGGTCAGCTCCAGCAGGTTGCTCTTCCCGCTGAGCGCGTTCGACACCTGCTCCTGTACCTCGTCCGGGCTCTGCTCACTCTCGAGCACCAACTCACGATTGACGTGTTGCACGCCGATCTTGACCTCCACGAAACCCTCCGGGCACGCTCCGACCGGCGGCTCTCGCCGGTGACAGTTCGAGCCTATCCGCTGCCGGCCCCGGTCTCTCACCCGTCCGCCCAAAGCAGAACCCACACCGGTACGGCGTGGGGCCGCGCCTGCCCGTCGTTACGCGGCCGGTGTCAGCCGTCGGTGCGCGGGAACCCGCGAATGCCGCGCCACGCGAGCGACGCGACCAGGTCGGCGGCGTTCTCCTGCTGCAGCGAGTCCTGGTCGGCCGAGGCCAGCCAGTACCGCGCGCTGACCTGGGCCATGCCGACCAGGCTGACGGCCAGCACCATGGACTGCTCACGGTTCAGACCGGCGTCCGCACTGATCACCTCGGACACCGCCTCGGCGCAGGCGTGGGTGACGCGGTCGACGCGCTCCCGGACCGCCGGCTCGTTGGTCAGGTCGGACTCGAAGACCAGCCGGAAGGCACCCTGCGCGTTCGCCACGTAGTCGTAGAACGCGTGGATGGTCGCAGCGACCCGGAGCTTGTTGTCGTCCGTCGACTTCAGCGCGTCGTGCACCGCGGCGACGATCGCCTCGCAGGACGTGTCCAGCAGCGCCAGGTAGAGCTCCAGCTTGCCGGGGAAGTGCTGGTACAGGACCGGCTTGGACACACCCGCGCGGTCGGCGATGTCGTCCATCGCGGCGGCGTGGTACCCGTTCGCGACGAAGACCTCCTGAGCCGCCTCGAGCAGTTGCGCGCGGCGGGCCAGCCGGGGCAGGCGGCTGCCGCGTTTCGGTGCGGTCTCCGGTGTCGTCGACACGTCGGCTCCTTCGGTGGTGCGGCACCGGTGGCAGGAAACGCCGCCGGGTCGTAGGCCGAATCCTACCCACCGGTCCTCCCGGTCAGTAGCTTCCCTACCGGATGGGCCCGCTCAGGACGGCAGTGGCCGCGGGTCGTCGTACAGCTCGGCCAGGACGTCGCCGTACTCCTCGATCCGGGCCAGCACCTCGTGCGGGAGGAACTTGAGCTCCTCCGGAGTGGTTGTCGAGGCCACCTCGTCCCAGTCGATCGGTGTGGAGACCCGGGGCTCGTCGGAACCACGCAGCGAGTACGGCGCCAGCGTGGTCTTCGCACTGGCGTTCTGGCTCCAGTCGATGAAGACCTTGTTCGGCCGGAGCGCCTTGGTCATGTTCGCGGTGACGTCCTCGGGCAGGGCCTCGGCCAGCTGCTCAGCGAGCTGTTTGGCGAACGCACTGGTCTTTTTGGAGGACGCAGGCTCGATCGGCACGTACAGGTGCATGCCCTTGTTGCCGGACGTCTTCGGCCAGCCCTCCAGCCCGTAGTGACCGAGCAGTTCGCGCAAGGCGAGCGCTACGTCGCAGCACTCCACTATGGTCGCGCCCGGACCCGGGTCGAGGTCGAAGACGATCAGGTCGGCCTGCGGGTCGCTGCCGTGCTCCGACAGGCCGATCCGCCACTGCGGCACGTGCAGTTCGAGCGCTGCGAGGTTCGCGAGCCACACCACGGTCTGGACGTCGTCCGCGACCACGAAGTCCGCCTCGTCCCGGCCGGTCGAGCTACCAGGGGTGGGCAGCGTCTCGGTCCGCACCCAGGCCGGCGTACCGCGCGGTGCGTTCTTTTCGAAGAAGTACGACGCGTCCGTGCCGTCCGGCCACCGCTTCCGGGTGAGTGGCCGGTCGGACAGGTGTGGCAGCAGCAACTCGGCGACCTGGTGGTAGTAGTCGATCACCTCGGCCTTGGTGAAGCCGGTCTGCGGATACAGGACCTTGCCGAGGTTCGTGAGCTTCAAAGTCTGCCCGTCGACCTCGGTCGTCACCTGCTGCGACGCTGCCATGCGTACCAGTCTCCACCTACGGCGTGTACATGCAGTGCACGCTGAGGCCCTTGATCGCGGAGTCCTTGCTCTCGACCAGCTTTCCGTCCATCCAGATCTCGCATCGGACCGAGCCCCGGTCGTCGAGTTGCTGGAGGGCGCTGACGGACAGCAACTGAGTGCTGCCCTTCGTCTTGAGCGTCTGGCTCTGCCACGGAAGCGCGGCGTACTTCACGTCCACCGAGTCCCGTTGGCCGTCACGGACATAGCTCACATCCGGTTGCTCCGCCGTACCGGTGACCTTGTAGACCACCTCATGCCTCTCCTGGCTCGCGATGAGCATCCGGACGCCGGTGTAGCCGAGCAGGAACAGCTGGAACGCCGGATAGGCGAGGAGGACCACGAGCAGCACGATCAGTAGCGGTTTGGGGACTCTGCGCTTCATGAGTCGCCAGTGTTCCGGCCGAGGGGGTCCTACCATGGGTTTCGTGGAGAGTTACGGGGTGGTAACCGGCACCGATGTGCCGCTGGCGACACAGGAATGGCCGGCCCGCCAGGTGCCGGTCGCAGGCGTGGACCTGCTGGTCAGAGACGTGCCGGACGCGGCGGCGGAGCTGCCGCCTGCGCTCTACGTGCACGGCCTGGGCGGCTCGTCGTTGAACTGGACCGCGCTCGGACTGCTGCTCAACGACACCGTGCGGGGGATCGCTCCGGACCTGCCCGGCTTCGGGCGGACGCCGTTGTCCGGTCCGACCGGGATCTCCGAACAGGCCGACGTACTGGTGACGCTGTTGGAGAGTGAGTTCGACCAGCCGGCGCATGTCTTCGGCAACTCGATGGGTGGGGCCGCCGCGGTGGCTCTGGCGGCTCAGCGGCCGGATCTGGTGGCGTCACTCACGCTGGTGTCTCCAGCACTACCTCACCCGCGAGTGTCGGCCAGTGCGCTGTGGTTCGCCGCACTGGCGACGCCACGGCTCGGACCGGTGGTTCTGGAGCGCGCACAGCGATTGCCGTTCGACCGGCGGTTCCAGGCGTCGCTGGCGATGGTCTTCGGCGACCCGCGGGCGCTGCCGCCCGAGGTGCGCGCCAACTACGAGGCCGAGCTGCACCGGCGCGACACCGACCCGTGGAACATGCAGGCGACCACCGACGCAGCCAAGAGCATCCTGCGCTCGTCACTGGCGCCACCACGCCGGTCGCTCTGGGCAGACGCCGCCAGCGTTGAGTGCCCGGTCCTGCTTGTGTACGGCGGCCGCGACCGGCTGGTCGATGCGCGCATCCGCACCAAGGCGCAGCAGACCTTCCCGGACGCACGGTTGCTGTACCTGCCGAAGTCCGGTCACGTCGCTCAGATGGAGCACCCGGAGCAGGTGGCGGCCGCGTTCCGCGACTTGGTTCGCTGAGTGTGCTGAAACTGCAGCAGGGTTGAGATCGGACCGAATGCGCTAGATCCGTCCACCTTCCACTCACACGGGCTATCTCATGGAGAGCTGGTCCGTCGACGAGAGGAAGACCGTGCGCGTTCTGGGCACATTCACCCTGGGCATGGCCGCAGTACTGGCGATCGGGCCGGTCGTGGCGTCCGCTGCACCGCCTGCTGCGAACAGCTGGGACGTGCAGCAGGTGCCGACGGGTTACCGGGTCACACTGCGGCTGGACGAACCAGTGGCGATGCGTGCGGCCCGTCCGCTGCTCGCCGTGAACGGGAAACCCATCGGTGTGGCCCAGCAGTCGGCCGACCGTCGGACGCTGACCCTCATCACCTCCGACAAGGCCGCTGCGGAGGCGCGTGACGTCCAGCTGGTGTGGCCGGGGGACGCCGGCCAGGGTGTCCGCTCGCTGACCGGTGGACCGACGGACGCCTACTGGCTGAACGCGCGGAAGGGTCCGCTGCTCAAGGACGACCCGGGCAAGCTCGGCCGGTACAAGGTCGAGACGGCGGAGTACAACCTGGGAGACCAAGCGGTCCTGCTGCCGGGTCTCGGTCAGAAGTCCGAGGTGGTCGGCAAGGTCTACGCGCCGGTCGGAGCTGCGGGTCAGCGTCCGCTGGTGGTCTTCCTGCACGGTCGCCACGAAGCCTGCTACGGCGACGAGTCGGCCCCCAGCGACAAGCCCTGGCCCTGTCCGAAGGGCACCAAGCCGGTCCCCAGCTACCGCGGCTACGACGGCCCTGCGAAGGCACTCGCGAGCAACGGCTACCAGGTCGTCTCGATCAGCTCCAACGCGATCAACGCGTACGACAATGACGCGTACGACAGCGGTGCGCAGGCCCGGGCCGAGCTGGTGCTCGACCACCTGGCCTTGTGGAAGAAGTGGTCGACCGTCGGCGGCGGTCCATTCGGAACGAAGTACATCGGCAAATTCGACCTGCAGAACGTCGGTCTGATGGGTCACTCACGTGGTGGCGAAGGCGTCGTACGCGCAGCAGCGGTGAACGCAGACCGCGGCAGCCAGTACGGCGTCCGCGCCGTACTGCCGCTCGCCCCGGTCGACTTCGCCCGCTCTGCCGTGCCGGGCGTAGCCATGAGCGTTCTGCTCCCGTACTGCGACGGTGACGTGTCTGATCTGCAGGGGCAGAAGTACTACGACGACACCCGGAACTCCATCACCGGTGACGGGGCTGCCCGCTCCACGGTCACCGTGCTGGGGGCGAACCACAACTTCTTCAACACCGAATGGACACCCGGGCAGTCAGTCGCGCCGTCCATGGACGACTGGGGTGGCGAGGGCAACGGGGCGCCGTGTGACGCCGAGTACGCCGGGCGGTTGAAGGCGAAGGAACAGCAGGCGGTCGGTACGGCGTACCTGGCTGGGTTCTTCCGGCTGCAGCTGGGTGGCGAGAAGCAGTTCCTGCCGCTGTTCGACGGGTCTGATGCCCGTGCTGCGTCTGCTGGCAAGGCTGTGGTGCGAGTGGTCGCACAGGCGCCGCTGGCCTCGCGGCGGGACGTGACCGCCTTCGACAAGACACTGCCGAAGGATGCGGTCACCGGAAAGGCCACTGCGGTGGTTTGCATCGGTGAAGCCTGCCTGGTCACCGACTCACCCGGCAGCGCGCCGCACTGGGACGCGGCCTACTACGCACAGCACGCCCCGACTCTGGCGGTCACCAAGCTGTCCTGGACCGACAAGAGCGGTGTACTGCGGCTCAACCTGCCGACTGTGCACCGTGACGTCCGCAAGTACGCCGCACTGTCGTTCCGGGCCGCGCCAGACCCCACCAGTACGCCGAAAACCGACCTGACCGTCCGTGTCGTCGACGGTCGGGGCCGAGCGGCCGCCGTACCGGTCTCCGCAGTCAGTGATGCCCTCACGCGGCTGCCGGGGGATGAGTCCGTGGGACTGCCGAAGAACCTGCTGCGGACCGTGCGGATCCCACTGTCATCGCTCGGCGGCGTCAACCTGCGGGACGTCCGGACGATCGAACTGCGGACCGATCGGGTCGCGAAAGGTTCGGCGTACCTGAGTGACCTGTCCTTCTCTGCACCTGGCCTGGGAGTCTCCGCAGTCACAGCTCCGAAGGTGGCGGTGGCGGACGTCACCGTGAAGGAAGGCGACCAGGGGACGACGTACGCGAGCTTCGTGGTGCGGCTGTCGAGGCCGACCACCCGCCCGGTCGTCGTGTACGCCGAGACCAGCCTTCCGTACGCGGATGTGATGCCGGTGGGTGACGTGGCGCAGGCGGTCGTCTTCAAACCCGGACAGGTCCGCCAGACCGTGCGGGTGCCGGTGCGGGCGAACACCCGCGACAGCGACGACGTCAAGTTCTATCTGGCGCTGTCGGCGCCGCGCGAGGCAGTGCTGACCAGGAACTTCGGGCACGGGCTGATCCTCGACGACGACTGAGTCGAAGCTGTCGCAGGACTGAGACGAGATCGAGCGGCTGGTCAGGTCAACTTTCCTCTCGCCCACGAAGTCGTTCTTTGTGGTCTGTTTCGTCGAAATCGAGAGGACAACTGTGCGAGAGATCGGCAGATTGAGGCACCTGTCGCTGGGGATGGTCGCACTATTAGGGGTGGGGTTGATCACGGCGCCGTCCGCGTCCGCCGCGCCGCCGCCGGCACCAACCATTGCTCAAGGCAACAATTGGGACGTCCGCCCGGTAGCCGACGGCTACCAGCTCACCCTCCGGCTGGGAGCGCCGGCGCCGATGCGTTCGGCGCTGCCGCTGCTGGCGGTGGACGGAGAGCCGATCGGGGTGGCCAGGCAGTCACCCGATCAGCGCACGCTCACGCTCGTCACCACCGACCCGGGCGTCCTGAAGGCCAAGGACGTCCAGCTGGTGTGGTCCGGTGACGTCGGCAACGACGGCAAAAAGGCGCAGGCCCGCGGTAAAGCTGCGGCCGGGCCGAACGACGCCTACTGGCTGAAGCCGCGGCTGGGGGCGCTGCTCAAGGACGACCCGGCCAAGCCGGGCAAGTTCAAGGTCGAGACGTCGGAGTACAACCTCGGCGACGAGGCGGTCTTCCTGCCCGGCCTGGGGCAGAAGTCCGAGGTCGTCGGCAAGGTCTACACACCGGTCGGCGCGACCGGCAAGCGGCCGTTCGTGCTGTTCCTGCACGGCCGGCACTCGTACTGCTACGGCGACGCGAGCGAGCCCCAGGACAAGCCCTGGCCGTGCGCGAAGGGCGAAAAGCCGGTGCCGAGCTACCGCGGGTACGACGGTGCTGCGCACGCGCTGGCCAGCAGCGGCTACCAGGTGGTGTCGATCAGTTCGAACGCGGTCAACGCGTACGACGGCGATGCATACGACGCCGGTGCGCAGGCGCGGGCCGAGCTGATCCTCGACCACCTGAAGCTGTGGAAGAAGTGGTCGACCACCGGCGGCGAGCCGTTCGGAACGAAGTACGTCGGCAAGATCGACCTGCAGAACGTCGGTCTGATGGGCCACTCGCGCGGCGGTGAGGGTGTCGCCCGGGCAGCAGTCGTGAACTCCGACCGTGGCGGCGAGTTCGGCATCCGTGCGGTGCTCCCGCTGGCGCCGGTGGACTTCGCCCGCTCGACCGTGCCGGGTGTTGCTATGAGCGTCATCCTGCCGACCTGTGACGGTGACGTCTCCGACCTGCAGGGTCAGAAGTTCTACGACGACACCCGCTACTCGGTCACTGGTGACGCGGCCACGCGGTCGACGGTCACAGTGCTCGGGGCGAACCACAACTTCTTCAACACCGAGTGGACCCCCGGTCAGTCCGAGGCGCCGTCCGGTGATGACTGGGGTGGCGATGAGAAGGACTCGCCGTGTGGCGCCAAGTACGCCGGGCGGCTGAAGGCGAAGGAGCAGCAGGCCGTCGGTACGGCGTACCTGTCCGGCTTCTTCCGGCTGCACCTGGGCAACGAGAAGCAGTTCCTGCCGCTGTTCGACGGTTCTGACGCCCGTGCGGCGTCGGCCGGGCGAGCCGTCGTACGGGTGGTCTCGCAGGCGCCGTTGGCGACCCGTCGGGACGTGAACCGTTTCGACCAGGCACTGCCGAAGGGTGCGCTGACCGGCAAAGCGTCGGCCGCCACGTGCTCCGGTGTGAAGCTGCAGCCGACGCGGGCAGCGACGCCGCCGTGTGTGTCGACCGATGGCTCCGGTGACTCACCGCACTGGGACTCTGCCTGGTTTGCAGCCCGTACGCCGACCATGGCGGCCACGCGGTTGTCATGGCGCGACAAGACCGGCGTACTGCGGCTGAACCTGCCGGCCGCACAGCGCGACGTACGGAAGTTCGCCGCACTGTCGTTCCGGGCGGCTCCGGACCCGGCTGGCGCTCCGAAGACCGACCTGAGTGTCCGAGTGGTCGACGGCAAGGGCCGTGCGGTCTCGGTGCCGGTGTCGAAGGTCAGTGACGCTCTCACGCGCCTCCCTGGCCTGAAGGAGAACGGTCTGCCGAAGAACCTGCTGCGGACGGTCCGGATCCCGCTGTCCTCGCTGAAGGGCATCGACCTGAAGGACGTGCGTGCGGTCGAGTTGCGGACCGACAAGGTCGCCAAGGGCACGGTGTACCTGAGCGACCTGGCCTTCTCCTCGCCCGGTGTCGGTGTCTCGGCACCTGCGGTGAAGCTGGTCAAGGTGTCCGCCTCGGACGTCAAGGTCAAGGAAGGCGACAAGGGCACCCAGACCGTCGACTTCTACGTGCGGCTCAACCGCGTCAGCACCCGGCCGGTCAAGGTGTACGCCGAGACCTCCGGCGACCTCGGCGCCACGGTGGGTGACGTGGTGCGCACGGTGGTCTTCAAGCCGGGTCAGGTCAAGCAGAAGATCAGCCTGCCGGTGAAGTCGAACACCCGCGACAGCTACGACCTCAAGTTCAATCTGGTGCTGTCGGTGCCGCAGGACGCACTGCTCGACAAGTCGTTCGGGCACGGCGAGGTCATCGACGACGACCCGACGCCGACCCTCACGCTCGGAAACCTGACCACGACGGAGCAGGCCGGCGACGCGCGCTTCCCGCTCAAGCTCTCGGCGCCGAGTGACAGGTACGTCGGCATCCGTGGAGTCCTGAAGGACGGCACCGCGGTGCTCAAGCAGGACTACCTGAGCGAGTACGACGAGTGGGATCCCGGTTCGCGGACCGTCGAGGGCTACGTCGAGCCCGGGCAGACCACCGGTGTGGCGACGGTCAAGATCGTCGACGACAAGGTGAAGGAGCCGGCCGAGACCTTCTCGGCGGTCATCAGTGAGGCCGACGGCGGTGAGATCAAGCTCCCGGTGACGCTGACCGCGACCATCACCGACAACGACTGACAGTTGCTGCTCACCGTGCCGGGCGTCCTGGGGGCGCCCGGCCCGGTGCTGTCTGGGGACTGAGACATCGGTCCCGCGATGCGGACCACGGCTGGGGTGCCTGGAATTGTGCGGGAACATGGAGAGCAGGCCGATGGTTGAACCCGGAGCCTGGACTCGAACCCTTCACCGAGGAGCCGACACGTGTCACTGCCACCGCTGGTCGAACCGGCCGCCGAGCTGACCATCGACGAGGTCCGCCGGTACTCGCGGCACCTGATCATTCCCGAGGTCGGGATGGCCGGCCAGAAGCGGCTGAAGAACGCCAAGGTCCTGGTCATCGGGGCCGGCGGCCTGGGCAGCCCGGCGCTGCTCTACCTGGCCGCGGCCGGGGTCGGCACGCTCGGCATCGTCGAGTTCGACACCGTCGACGAGTCGAACCTGCAGCGCCAGATCATCCACGGCCAGTCCGACGTCGGGAAGTCCAAGGCCCAGTCGGCCCGCGACTCGATCCTCGAGACGAATCCGAACACGAACGTCGTACTGCACGAGGTGCGCCTCGACAACGACAACGTGTTCGAGATCTTCGAGCAGTACGACCTGATCGTCGACGGCACCGACAACTTCGCCACCCGCTACCTGGTGAACGACGCAGCGGTGCTGCTCGGCAAGCCGTACGTGTGGGGCTCGATCTTCCGCTTCGACGGCCAGGTCAGCGTGTTCTGGGCCGAGCACGGCCCGTGCTACCGCTGCCTCTACCCGGAGCCGCCGCCCCCGGGCATGGTTCCGTCCTGCGCCGAGGGTGGCGTGCTGGGCGTGCTCTGCGCGTCCGTCGGTGCGGCCCAGGTCACCGAGGCGATCAAGCTGCTGACGGGGATCGGCGACCCGTCGCTGGGCCGGCTGAACATCTACGAGGCGCTCGACCTGAACTGGCGCGCCCTGAAGGTCCGCAAGGACCCGAACTGCGCGATCTGCGGCGAGAACCCGACGGTCACCGAGCTGATCGACTACGAGAGCTTCTGCGGTGCGATCACCGAGGAGGCGGCCGACGCGGCCGTCGGTTCGACCATCTCGGTCAAGCAGCTCAGCGAGTGGATCAAGCTCAAGGACAACGGTGAGAAGGACTTCCAGCTGATCGACGTCCGCGAGCCGAACGAGTACGAGATCAACCGGATCCCGGGCTCGGTGCTGATCCCGAAGGCCGACTTCCAGACCGGTGTCGCCCTCGAGAAGCTGCCGCAGGACAAGCAGTTGGTCTTCCACTGCAAGTCCGGTGTCCGCTCGGCGGAGGTGCTGGCCATCGTCAAGGGCGCGGGCTTCTCCGACGCGGTCCACGTGGGCGGCGGCGTCGTCGCCTGGGTCGACCAGATCGACCCGAGCCAACCGGCGTACTGATTCTGGGGTGGGGGCCGGATCCGGCCCCCACTACTCAGAACGGCATCCGGCAGCTGGCGACTGCTTCGGTCGCGGCCGGATCGCCAGTGACGACTGGGTTGTCGTCGCGGCCCGACAAGGTCCGCATGTAGCCGACGGCGTCGACGGCGGCGCGACCGACCGGCTCGCCCCTCCCCAGCCGGTAGGTCCCACCTCCCTGGCCGGTGAGCTCCACGTCGACCGCCGGACGATCGCCCCAGAACGGTCCGTCGATCACGTCGCGCATCACCTGCGCGATCAGCTCCTCGCCGTACGGGCCGGCGTCGAACGGTCGGCCGAGTGCCTGGCAGATGTCGTCGCGATGCATCCAGAGGTCCCGTGCGAGCAGGATGTCCTGGACGTAGCCGAGGTCCAGCCGGAACCCGGGGTACTCCTCGACCGGGAAGCTGAGCCGGCGGATGAGTGCCGGGTTCTTCAGGATCTTCCGGGTCGCCTTGGCCCAGAGCTGGTCGAACGTACTGCGCAGCTCGTCCGGCGGCGTTCCGCGGTGCTCGTCGGCCTGCAGCATCATGTGCCGGTCGAACTTCGGCGTGGTCGGGTAGATCTTCTTCGCTTTGCGCATGCGGCGTGGGAACGACAGTGGCTTGATGACGTCCTCGGCCTGGCCGATCATGTGGCCGGCGATGTCGGCGACATCCCACTCGTCGCAGACGGTACGGCGCTGCCACTCGGTCCCGTGGATCGACTTCAGCAGGTCGTGCCACGCCTTGAGTTCGGCGTCGCGGTGTTGAGCACACCGGCTGCGATCTGCGCGGCCGATGTCTGTTGCGAGTACAGCGGTCATGTTTTGTTCCCCCTGGGTGGTGCGTAGTACTGGTAGAACATGTCGAGCACGGTGGGCAGCAGCCGGACGAAACGGCCGTCCTCGAAGGAGGCATCCGGCTCGTTGGCCAGCTGCTGCGAGACCAGACCAGCCGTGATCGACGTGTAGAGGGCCAGACCCTCTTCAGTCGCGGCCTCGGGCCTTAGGTGTCCCTGGTCGACCCCTGTCTGCAGGTGCTGCCGGAGGTCTTCCAGTGCTGCTTGGGCCGGAGCGAACGCCTCCGGACTCGGCGCGAAGCCGGGGACGGTCCGCCAGAACAGCAACTGCGAGTAGACCGGGTTCTCCATGCACCAACGGCTGAACGCTGTCACCCCGATCACGTCGAGCTCGCGGATGTCCTCCGTGTCGGCCGCCGCGTTGGCCGCCAGGCGGGCGTTGCGGAAGTACTCCGCCCCGCGCTGGAAGAGCGCGTCGTAGATTGCCATCTTGGACGGGAAATACTGGTAGATCGACGGCGGTTGCATCCCCAGTTGCCGCGCCACCGCGGACAGACTGAGGGAGGCGACCCCGTCGGCCTCCATCAGCTCGATGGCGGCCGTCAGGATCTCCTCGATGGTTTCCTGCCGGCGCCGGGTCCTGCGATCCAGTCCAGTGTTGCTCATGGGTTGAGGAAACCCGAAGACCATTAGGGAAGTCAATACCCCGTAGGATCTCTGCCTGATTGTCCCCGGCGGCACGTACTGTCGGAGCATGTGCCGAAACATCACTGTGCTCCGGGGACTGGAGCCCGCCGCGACCTCCGAAGAGATCTACGCGGCTGCGCTGCAATACGTACGCAAGGTGACCGGCGTCGGTTCGCTCAGTGCGACCACCCGGGAGCCGATCGAGCGCGCGGCGACCGAGGTCGCCCGGATCACCGAGGAGCTCCTGGCCGAGATGCCCCAGCGCCGGGTCCCACCCCAGACCGTGCCCCCCTTGCGCCGCCCCGAAGTCAGGGCGCGCCTAGGCCTCGACTAACCCGCCAGCTGCGGCAAGAACGCTGCCAGTGCGCTGACGACCAGAGGAGCGAAGACGCTCAGGATGGTCAGCGGGTTGCGCAGGATCGAGATGTCCAGATGGAGCAGGTGCTCGATCCGGTGCCGTTCCTGCAGCCACTCCTCGCTCGGCCGTCCGTTCGCCGGTAGCGGACACATGTGCTCCACGAGTTGCTGCGCGCGGTTCCGCCACGCGACCGCCATCGGGATGCCGATCACCGCGAGACCGAGGGCGAACATGCCGCCGTACAGGAGCACGTTCGACGGTGGGAACTCGTCGGCGCGATCCGGGTGTGCGGAGACGAAGGCGCCGCGGAGTGCACCGGCCGCGGCGACGGCGGCGGCCACGCCGATCATGAAGGCGCCGACGCAGACGATCAGCAGCTGCCACAGCCGCTCCAGCCGGCGGATGTGCACGTGTGGTTCGCCCAGTGGATCGTCATCGCGTTGCCACAGCTCACGGCATTCGGCATGCGCGAGCCAGACGATCGTCAGCCACGGGATCGCCGCGAGCATCCCACAGAGCAGTACGGCGCCGGTCCGCGTCTGCAGGCTCTGCACCGGCAGGTCCGGCACGACTCCCGGGAAGAGGATCCGGTAGCCCGCCACGGCCGCCGCACTGATCGCAGCGCAGACCAGGTATCTGCGTCGTCGAACCGGTGGCGGATAGAAACCCCACCGGTCGGGATGCTGCAGGATCCGGACGGCCTGTGCGGTGAGCAGCGCGAAGACAACCAGCGCTGCTCCGGCCACAGCTCGCCAGACAGTCCACGGCACACCCTTCACGAACGCGTCGCTCACCGCGGTCCCGTCCGACCCGGCGACCCCGAGCAGCCCCGCGAAACAGAAGGCAAGCCCGAACACGATCATGCTGAGCAGCGGCGGTGGCAACTTCACCCAGAAGTTGTCCTCCGCGAGCTCCCGTGGCAGTTCCCCCAGCACCCCGACCCCTCTTCGTTGCCGTTCCTGTACTCAGTGTCGCGAGCGCTCGCCGATGCCGCCTCCGCTGTCCGGCGCGCCGGGTAATGTCAGCTCGGGAAGCGTTTGCTTGTTTGACTGGAGGCCGGAATGCGATTCGCCGTCAAGACCAGGCCGGAACACACCACGTGGCAGCAGATGCGTGATGTCTGGGTCGCCGCGGACCAGTTGGAGATCTTCGAATCCGCGTGGCACTGGGACCACTTCTATCCGCTCAGCGGCGACATGGCCGGGCCGAACCTGGAGGCCTGGACGACGCTGGCCGCACTGGCCCAGGCGACGTCGCGGATCCGGTTGGGCTGCCAGGTGACCGGCATGATCTACCGGCACCCTGCGGTGCTCGCCAACATGGCCGCGACCACCGACATCATCTCGGGCGGCCGGCTGGAGCTCGGCGTCGGCGCGGGCTGGAACGAGATGGAGACCGCGGCGTACGGCATCGAGCTGTATCCGCTGAAGGAGCGGTTCGACCGCTTCGACGAAGGCGTGCAGGCGATCATCGCGCTGCTCACCGAGAAGTCGGCGAACTTCGACGGCAAGTACATCAAGCTCACCGACGCGTACTGCGAACCGAAGGCCGTGCAGACCCCGCATCCGCCGATCACCATCGGCGGCAAGGGTCCGAAGCGCACACTGCGAGCAGTGGCCAAGTGGGCCCAGCACTGGAACGTCATCGTCGCGAGTCCGGAGGAGTGGAAGCCGCTCAAGGACATCCTCGTGCAGCACTGCGCGGACGTCGGTCGGGACGTCAACGAGATCACGTGTTCGGTGAACATCCGGATCGACCCGGACCAGCCACTCGACGTCGCGGTCGCCGCAGCATCGGCGTACGGCGAAGCAGGTGTCGACCTCGCGGTGATGAACCTGCCGCTCGACGCGCCGCCGTCCGTGCTGGAGCCGCTCGCCAAGGCCTTGGCTCCGCTGGCCTAAGTTGGGGTCTGTGGACAGGGACGAATACGTCGAGGCGGTGCTGCGGGCGGTGGAGTCGATCCCGCCCGGCAGCGTCGCGACGTACGGAGATATCGCCGAGTACGTCGGTCAGGGCGGGCCGCGGCAGGTCGGAGCGATCATGCGCGAGTACGGCGGCGGTGTGCCGTGGTGGCGCGTGATCCGGGCGTCCGGCGTACCGGCCGATGAGGTCGGCGACGAGCAGTTGCACAACCTCCGGTCCGACGGTGTGCGGGTGACCAACGGGCGAGTGAATCTGCGCGACGTGCGCTGGGATCCTGAGCACCCCGACGACTGACCTGTTGAGAGCACCGGCAGCGCGCGACTCCGCCCCGCCCCGCCCCCGAAATTTGAGGGGATCTCCCTTCAAGTTGCCGGTTCTCCCCCCAAAAGTTGAGGGGAGAACCGGCAACCTCAGGGGAGATCCCCTCGTTTCCGGGCAGCAACGACAGCCCGGAAGCTCAGGCGACGTGGAGTCGCGGTCACCGGCCTCGGCATCCACCCCAGTGGCTGCGGTGTGATGGTCGGGATCTGCGTTGTTCGGTGGATTGGGCCAAGTGACCGGCCTCGTGGAACACCGGCGGCGGTCGGCTCCGCCCCGAGCCTTGCGCCGCCGGTGCCGGGCGGCCGGGCCAGTTGTTGGGGTAACCAGCCCGGCCGCGCACGTGGTCGCCTGTGACGGCGATTCACCCTTGTCGACAAGGATGATGCGACCGTAACCCGAAAAGTTGGGGTGTCCGTTTTCCGGGGCACCAACGGGATGGCCGGGGTGCCCGAACGGGATTGTCGGTGGGGTCTGGTGGGATGGGGCGATGGTCAGCAGACAGGGTTCCCGGTATCGGCTCGTTCGGGCCGAGGGACGTGCTGCCCAGGCGCCGGTCCTCGATGCGGACCAGCAGGCTGTGGTCGATCATCCGGGTGGGCCGCTGCTGGTGCTCGCCGGGCCGGGCACCGGGAAGACGACCACGTTGGTGGAGGCCGTCGTCGACCGGGTGCGGAATCGTGGCCTGAGTCCGGACGAGGTGCTCGTGCTGACCTTCGGGCGGAAGGCGGCGACCGAGCTCCGGGACCGGATCACGGGCCGCCTTGGCAAGACGACCCGCGTGATGCCGTCGATGACGTTCCATTCCTTCTGCTATGCGTTGCTGCGCCGCTTCACGCCGGCCGACGCGTTCGACGTACCGCTGCGGTTGCCGTCGGGTCCGGAGCAGTCGTTGCGGTTGAGCGAGGCGCTGTCCGGGAGTCGTGAGGTCGGTGCGGTGCACTGGCCGCGCAGTCTGCATCCGGCGCTGAAGACGCGCGGTTTCACCGACGAGGTGCAGGCCGTGATCGGCAAGGCGCGCCAGCTCGGGCTCGACCCGGAGGACCTGACCGAGATCGGGCGCTCGGCCGAGCGGGCCGAGTGGGTCGCGGTCGGTGACTTCTTCGAGGAGTATCTGCAGATCCTCGACCACGAGCAGGTGCTCGACTACTCCGAGCTCATCCATCGCGCGGTGATCCTGGCGCAGCAGCCGTCGGTGCAGGACAAGTTGCGGGCGGAGTTCAAGGCCGTCTTCGTGGATGAGTATCAGGACACCGATCCCGGTCAGACGATGCTGTTGCAGGCGATCGCCGGTGACGGGCGCGACCTGGTCGTGGTGGGTGACCCGGATCAGTCGATCTATACGTTCCGTGGTGCTGACGTGCGCGGGCTGTTGCGGTTCACCGAGGAGTTCCCTTCCGTGTCGGGGGAGCCCGCGGCGCAGATCGCGCTCGCGACCACGCGCCGGTTCGGTACGACGCTGCAGCGGGTGTCGCGCAATGTCGTGAACCGGCTCGGCGTGCCGGGGGCGCTGGATCGCGACACGTTCGACCGGTTCCGCAATCCCGATGCTTCGTCGTGTGTTTACGGTGCTGGGAAGGTCGAGGCGAATCTGTACTCGACCAGCGGTGCCGAGTTGGAGCACATCGCCGATCTGCTGCGGCGCGCCCATGTGCAGGACGGTGTCGGGTGGCACGAGATGGCGGTGCTGGTCCGGTCCGGGAGCCGGTCGATCCCGCCGTTGCGCAGGGCGCTTGCTGCGGCTGGGATCCCGGTCGATGTCGCGGGTGACGAGCTTCCCCTGTCGCGCGAGCCCGCCGTGCGGCCGATGTTGCTGGCGTTGCGGGCGGTGGCGGATCCGGCCACGCTGACGGTCGATGTCGTACGGGCGCTGGCGCTGTCGCCGTTGGGGGCGATGGATGCGGGTCAGTTGCGGCGGTTGGCGCGGGTGCTGCGGAAGCGTGACCGCGAGGCGGCTGATGGGCAGCGGCTGCCCAAGTCGTCGGACGAGCTGCTGCGGGACGCGTTGCTGAATCCGTTGCTGCTGGACGAGCAGGCCTCTCCGGCCGAGGCGCGGTTCGCGGCGCTGGGGGAGAGGTTGCTCAAGGCAAGGAATATCGTGAACGCCGGGGCGGCGCCGGACGAGGTGATGTGGTCGCTGTGGTCGGAGTCGCCGTGGTTGCGGCGGCTGCGCGGCCAGGCGCACTCCGGCGGAGAGACGGCGCGGGCGGCGAACCGGGATCTGGATTCGTTGTGTGCGTTGTTCGACGCGGCCGGGCGGGCCGAGGAGCAGATCGGGTTCAAGGGTGTCTCGGCGTTCCTGAGTGAGCTCGAGTCGCTGGACATCGCGGGGGACAACCGGTTCGACGGGACGTATCGCGAGGCCGGTGTGCAGTTGATGACCGCGCACCGGTCGAAGGGTCTGCAGTGGCGGCTCGTCGTGGTGGCCGGTGTGCAGGAGGCCCAGTGGCCGGATCTGCGGCGGCGTGGATCGCTGCTGCAGCCGGATCGGCTCGGCCGGGACGGGCTGGTCGACCCGCTGTCGGCTGGTGCGTTGCTGGCCGAGGAGCGGCGGCTGTTCTACGTCGCGATCACGCGGGCGCGGGAGCGGTTGATCGTGACCGCCGTCCAGGCGCCGGAGGCTGACGGGGATCAGCCGTCGCGGTTCCTGGGTGAGTTGGATATTCCGCTGAAGCTGGTGGCGGGGCGGCCGCGGCGGCCGTTGTCGCTGCCTGGTCTGGTCGCCGATCTGCGGTGTGTGCTGGCGGATCCGGCGTCCTCACCTGCGTTGAAGCGGGTTGCCGCCGATCGACTCGCGCAGCTGGCCGATGCCGTCGACGATCGGGAGCAGGCGCTGGTGCCGACCGCCGATCCGGGACGCTGGTGGGGCGTCCGGGAGCGGACGAAGTCCGAGCGCCCGATCGCGGACCCGGAGCTGCCGGTGCCGTTGTCCGGGAGTGCGCTGACGACGATCGTGGACTGCCCGCTGCGCTGGTTCCTGACTCGGCGCGCGGGGGGAGAAACACCCAGTACGTCGGCGATCGGGTTCGGACAGGTGTTGCACACGCTCGCCGACGCCGTCGCCACCGGCACGCTGCCACCATCGGTCGACGAGCTGAACGGCTGGCTCGACAAGGTGTGGACCCAGCTGGACTTCGAGTCCGCCTGGATCTCCGACCGCGAGCGCGTCGAGGCCGAGCAGGCCCTCCGCCGTTTCGTCGCCTGGCACCAGGGCCGCCCCGAGCGCACACTCGTCGGCACCGAGGTCGAGTTCGACGTGCTGCTGCCGGATGCGGAGCAACCCGCCGTACGGGTCAAGGGCCGGATGGACCGCGTCGAGAAGGACGGCGAAGGCACGATCCGCGTCGTCGACCTCAAGACCGGCCGCAACCTCCCGACCAAACCAGCCCTGGCCCGCCACGTCCAGCTAGCCATCTACCAACGAGCCATCGCCTCCCGCCAGGTCGCCGCCGCCGGCCCCGAAGCAGTCGCCGGCGGCGCCGAGCTCGTCCAGCTCCGCCACGACGACAGCGGCTTCCCCAAAGTCCAGCACCAAGCCCCCCTCGACCCGGACGACAACGGCAAAACCTGGCTCGACGAAGCCGTAGAAGACGCCGAACACATGGTCCGCACCGAAGAATTCACCGCCCAACGCAACGACGGCTGCTCCCGCTGCGAAGCCAAACCCCTCTGCCCCATCCAGCCAGAGGGAAGAGAGATCGTCTGATGCCGCTGCCCGCCCTCCCAC
>NZ_SMKA01000122.1 GCF_004348455.1 Kribbella albertanoniae
GGAAGAGGGCTGGGGCGAGGACGATGGCGCCGGCGAGGGTCAGGTCGCGGTTCGCGGCGTGTATCTCGTCGGCGAAGCGGGTGGAGCCGCAGATGCAGACGATCTCGGGTCGGTCCGGCACGGGTCAGCTCTTCAGACCGGACATGGTGATGCTGTCGGTCAGGTAGCGCTGGAGGAGGCCGAAGACCAGGAGACTGGGGATCACGGTGATGGTGGCGCCGGCCATGATCTGGTTGATGGGGACGGACTGGGTCTGGAGGGTGGCCAGACCGACGGTCAGGGTTTGCATGTTGGCTGATTGGCCGATGACCAAGGGCCAGAGGAAGTCGTTCCAGTGCCAGAGGAAGACGAAGATGCCGAGGGTGGCCAGCGCCGGGCGGATCAGGGGCATCACGATCAGCGTGAAGATCTTCCATTCGGAGGCGCCGTCGATCTCGGCGGCTTCGAAGAGTTCGTCGGGGAGTTGGCTGATGAACTGGCGGAGCAGGAAGACGGCTTGGGAGTTGGCCAGCGTCGGGACGATCAGGCCCCAGTAGCTGTCCACCCAGTCGAGGCGCGAGATCAGGATGTACGACGGGATCAGGGTCGCCTGGAACGGGACCATCAGCGTGGCCAGGAAGGCCCAGAACATCAGCTCGCGACCGGGGAAACGCTTCTTCGCGAAGGCGTAGCCGGCCATGGCGGCGAAGAGCAGGACGAAGACGACCGAGACCAGCGAGTAGAGCAGTGAGTTGACGGTCCATCGGGGGATGTCCGAGCTGGACAGCACCCGGGTGAAGTTCTCGAAGGTCCAGCGGGTCGGGTAGAACGCGTCGGGGAACGTCTGGCCGCTCGGGGGTGCGAAGGCGACCAGCACCATCGCGACGAACGGCAGCACGGTGACGATCGCGGTCAGTGCGAGCAGGGTCGGCAACGTCAGCCGGGCCACCGGTCGCGACGGCTTCAAAGACGAAGACGAGGACGGCGTACGGCGGGTCGACGGGCGGTCGAGGAGGTTCACCATCAGTCGTCATCCCTCCCGACGAGGCGGCGTTGGACGAGCGAGATGACCAGCACGATGAAGAACAGCATGATGCCGATCGCGCTCGCGTAACCGAAGTCGAAGAACTTGAAACCGCTGTCGTAGAGGAGATAGACGAGCGAGTAGCTGGCCCGGACCGGACCGCCACCCGTCATCACGTACATCGCGTCGAAGACCTGGAACGCGCTGATCGTCTCGATCACCAGCACGAAGAACAGCACCGGCCGGATCTGCGGGATGGTGATGTACCGGAACCGCTGCCAGGCGGAGGCGCCGTCGATCATCGCGGCCTCCAGGTACGACTTCGGGACCGCCTGCAGCCCGGCGAGCAGGATCAGCATCGAGTAGCCGAAACCCTTCCAGGCCGACGTCACCGCGATCGACGCCAGTACGGAGTTGTCCGAGCCGAGAAAGTCGATCGGGCCGATCGAGACCAGCCCCAGTACGGCGTTCAGCAGTCCGTCCTGGGCGTCGTAGATCCACTTCCAGATGACCGCGGCGAGCACGATGCTGGTCACGTACGGCAGGAAGAACACGCCGCGGAAGAACCCGCGCTGCCAGACCACCTGCTGCAGGAGCAACGCCGTACCGAGTGAGATCAGCACGGTCAGCGGGACGAAGATCAGGGTGTAGGTGAGCGTGACCAGCAGGCTCTGATGGAACAGCTCGTCCTGCAGCAGGCGGGTGTAGTTGTCGAAGGCAATGAATTCCCAGCGGCCGCTGAGCCGGTAGTCGGTCAGCGACAGCCAGACGGCGCCGACCGCCGGCAGGAAGCGGAAGGCCAGGAACAGCGCCAGCATCGGCGCCACGAACACCAGGCCCACCCACGCCCGCCGCCGCGGACCGTACCGCCCCCTGACTGGTACGGGTCGCGGGCGGCGGACGGGGGAACTCGGGTCGACGCCGACCTGGGTCATCGGATCAGGGCGTTGGCCTGCTTGGCCGCGTCGTCGAGCGCCTGCTGCGGCGTCTTCTTGCCGGTCAGCACGGCCTGGATCTCGACGTTCAGCAGTGCCATCACCTGGCGGGCGACCGGGTTGGGCTCACCGGGGAAGGCGTACTGGAGGGCGGGCCCGAACTTCAGCGTCAGCGGGTCGGTGACCTCGGCCTTGGCGTCGGTCCGCGGCGTGAAGTAGCCGGTCGCCTTGCTCAGCGCCTCGAGCTGGGGCGGCTGGATCATGAACGACAGGAACTTCTTCGTCTCGGCGAGGTTCTCCGAGGCCGCGTTCAGGGACAGGCCACCGGGGATGCCGTAGCCGACCTGCTTCGCGCCGGTCAGCGGTGCGCCGACCTCGATGTTCGCGTCACCCCAGCCCTTGGCGGCCGTGGCCGCGTTGGCCGGCGTGGCGGTGAACGCCATCGCGACCGTGCCCTTGCCGATCGGCTGGTTCTCGATCGCGTTGCCGTTGGTCAGTGCGGTCTTCGGGATCGCGCCCTGGTCCCACAGCGTCTTCAGGAAGGTCAGCGCCTCCAGACCCGGGGCCTGGTTGAAGGTGACGGACTTGCCGTCGTCGGCGAAGACCTTGCCGCCGGCCTGCCAGAGCAGCGGGTAGAAGTTGAGGTTCAGCGTGGCCTCGGAGACCGCCGAGTAGTCGAGCGTGCTGAACCCGGCCGCCTTCAGCTTCGGGGCGGCCGCCTTGATCTCGTCCCAGGTGGCCGGCGGCTTGCTGATCCCGGCCTTCGTCAGCACGGTCTTGTTGTAGATCGTCGTGGTCACGGTGTGGTAGATCGGTACGCCGTACACCTTGTCCTCGACGGTCAGGCCGGGGATCGCGTTCGGCAGGAACTTGGACTTGTCGGCCTCGACCACGTCACCGACCGGCTCGAGCGAGCCGTTCTGGACGTACTGCGGGATCTGGTCCGGGATCAGCAGGACCGTGTCCGGGCCCTTCTTGCCGGCGAACGCGGTGGCGAGTTTCTCGTCGCGCTTGTCCCACGGCTGCAGCTCGACCTTCAGATCGATCGTGGAGTTGGCGGCCTCGAAGTCGGTCTCGACCTTCTTCCAGTAAGCGTCACTGGCGGCCTGGTCGGCGATCACCGGGTACATCCAGAGGGTGACGGTCTTCTTCTCGTCGGAGGATCCGGAGTTTCCGCCGCACGAACTGAGGGCGGCGGTGAGGACAAGTGCGGTGAGTGGCGCCGCGATACGGCGGACGGTGGATTTCATCACAACCCCCTGGATGCCGGCACAGGCCGGAAAGTTGTTCACCGAATAACGGTCAGGACCGAAAGTAGTGGGAAGGAATTTCTGCTGTCAACGTTTGATATCGACTCGGAACAGTTCGGGCCCGTTGCTGAAGACCAGCCGCTGGCCGCCCTGGACGGCGAGCCGTCGGTGCGGATGCTCGAGATACAGCTTCGGCGTCGCCCGGTCGCCGGGTGCGATCCGGTAGATCTTGTTCCAGTCGATGCTGACGTACACCCCGTCCCTGGTCGCGACGATGTCTCCGGTCTGAGAGGTCGTCCCGAGCACGAAGGACCTCAGCACTGTCCCATATCGGGGGTCCATCGCGAACACCGTTCTGCCCGCCACACCCCACAGCGTCCCGTCCGGCCCGAACGTCACCGAGGACACCGTCGGCGCCTTCACCACCGGCACCGTTTCCCAGAGCTTCCGCTTCCCCTCGACATCCCAGGCGAAGACGGTTCCGGACTCCCGGGTGGGCTTGGTCGTGCCCAGTCCGCCGGTGATCGACGTACCGCCGTACACGATTCCTCGACGAGCGGTCAGACCGAACACGCTCTCGTCCTGGACGACGTTCCGGTACGTCGTGGTGCTACCGGACTGTGGATCGTAGAAGGCCAGCGCGCCGCCCAGGCGGTCGCCCTCCGGGACCGTGCCGACCGCGATCTTGCCGTTCACCTCGACCAGCGCGCGGGCGCGATTCTGGAACTCGGGTTTCAGGTTGACGGCGAGCTGCGGGTTCGCCGGCGTACCGGGTGGGCCGGGTGAGTACTCGAGACTGTTCCACGGCAGACGTGGGTCGTAGGAGTAGAGCCGGGCCTCCGGATAGGTGCCGATCCAGACCTTGCCGTCGGACGCCTCCATGGTCTGCTCGGTCTGCGAGAAGCGGTTGAACTTGGTGGCGCCGGTCTTCGGGTCGGTGACCGAGAATCCACCGTTCAGATAGCCGCCGGTGTAGACGTTGCGGGCGCCGCCGGACAGACCGAGGATGTCGATCGGTTCACGCCGGACGTTGGTCAGGAAGATCTCCGACTTCCCGGTCTGCGGGTTGTAGCGGAACTCCTCGCCGCGCCACAGCGTGCCGACCACGCTCGTGCCCGGATAGTCGGGCAGACCGAGGTCGGCGTACCCGATCGCGCGCGCGTTCTGGATCCGGCCGGTGAACTTCAGTCCGGTGCCGGTCAAAGTCTTGGTCGCGGGGTCGTACTTCCGCAGCTCGCCGGCCTGGATGAAGTAGAGCTGGCCGTTGGCGTCGAGCGGTGAGATGTCCAGGCCGTGGGCCAGCGGGATCTCGTCGACCCAGGTGCGGGACGCGATGTCCCAGACGTACATCGGCATCGGGAACGCGCCGCCGACCCGGATGTAGACGCGGCCGCCGCGGACGCTGAGGTCGTAGACGGACTTGAGCTTCGGGTCGCCGAGGTTCGGCGGCGGGGGGAGCTCGGTGGCGGCGCCGGTGGCGACGTCGATCTCCATCACGTGCGCGTCGGGCAGCGAACCGGTGTAGAGCTTGCCGTTCGCGTAGCCGATGCTCTTGACGTACGGCTGGCTCGCGATGACCTTGCCGTAGTCGCGGATCGCGCCGGTGCTGTCGTTGAACGAGAACACGCGGCCGCCTGGATAGGTGCCGCCGTACACAGTGCCCTGTTCGTCGGTGGTCAGCGCCCAGATGAAGGACTCGCTGGCCAGCGGTCGGCCGAGGTCCTCGACCGCGGTGGCGCCGGGGCGCAGGCGGTACAGGTGGCCGTTGTTGTAGCTGCCGACGTAGATCGTGCCGGTCGGGGTCGCGACGACGGTGTAGCTGCCCTCGGCGCCGGGCAGTGGCGTCGAGAGCAGGCTGGTCCCGTTCACGGGGTCGAGGGCGTTCAGGTACGCCGGTACGCCGGACGAGATGTTCCAGATCGCGGTCTTGCCGCCCGGACCGGGCGCGACGGTACCGCCGATCAGCAGGACGTCGGACAGTGGGACGCCGAGGGAAACGGCCACGGCGTGTGGCGGGCCGACCGCCACGGTGGGCACTGCCGGGCTGATCACGAGGGCAGTGGCGACGGACAGGGCGAGGAACAGGCGGAAGAAACGCAACGAAGCCTCCGGGGGTGCCGTATTTACGGTCCTGTCCGAAAGTAAGCGCCGATGGCATGACTAAGTCAACCGCTCGGCATGAATTGCTGCTTGTGGCAGCCTCACCCAGGTTTCGGGGGTGCCCGTTAGGGCGTGGGCATCCGCGCGAGCAGAGTCTTCAGCTGCTCGCAGGTGCTGGTGAAGAAGCTGTCCGGGCGGTGCAGGGCTCGGTGGAAGGCGGCCAGCTCGGCCTCGGACGCGGTCTCGGAGAAGGTGCTGATCTCGGTCAGGTCGAGCCGCCGGTTGAACAGGTTCACCGTGTCGCGCCAGCGGTGCAGCTGGCCGACCAGCTCGGCGTCCCGGTGCAGACCGAGCGCTCCGGAGACCAGCGCGAGGTCGACCGCGGACACCACCAGGCGCGGGTAGATCTGCCGGGTGGAGGGTGCCTGCGGCGAGAAGCGCTCGTCGTTCAGCAGGCGGGTGTTCTCCCGCAGCTCGTCGCCGACAGCCCGCAATACTTCGGTACGGCGCTCTGCCTCGGCCGTGAGGCGTTCGACGAAGATGCCGGTGAGGCCGGCCACCAGGGTCAGCGAGTTCACCGCGGGCTCCCAGCGGGAGTTCTCCGGCCAGAAGAACCAGATGACACCCAAGGTGAAGGCAAGCCCGAGCATGCCGTAGCTGAGCGCCGTGACGACGGTACGGCGGTGCTTCGCCCAGCGAGCTCTCATCTGGCCCAGATGTCGTCGGCGAGGGTGCGGTCACGCTCGCCGGAGGATGCGGGGGCGAGCAGGAGCAGCTCGAGACCGAACGGGTTCGGGCGGCGCTGGTAGCGGAACTGGGACTGCATCGCCTCCACCGGTGTCAGCTTGCAGGCGGTGGTGAGTCGCTTCAGCCGAGCGGTCGAGTACTTCCGGGTCGTGTAGAGGCGGATGGTGTCACCGATCGGCAGCACCACCTCGGTGTGGTCCGGCA
This sequence comes from Kribbella albertanoniae, assembly GCF_004348455.1. Taxonomy (GTDB): domain Bacteria; phylum Actinomycetota; class Actinomycetes; order Propionibacteriales; family Kribbellaceae; genus Kribbella; species Kribbella albertanoniae. Next base: position 6,240 of record NZ_SMKA01000122.1, read on the forward strand.
GACCCATCCGGATCACCTCGCGGGTGTCGTTCTGCCAGAGGACCTTCACCAGCAGCGCGTCCTCGTCCTCGATCTCGCCGACGAACTTGATCCGCTCGTTGTCGACCTTCAGATCGGTGTTGTACCGCAGCGCGCTGGTGACGAACTCGGTGAACGCCCTGGTCTGGTGGTACTCGTCAGCGGCCGCGAACGCAGCCTCCTCGTCCAGCCGGGTAGTGCTGGCGACCTCGAGCAGCAGCCGGTCCTGCGGCCGCAGTACGTCGGTGATCAGCTGCAGCAGGTCTTCGTCGTCGTCGAAGTTGGCCAGCGTGTTCCCGGTCAGGCTGTAGAGCAGCGGCTCGTCACCGATCAGCCGGCCGAGCATCTGGGCCAGCTCGGACATGTTGTCGCGGATCGAGAAGTCGATCTGGACCGGCAGCACCTGGGTGATCGGGAAGTGGCCGCTGCGGACCGACTCCTGGGCGCCGAGCCGGAGCATCTCCGAGCTCATGTCGACCGGGATGTAGAACATGTCCGGGTTCCGCCGGCGCAGGTCCTCCAGGATCGTCCGGTCCTTCACACCGGTGCCGATGCCGAGGCTGACGAAGTGGAAACCGCCCTTGTCCACATGCGGTTTGACCTTGCGCCAGTGCCGCTGGAAGGACTCGGTGCCGGCCTTCATCACCAGGTAGAACGGGTCGTTGGTCGCGTTCGCCCAGGCGATCGTCGGGCCGATTCCCCAGTAGGCGAAGCCGGAGGTGATCTCCTTGCCGTCGCCGGTCTCCGAGACCGGACCGCGCAGGTCACCGGTCAGTGTGGCGAGCTTGTCGGTCTGGTCCTCACCGACCAGGACGAACGTCCACGCGAAGTCGTCGTCGGCCAGCGCCTTCTCGAGCCTCCGGACCACGTGTACCGGCTCTGTCACGTCTCGGATCCCTCCCACTGTGAGGTGGTCAGGTTACCGGTTGCCGTCACGCCGCGCAGGTTCGACAGTTTCTTCTCATTGGGCCGTACTAGACGGGGGTGACAGCCTCAGCCTCGCGGCCCTTGGGGCCGTCGATGATCTGGAAGTCGACGGGCTGGCCGTCCTCGAGGGTCTTGTAGCCGTCGGAGACGATCTTGCTCCAGTGGACGAAGACATCGTCCTGCCCGTCCACGGCGAGGAAGCCGTAGCCCTTGTCGGCGTTGAACCACTTCACGGTGCCGCGCACCATCGACAAACTCCTGTGACCACGGGACCCGTTGCACCCGGACCCCTCGGGTAGCTGGCCCACCGGAACCCCGCTGAGCGGACCATAGCCTAGCCCACCGCCCGGTCCGGCCCGGTTCAGCCGCGGTGCGAGGCGGCCAGCCCGATGATGCCCGCGGCAAGCAGCAGCAGGGCGCCGGTGAGGCCCAGATCCTTGGTCTGCAGGACGCCGTTCTCGTTCAGCATCCAGATCGTCGCGCCACCGGTCAGCACGGTCCCGGCGATGATGCCGGCCACATCCGGTTTCGGCTTGTTCATCCCCGCTCCACTCTGATCGCGCCCAGTTTGAGGTCCAGGTCCAGCACCACCGACTCCGGTCCGGCCTTCTGGTCGGCGCCGAGGTCGTTCAGCGTCAACTGTGCATCATGACCGCTCTGCTTCGCGTTCAGTCCGACCAGTTCGCCGAGCTCGGCGTTCAGCTGGCCCTGTACGTCGACGTCCCGCGGCAGCTTGACCACCACCTCGCCGGCGCGGCCGTGGACCTCAATCTTGGCGCCCGGGCCGAACTTGGCCTTGGTCAGATCCAGGTGCACCGAACCGGCGTCGAACGTGTACGACGTCCCCGTGCCGGCCGTGGTGACCACCTGGCCGTCCGGCGCGACGTAGTTCACGTCGGCGAAGTTGCGCGGCATGCTCGGGAACAGGTTGCTCGCAATCGCGCCGGCCGCGAGCAGCAGACCCAGTGGGAGCAGTGCGGCAGTCCGGCCGACGAAACCGCCGACCAGCATGCCTGCGCCGAGCACTGCCACTCCGATGAACAGCATGGTCGGTGTGGCCGCGTTGGCCAGCGCCGCGATCCCGATGGCGGCACCGGTCAGCAGTACGACGACTGACTTGACGCCGCGGGGCCCCTTGACCGGTGGCTGCGCCGTACGGGTCCTGGCAGGTGCTACGGTCGGCGGCTCGTCGACGTACAGGCCGAGTGGGTCGTCCTCGGTCCAGTCGGCCTGGACCGGCTCGCTGACGCGGTCCTGTGGGCGCTGCTCGGCAGCGGGGGCCGCAGTGGGCGTAGAGCTCTGGGTTTGGGTCCAGCCGGGCTGTCCGTGGGTCCAGTCGCCGTTCGGACCGGACCACTGGGTGCGTGCGTTGCCACGGCCGCGGCGCCCGCCCTTGCGGTGGTAGGCGACCACTCCGATGATCGCGAGCACCAGCAGCGGTCCGGGGACGAACTCACCGAAGTTGAACGACGACATCATCGCGATGGCGGCGAACACGGCGACGCCGACCACGATCGGGCCCAGCCACGGGTGGTCCGGCCGGACCCGGTCGCCGAGCAGGCCCTGCGCGGGGGAGCGGTCGGTGCGCTCGTCCGGCATCAGTAGCCAGCCGGCGATGTAGAAGATGACACCGGGACCAGTGATGATCAGCACGGCCATCACGACCCGGATCAGCACCGGGTCGATGTTCAGCGCGCGGCCGATCCCGCCGCAGACGCCGGCCAGCATCCGGTCCGACCGGCTGCGTTGCCAGTTCTGCACGTTCTGCAGGCGGCTGCGGTCGAACCCTCCGGGTCCGCTCGAGTTCTGGTCCATGACACCGATACTGACGCCTCGGGCGGTCCGGAGACATCGGGGATCTCCCCTGACCTCCCCCGGGTGCGCCGGGCGGTCGGGGTTTCCCCCGAGGGGACCCTGACCTGGCGGGGGCGGCTGTTGAGGAGCCGGCCGGGGACAAGCCTGCTGGTGTCGGCCCGGTCGGCGTGTGACGATCGTGGTGATGAGTCAGCCAGCCTCCGCCGCGCCGACGGGTGGGACCTCCGGGGCCCCAGCCGAGTCGTCGGCTGCCCAGGAGCAGCCCAACGGCTCGGAGCAGTGGCGGTACAAAGGCTGGGGTCCACAGGGTCCCCGGCAGTACCAGGGCCCGTACGCCGCCTACGCCGCGCGCCAGGCGGCGGCGCTCGGCCCGGGCGCGCCGACTCCACCACCGCCGCCAGGACCCGCGTTCGGCCCGAGCCGTCCGACGTCTGACCTACCACCGGTACGCCGGGCCTATCGCCGTACCGAGGGTCGTGTCGTGGCCGGTGTGGCCGGTGGTGTGGCTGACCACCTCGGTATTTCGGACACTCTGGTGCGGCTGGTGCTCATCGCCGCCACCGTGTTCGGCGGGTTCGGGGTGCTGATCTACGCGGCGCTGTGGTTCCTGATGCCGCTCGGAACGCCGGTCGCCCCGGCGGCGCCCGGCCTGGCCGCGCACACTCGGAGCGGGCTGCGTTCGGACGAGCCGCCGCCTCCGGTGACCGAGGCGAAGGCCCGGAAGCGGGAGAAGAACCGCGGCCAGGTGACCGCGCTGGTGGTCGTCGGAGCCGGCGTACTGCTCCTGCTGCAGGTAGCCGGCATCGGTATCGCCGGGAAGATGTTCTGGCCGCTGGTGTTCGCAGGGACCGGTCTGGCGCTGATCTGGCGGCAGGCCGACGAGCGGCAGAAGGACGAGTGGCGCGAGGGCGTGCGTGTCCCCGTGCTGGGCGCACTGGTCGGCAAGGGCGGTGCCAAGTCGATCATCCGGCTCGCTGTCGGCCTGATGCTGGTCGGTACGGCGGTTGCCGTCTTCCTGGTGCAGAACGGCAAGCTGTCGCAGGTGGGCGACGTACTGATCGCTCTGCTGCTCGCGGTGGTCGGTCTCGGAGTCATCGCCGGACCGTGGGTCCAGCGGCTGACCAGAGACCTGAACTCCGAGCGTGCTGAGCGCATCCGGTCCCAGGAGCGCGCCGACATGGCTGCGCACCTCCATGACTCGGTGCTGCAGACCCTCGCCCTGATCCAGAAGCAGGCCAACGACCCACGGGCGGTGACCACGCTCGCCCGCTCCCAGGAGCGCGAGCTGCGGGCCTGGCTGTACGACGAGGACGACAAGACCGACCAGACGCTGGCGGGAGCCGCCAAGCGGGCCGCTGCGGAGGTCGAGGACTCCCATGGCGTGCCGATCGAGGTCGTGACAGTCGGGGACTGCGAGCTGAGCGAGGGCATGTCCGCCATGGTGCGGGCGGCTCGTGAGTCAATGGTGAATGCGGCGAAGCACTCCGGTGCTGCCAAGATCGACGTGTTCGTCGAGGTGGACGGCGACCGGGCGGAGATGTTCGTCCGGGATCGCGGTAACGGCTTCGACGTGGACGGCGTACCTGACGACCGGCTCGGGTTGCGGCACAGTGTGATGGGCAGAATGGAACGGCACGGCGGACGCGCGACAGTGCGCTCCGATCCGGAGACTGGGACCGAAGTGCGACTGGAGATGGACAGATGAGCAGCAGGCGCGTTGTCGTCATCGATGACCACGACATGTTCCGGGCCGGAGTACGCAGTGAGATCGGTGCGTCGGTCGACATCGTCGGGGAGGGCGCAGATGTCGACTCCGCGGTGAAGGCGATCGTCGCGGCCGAGCCGGACGTCGTACTGCTCGATGTGCACCTGCCCGGTGGCGGTGGGACCGAGGTGATGAAGCAGGTGCACCAGCGGCACCCTGAGGTGAAGTTCCTGGCGCTGTCGGTGTCGGACGCCGCCGAGGACGTGATCGGCGTGATCCGGGCCGGTGCGCGCGGTTACGTCACCAAGAACATCAGCGGCACCGAGCTGGTCGACGCGATCAACCGGGTCGCTGAGGGGGACGCGGTGTTCTCGCCGCGGCTGGCCGGCTTCGTGCTGGACGCGTTCTCCGGGGCGATCGACATCGCCTCGGTGGACGAGGACCTGGATCGGCTCTCGCAGCGTGAGCGCGAGGTGCTGCGGCTGATCGCCCGTGGGTACGCGTACAAGGAGGTGGCGCGGGAGCTCTTCATCTCGGTGAAGACCGTCGAGACCCACGTCTCGTCGGTACTGCGCAAGCTCCAGCTCTCCAACCGCCACGAGCTGACCCGCTGGGCCACGGACCGCCGCCTGGTCTGACCTTCCACTGGACGGAAGGTTCACTGGCGCGCAGAGCGCCGTACCGGGACCTTTTTCGCAAGCCTGGCCGGGATCCGCCCGTCCGGTGGAGCGGAGGTCCGATGTCCACGATCCCGATGGCGCGCGGCGGTTGGGTGCGACCGCTGTGCTGGAGTGCCGTCCTGCTGGACGGCTTCGATCTGGTGGTGCTGGGGACGATCACCCCGGTACTGCTCAGTGACAAGGTGTGGGGCTACAGCCCGGCGACCGCGGCCGCGGTGTCGACCGCCGGTCTGGTCGGGATGATGCTGGGTGCGCTGACGATCGGGACGGTGACCGACCTGATCGGCCGCCGGCGCGCATTGCTGGTTGCCGTCACCGGGTTCTCGTTCTTCACCCTGCTCTGCGCGTTCGCGACGAGCGCGGGCACCTTCGGCGTACTGCGCTTCCTGGCCGGTCTCGGTCTGGGCGGATGCTTGCCGACAGCAATCACTCTGGTGACGGAGTACTCGCCGAAGGGACGCAACGGAGGCCCGACCACACTGGTGATGACCGGGTACCACGTCGGTGCTGTGCTCACTGCGCTGCTCGGGATCCTGGTGATCCCGTCGCTGGGCTGGCGGGCGATGTTCGTGATCGGTGCGGCCCCCGCACTGGTGCTGGTGCCGCTGATGCTGAAGTACCTGCCGGAGTCGCCGTCCTTCAGCCGGGAGGCGGCCAGCCAGGGAATCGAGCCGGTTAAGTCCTTGCTGCGCCCGGAGTTCCGGCGTCCGACGCTCGCGTTCTGGGTGACGTCGTTCATGGGACTGCTGCTGGTCTACGGCCTGAACACGTGGCTGCCGCAGATCATGCGAGAGGCGGGCTACCCGCTCGGCGCCGCCCTGAGCTTGCTGCTGGTGCTGAACCTCGGTGCGATCGCCGGACTGCTGCTGGCCGGGCGCATCGCCGACAAGGTCGCGCTGCGGCCAGTCTCAATAGGCTGGTTCGCCGGTGCGACGATCACACTGGCCCTGCTGAGCATCCGACTCCCCAGTGTGATCCTGTACGTCGTTGTCCTGCTGGCCGGTGTCTTTGTCTTCGCTGCCCAGGTGCTCGTCTACGCGTACGTCGGTCGGATGTATCCGGCGGCGAACCGGGCGACCTCACTGGGGTGGACGGCGGGTGTCGGCCGGCTCGGTGCGATCGCCGGACCGATCCTCGGTGGTGCACTGCTGTCGGCTGGACTCGCGTTCCCGTGGGGCTTCTACGCCTTCGCTCTGGTGGGCGGGCTGGCCGCCATCTCGGTCAGTGTGGTGGAGCGCCGCGCTGCTGTCGCCGTCAGGTCGGATTAGGGTGACCAGATGGACTTTGTGCATCACCTGTTGACGTTTCTGCACCTGATCGGCTTCGCGGCGCTGTTCGGCGGGTTCTTCACACAGCTGAAGACGAAGACCCCGGTCGTCAACGCCGCGATGCTGCACGGCGCGCTGACCCAACTGCTGACCGGTGTGCTGCTGGTTGGGCTCGCCTCCGGGATCAAGGACGACGACTTCACCGTGAACAACGCGAAGGTCGGGGTGAAGCTGATCGTCGTACTGGTGATCACCGGGCTGCTGTTCGCCTACCGGAAGAAGCCGGCGCTGACGCGGGGCACCTTCTTCGCCATCGGCGGGCTGACCGTGGTCAACACCGCCGTCGCCGTCTTCTGGTGAGCGCTTAGCGGTTGGTGGAGGTGTAGGGCAGCAGGGCCATCTCCCGGGCGTTCTTGATCGCCCGGGCGACCTGCTTCTGCTGCTGCACCGACAGGCCGGTCACGCGACGGGAGCGGATCTTGCCGCGGTCGGAGATGAACTTCCGCAGCAGGGCCGTGTCCTTGTAGTCGATGAACGTGATGCCGTCACGGTCCAGCGGGTTCTGCTTGGGCTTGCGCTTGCCGGTGACCGGTGGTCGTCGCGCCATCACTCGTCGCTCCCTTGGTATTGAATGTCGTTTTCATTTAGCATAGCCCCATGGCCGTTCCGAAACGCAAGATGTCCCGCTCCAACACCCGCAACCGACGGGCCCAGTGGAAGGCCACCGCGGTCGACCTGGTGCCGATCGTCGTGGACGGAAAACAGCTCCGCGTCCCCCGCCGGCTGGTCCGTGCGTACCAGCGCGGTCTCATCACCTGAGACCGGCGATGAGGACCGGGTGGCTGGTTGTGGACAGGGCACAGATTCGCCACCCCGGCAGGGGCGGTGGACGCTTGGTGGCTGAGATACCGTCGATCCTTATGGAGCGGAATCTCACAGCCGAACAACTCGCGCTCTTCGAGAAGGAGTTCGCAGCCAACCCGCAGTACCGGGTGATGCAGAACGCCGTCACGCAGACGCCGGTGAACGCCATCGCCCTCGACCGGCAGGTCGTCACCTCCATCGACCATTCGGTGTCGAACCTGCTGGACGACTGGAAGGTCACCAACCAGAAGAAGAGCGGGCGGTGCTGGCTGTTCGCCGGGCTGAATCTGCTCCGGGTCGGCGCGGCCGGGAAGCTCGGGGTCAAGGACTTCGAGTTCTCGCAGAACTACCTGCTCTTCTGGGACAAGTTCGAGCGCTCGAACTTCTTCCTCGAGGCGATCATCGAGACCGCCGGCCGCGAGGTCGACGACCGGACGGTGGCGCACCTGCTGTCCGACCCGATCGGTGACGGCGGCCAGTGGAACATGTTCGTCGCGCTGGTCCGCAAGCACGGCCTGGTGCCGAAGACCGCGATGCCCGAGACCGAGAGCTCGTCGTCGACCGGTCAGCTGAACGACACGCTCCGCAAGCTGCTCCGCCAGGGCGCCCGCGACCTGCGCGCCCTCGACAGCGCCGAGGCCCAGCGCGAGCGCAAGCGCGAGATCCTCACCACCATCCACCGCGTGCTCTGCATCCACCTCGGCACCCCGCCGCAGAAGTTCCTGTGGCAGTGGAAGGACAGCGACAAGGCCTTCCACCGCGACGGCTGGACCACCCCGGCCGAGTTCGCCGCGGCGTACGTGCAGGTCCCGGTCGACGACTACGTCTGCCTGGTGCACGACCCGCGCGAGTCCAGCCCGGTCGGCAAGACCTTCACCGTCGACTACCTCGGTAACGTCATCGACGCGCCGCCGGTCGTCTACCTGAACGTCGAGATCGACCTGATGAAGAAGCTCACCCAGGACGCCATCGTCGGCGGCGAGCCGGTCTGGTTCGGCTGCGACGTCGGCAAGCAGATGAACGGCGACCTCGGTATCTGGGACGCCAACCTCTACGACTACGGCGCCGTCTACGACACCAGCTTCACCCTGGACAAGGCCGAGCGCCTCCTCCACCACGAAACCCTGATGACCCACGCCATGCTCTTCACCGGCGTCGACGTGGTGGACGGCGAGCCCCGCCGCTGGCGCGTCGAGAACAGCTGGGGCGACGAGAAGGCCGACAGCGGCTTCTGGACCATGAACGACTCCTGGTACGGCGAACACGTCTTCGAGATCGCCGTCCGCCGCTCAGCCCTCCCAGCCGACCTCCAAGCCCGCCTGACCGACGACCCCATCGTCCTCCCCGCCTGGGACCCCATGGGCGCCCTCGCCGACTAGCCCCGCACCAACAGCCCCGCCCCGGCCATCACTGGTGGCCGGGGCGCGCCTGCCGGTCGGCGCCACTTTGAGCACGCATCGACCACGTGACGCCCGCTGAAGCGGTTGAGCCGTGCTCAAGGTCGATCGGCCGGCTCGCTTTGAGCGCCCATCAACCACCTTCTGGCCGGGCAGATGACTGACCCGTGCCCAACGTCGTACCGGCCTGCGCGTACTAGAGGATCAGCTTCAGGGCTTCCGACGGGCGTTCCAGGGTGGGGAGATGGCCTGCCCAAGGGAGGTCGATGCGCTCGGCGTTGGGGAGGCGGTCTTGCAGGTACGCCGCGGAGTCGGCGAAGAACTGGAAGTCGTGGGCGCCGGTGACGAGGCGGACGGGCATGGCGAGGGACTCGGGGAGGACCGGGTATTCCTCGTTGTCGACGTCGCCGGCGGGGATCTGCAGTTCGTAGGCTCGGCGTTGCATGGTGCGGACGAGCTCGCGAGCTCCGTCGTCAGCTTCGGGGCCGATCCAGCGCCGTACGGTGAGGTCTGTTGCTCCCTCGACGTCGCCTGCTTCGACCAGCGCGTTCTCCTCGGCCCAGAGAGCGCGGAGGGCCTCGTCCGGCTCGACGTTGTCGGTCGGGGCGCAGAGCAGGACCAGGCGGGTGAAGCGGTCGGGTTGGCGGCTGGCCGCTTGCTGGAGGACATAGCCGCCGTACGACGCTCCTACTGCCGCAACCTGGTCGAGGCCTAGGTCATCGAGGAGGGCCAGTACGTCGCCGGCGTCGGAGTACTTGGGCACGACCGGGTTGTCGCCGAAACCACGGAGGTCCGGGGTGATGACTCGGTGGGTGGCGCTGAGTGCTTCCACCTGGTGTTGCCACATGCGGCTGTCGGCTACACCTGCGTGGAGCAGAAGGAGAGGGGTCATGCGCCCAATCGGATCACGGTGAAGGGTTCGGCGTAACTGGTTTTCGGTAGGCCGGCGAGGGTGGCGCGGTGCTGGGAGAGTTGGCGCATGTGGGCGGCCAGGGAGTCGGGGTCGCGGTGCTGGCTGGTGTGGGAGAGCAGGGCGGCGATCTTCTGGTCGATGGTGTCGGTGATGTCGACGTAGTGGTTGACCTCGGGGTGCTCGACCAGCCAGAGCTCGTTGAGGTCCCAGGGGGCCTCGGTGAGGTCGGGGAACGAGTAGGGGTTGCCGGCCGCGGGGTAGAAGGCGCGGAGGGCGGCCTCGCCGGTGGCCAGGTGGTCGGGGTGGGAAACCTGGAGGCGCTGCCAGTTGCGCTCCGGCGATGAGGTGACGAGGCGCTGCGGCCGCACCTGGCGGATCACGCGGACGATGTCGCGGACCAGTTCGGCGGTCGCCTCGACCGCGCCGTCGGAGTAGCCGAGGAAGTGCAGGTCCTGTACGCCGGCGTGCCCAGCTGCTGCGGTCTGTTCGGCCCGGCGGACCGCTGGGATCTCGGAGCGGTCCCGGTCCGGCTCGAAGCCGCCTTCCTGGCCGTCGGTGACGATGCAGTAGTGCACCTCGATGCCGGCCTTGGTCCAGGCGGCGACGGTTCCGGCTGCGGCGAAGTCGATGTCGTCGGGGTGCGCGACGACTGCCAGTACTCGCTCGATTTCGCTGTCGGGACGGGGATTGGCTGCTGGAACGCTCACGTGATCGACCTTACTTGTCTCACCCTGCACAGTGGTGGTGTGGAGTTCGGCGGCGAGTGCGAACCTCTCGAGGTCGGTCTGGACGCTGCTCGGTTGCGGACTGCGATCGAGCAGGTACAGACGCGTCGCGGTGCGGCTCAGCTGTGCGTGATCCGGGACGGCCGGGTGGTCGTCGACCGCTGGTTCGGCTGCGAACCGGATGCGCTGTTCTGGCTGTTCTCAGCCAGCAGACCGTACGTCGCGATCCTCGTGCACCAGCTGGTGGAGTCCGGCGTACTGCATCTCGATGACGAGGTGGCGGCGTACTGGCCGGCGTTCGCGGGGGAGGGTAAGGACGGGGTCACGGTCCGCGATGTGCTGCGCAACCAGACCAGTGCGGTCGGGGCGCCCCGGGCTGACGCACGGGTCATGACTGACTGGGCGAAGTCACTGCGCCGGATCGAAGAGGCGCCGCTGCGCTACCCGCTCAGCTCGCTCGCGTTCGGCTTCATCCTGGCTGAGCTGGTGCAGCGGATCACCAGACATCCGATCCAGGTCGTGCTGCAGGAGGCGGCGCTCCGCCCGCTCGGCGTGACCGACACGCACCTGGGCCTGCCGCCAGAGCTGTGGGGCAGGCAGGTCCCGGTCAAGGGCAGTCGGCTGGTGAACCGCCGCAGTACGCGGGAGGCCGTCGTACCGGGTGAAGGGGTGTCGGCAACAGCTCGCGACCTCGCTGCGCTCTACCAGATGCTGCTCAACAACGGCATCGGTACGGCGGGACGTGTGCTGCGGCCGGAGTCGGTCGCAGCCGCGGTTACGCCGACCAGTGACCCGGCGTTCGGTCAGCTCCGCAGCCCGCGGGTGTTCGGGCACAACGGCAGCAACTGCTGTGTCGGGTGGGCGGATCCGGAGCGGCAGCTCGCCTACGCCTATCTGACCGACCGCCTCGGCCGTGGGCCTGCAGAGCAGGCCCACCACGCCGCAGTGGCTGACCGCATCCTCGCTGCGGCCGGTTAGCTGAGCAGGCCGGCTAGCTGAGCACCGGTACGGCGGCTCGTTCCTGGACCACGCGGTCGACGATTCCGTACTCACGTGCGGCCTCAGCGGTCAGCACGTGGTCGCGGTCGGTGTCGTGCCGCAGCCGCTCGATGGACTGGCCGGTGTGCTCAGCCAGGATCGACTCGACCTGCGCGCGCACCCGCACCACCTCGTCGGCCTGCAGGATCAGGTCGGGGATCGTGCCGCGGCCTGATCCGGCCGGCTGGTGCAGGACGACGCGCGCATGCGGCAGCACCGAACGCCGCCCGGGCGCACCGGCCGCCAGCAGCACCGCACCGGCCGCAATGGCCTGTCCGACGCAGAACGTCGCTACTGGCGCGGAGATCAGTCGCATGGTGTCGTAGATCGCCAGTGCGGCAGTCGTGTCACCGCCCTCGCAGTTGATGTAAAGGTTGATCTCCCGCTCGTTGTTGTCGTACTCGAGATGCAGCAACTGCGCGATCATCGCGTTCGCCACGCCCGCGTCGATCGCCGTACCGAGGTAGATGATCCGCTCGGACAGCAGATGCGAGTAGACGTCCATCACCCGCTCGCCCCGGGGACTCTGGGCAATGACGTTCGGAATCATGTAACTACTCATGCTGCTGCCTTCTCTAAGGGCATCACCTGGTCGAACGACGAGACGATGTGGTCGATGAAGCCGTACTCGCGGGCCTGCTCGGCGCTGTACCAGTGGTCGTGCAGCGAGTCCTCGTGGATGGTCTCGAACGTCTGCCCGGTGTCCTCGGCGGTGATCGACAGCACGGTGTCGCGGATCTCCCGCAGGTCGTTGGCCTGGATCTCGATCTCCACCGCGGAGCCGCCGATCCCGGCCGAGCCCTGGTGCATCAGGATCCGCGCGTTGCGCAGCGCGAACCGCTTGCCCGGCGTACCGGCCGTCAGCAGGAACTGGCCGGCGCTACACGCCAGTCCGATCGCCAGCGTGGACACGTCGCACGGCACCAGCCGCATCACGTCCCGGATCGCCAGCATCGACGGCACCGACCCACCCGGCGAGTGGATCCACAGAGCGATGTCGCGGTCGGCGTCCTCGGCCGCCAGGGTCAGGATCTGGGTGGCGAGCAGCGTGCCGTTGTCGTCGTCGAGGACACCGTCCAGTACGACGACGCGGCGGTCGAGCAGCCGCTGCCGGGCGGACGGATTGAACAGCGGTGATCTGGTGTCTTCTGGCATGTGTCCACTGTTGCCGGGTGCACAGGACCAATCCCAGTTTTTCTGCTGACGGCAAGTCTGCTGAGAGCCAACAAGATGCTGTGGCAGGCTCCTCCACTGTGAATCTGAGCGATACCGCAATCCTGATCGCGGACGACCTGTCCGACTCCGAACGCAACCTGCTGGAGCTGACGGCCACCCCGGCCGCCACTCTGCTCGGGGCGGTGTCGATGATCCTCCGTACGACGCTCTTCACCGAGGACCCGGCCGCCTGGGTCGACATGTGGCAGGCCCGCCCGGACTTCGCCCGGATCGAGTGGCTCGACGGTCCGGAGCTCTCCGACGTTGTGGCGCTGCTGGCGGCCAAGGACTACGAGGGGCAGATCGAGGGGGTCCCCGGTCTGCGCATCAGCTCCTGCAACGACCACACCGCGAAGATGCACTGGCTGGGCTCCGCCGTACCGGTAGAGCTCCAGCTCACACGCCAGCTGTCCTGACCGCGCGCCCCAGGATGTGTGGGGCGGCTGGGGTGAAGCCGGTGGCGGGGAAGTTGAAGCTGTCGAGTTCGGTGATGGTGAAACCGGCCGCTGTGATCGCAGCCGCGGTGTCGCGGTGCAGGTGGCAGCCGCCGGACAGTGCTGGGTAGACGGTGGCGTCGAGCAGACGCTGCATGCGCCCTGGTACGACGGCGACGTGTTCGTAGAAGCGGAGCTCGCCGTCGGGGCGTAGTACTCGGAGGGCCTCTGTGAGAGCGGCGGACTGGTCGGGGACCGAGCACAGCACGAGTGACGCGACCACTGCGTCGACCGAACCGTCAGCTAGTGGCAGCCGGTCCGCAGTGCCGTCCACAACCTGTACTGGCACCGGAGCGATGCCAGCAGCTCGCTCTGCCTGGCTACGCAGGTAGGGCTCGGGTTCAACGGCCAGCACCTGCGTCACGGCGGCTGGGTAGTGTGCGAAGTTGCCGCCGTCACCTGCGCCGATCTCGACCACCGCACCGGCCAGTCCGGCGAGTAGACGCTGGCGGTGCGCGCGGACGCCGTACTCGTCCATCCGCGGTCGCATCCGCGCGTAGACCCTGGCGAAGATCGCGTGTCCCATGGCTACAGCATCGTAGCCAGACGGTGGGCGAAGTCGACGGGGAACGTGTGGCCGAGGCCCGTTAGCCGCTCGATCGTGCAGCCGGTCAGCTGGGGCTCGGCTGCGTCCACCACCTCGAGCAGATCGTCGTCGGTGCCGATCCAGATGGTTGCCGGTGACAACGATTCGGCCGAGCCGTCGGGAAGCTTGCGCAGGGCTGGTGCCATCGCCAGTACGCCGGTCGCCGGTGCCGGCCGCGCGGTCAGGGCCCAGTCGACCGCGACGCGGCCACCAGCGGAGAACCCGGCGGCGATCAGCGGCAGTCCCTTCAACTCGGCCGGGAGGTCCGCTAGTGCGCGCGCGATGTCGGCCGTCGCCTGGTCAGGGTCCGGCCAGGTGCGGTACATCGGGGACATCCGCCGGGACGACTCCACGCAGACGAGCGCATACCCAAGGTCGAGGACCGCCGCCCAGTCCCGCCGCGCATGCCCGGCACGCTGCCCGGCTCCATGAAGTGCCACCACGACACCGATCGGTTTGGTGGGAACCGTAGTCAGCGCGGGGATCGGGTCGTCGGTTGCTCGCTGGGCGGACTCTGCGACCAGCGTCTGGAACTCTGGGCGGTCTGCGAGGGCGGCCAGGTCGTCGTCATCGGTGAGGATCTCGGGGCGCCACCAGCCGCCGTCGGCGCTCGCCTGCTGCAAGGCGCGCAGGGCGCCGTCGGCGTCACCGGAGGCGCCGAGCACGCAGGCGCGGAGGTGGGCCAGCTCGGCCGACCAGGGCGTGAGGTCGGTTGCGGAGTCGAGTACGGCGACAGCATCGGCGTACCGGCCCTCGCCGTACAGGGCCTCGATCTGGTCCACGAGGTCGTCGTAGCGGGTGTCCATGAGGCGGATCCTCGCAGGTCGGCGGGGCGTGATCGAACCTGTTTTCGGTAACTGTCGGCGGGTGCGCCTATGGTGTTCGGTGATGACTACGCTCTTCTCGCCTGACGAACTACCGGTGCCGCTCGAGGAGCCGAAGAAGCACCGGACCGATCCCGACGCGCTGCTGGACGGGCTCAACCCGCAGCAGCGGGCTGCTGTCGTGCACGCGGGCAAACCGCTGCTCGTGGTGGCCGGTGCCGGGTCGGGGAAGACGCGCGTGCTGACCCGCCGGATCGCGTATCTGCTGGGTGCCCGGGACGCGCACCCCGGGTCGATCCTCGCGATCACGTTCACCAACAAGGCGGCGGCGGAGATGCGCGAGCGGGTCGTCGACCTGGTCGGGCCGCGGGCGAAGCTGATGTGGGTGTCGACGTTCCACTCGTCGTGTGTGCGGATCCTGCGCCGCGACATCAAGAAGTTCGGGATCAACCCGACGTTCTCGATCTACGACGCCACCGACTCGCGCCGGCTGATGACGCTGGTCTGCCGCGAGCTGGACCTGGACGTCAAGCGGTACAACCCCCGCGCGGTGCTGAACTGGATCAGCACCCAGAAGAACGAGCTGGTCGACCACGAGACTGCCGCGGCGAAGACCGAGAACCATCTCGAGGAGACCTACGCCGAGTGCTACCGGGTCTACCAGGAGCGGCTGGCCCAGGCGAACGCGCTGGACTTCGACGACCTGCTGATGACCACGGTCAACCTCCTGCAGGCCTTCCCCGAGGTCCGGGAGTACTACCGGCGCCGCTTCCGCCACGTGATGGTCGACGAGTACCAGGACACGAACCACGCGCAGTACACGCTGATCCGTGAGCTGTGCGGCGAGGACGCGCCGGGCGCGAGTCAGCCGACCGCGCCACCGGCCGAGCTGATGGTCGTGGGCGACTCCGACCAGTCGATCTACGCGTTCCGCGGCGCGACGATCCGCAACATCCTCGCCTTCGAGGAGGACTTCGCCGGCGCCGAGACGATCCTGCTCGAGCAGAACTACCGCTCCACCCAGACCATCCTGTCCGCGGCCAACGCGGTGATCAGCCGCAACGAGGGCCGGATGGCGAAGAACCTCTGGTCCGACCAGGGCCAGGGCGAGCAGATCGCGGTGTATGTCGCGGACAACGAGCACGACGAGGCGCAGTTCGTCGCGGACGAGATCGACCGGCTGGCCGACGCCGACAAGGTGAAGCCGTCCGACGTCGCCGTCTTCTACCGGACCAACGCCCAGTCGCGAGTCTTCGAAGAGGTTTTCATCCGGACCGGCCATCCGTACAAGGTGGTCGGTGGCGTCCGGTTCTACGAGCGCAAGGAGGTCCGCGACGCGCTCGCGTACCTGCGGGTGCTGGTGAATCCGGAGGACACCGTCTCGCTGCGCCGGATCATGAACGAGCCGAAGCGCGGGATCGGCGAGCGGGCCGAGGCCGCGATCGAGGCGCTGGCGCAACGGGACCGGATCTCGTTCGCGGCCGCGATGCGCCGGGCCCAGGACGCTCCGGCAATGGCCTCCCGCTCGGCGAACGCCGTACAGGGATTTGTGGACATCCTCGACGACCTGACCGCGATGGTCGACTCGGGTGCGCCGCCGGACGACATCCTGGACAGCGCGCTGCACCGCTCCTCGTACTACGAGACGTTGCAGAAGTCGGCGGATCCGCAGGACGAGACCCGGCTGGAGAATCTGGACGAGTTCATCTCGGTGGCCCGGGAGTTCGTCGAGGAGCGGACGGCGGCCGGTGAGCCGGCCGATCTGCAGGCGTTCCTGGAGCGGGTCGCATTGGTCGCCGACGCGGACCAGATCCCGGACGCGGCCGACGACGGTGGTGTGGTCACGCTGATGACGCTGCACACCGCGAAGGGCCTGGAGTTCCCGGTCGTGTTCCTGACCGGCATGGAGGACGGCGTCTTCCCGCACTCACGATCGCTGACCGACCTGAAGGAGCTCGAGGAGGAGCGCCGCCTCGCCTATGTCGGCATCACCCGGGCCCGGCAGCGGCTGGCGATCTCGCGGGCCGCGGTGCGGTCGGCGTTCGGCGCTCCGCAGCACAACCCGCCGTCCCGCTTCCTCGAGGAGATCCCGGCCGAGCTGCTCGACTGGCGCCGCGACGAGTCCGCGATCACCCGCTGGTCCGGGACCGGTACGTCGTCCGGCGGCGGCATCCCGAGCCGTTACGAAACGTCGCGACGGAGCTCGTCCGACAAGCCCGTGATCAACCTCGATCCCGGCGATCGCGTCGTCCACGACAGCTTCGGAATGGGCACGGTCGTGGTTGTCCGCGGCGAGGGTCAGCAGGCCCAGGCCGACATCGATTTCGGCTCCGAAGGGGTAAAACGCCTGCTCCTGCGCTATGCGCCGGTCGAGAAAATCTGAGCCAAGAAGTTCCGTAATCAGCTTGTATCTGGGCCGGAGATTGAGACAATCAGGGATCTTCGGTCCACCTCCGGAAGCGTCGTCCCCATGCCCAAGCCCGTAGCAGACAGTCACCGCCGGATCATTCTGGCCGGGGCGAACCCTGGGCTGCGGCTGTTCGACGAGGCCGGCAAGGTCACGGCGTACGCATCGATCTGGATGGTCGACTGGTCGATCCGCGGCGCCGGGACGGCGGTCGTGCTGTGGTTCGACGGGATCGTCCGGGTGGTGTCGGAGGACGTCGACCTGGCCGCCTGGCTGGAGCGGTACTTCGTCCGCTCGTTCCTCGAGGTGCAAGGGCTGCCCTGGCACGAGCCGGCGATCGAGCGCGACCTCGTCCAGGTCTCGATGAACCTCGCCGACGGCCTCAGCGCCAAGGCGGCCGACATCCAGATCGAGATGGGCGGCGTCCTCGACCGCCGCCTCTTCGCCACCGACAACTTCCAGCTCGCCGACGGCAACCACAGCCTCAGCCTGCTGATCGCCCCCGTCCGCTCCGCCACCGTCTCCATCGGCGGCGCCTCCGTCCCTGGCTGCGTCCAGGTCGACGGCTCCCCCGAAAAACCCGGCTCCTCAGCCTTCCTCACCAGCGCCGAAGTCTGGCGCCGCTAACAGCCCCCTGGACCAGCTAGCCAATCTCCAGCACGAGCCGGTACGACGTTGGGCACGGTTCAGCCATGTGCGCGGCCGGCAAGTGGTTGATGGCTGCTCAAGGTGAACCGGCCGGTCGACCTTGAGCACGGTTCAACCGTTGCGGCGGGCGTCATGTGGTTAGTGGGTGCTCAAGGTGAGCCGGCCAGGCGACGGTTGGACCTTGAGCACGGTTCGATCATTCCAGCGGGGTGTCGGATGGTTGATGGGTGCTCAAGGTGGGCCGGCCAGGCGACGGTTCGACCTTGAGCACGGTTCGACCATTCCAGCGGGGTGTCGGATGGTTGATGGGTGCTCAAGGTGAGTTCGCCGGGCGGCCTTGGGCACGGTTCGACCACTCCGGCGGGGGTTGGATGGTTGGTGGCTGCTCAAGGTGACCCGCGCGATTTCGAGTCCCCGGGGCTGTGGTTGCTGCGCGGAAAACGAGGGGATCTCCCCTGAAGTTGCCGGTTCTCCCTTCAAAATATCGGGGGAGAACCGGCAACTTGAATGGAGATCCCCTCAAATTTCGGGCGACGACGGGCGAACGGGCGACGGGCGAACGGGGGAGCGCCCGGGGAACGGGGGACGGG
>NZ_SMKA01000123.1 GCF_004348455.1 Kribbella albertanoniae
GCCCCCACCCACCGGATAGCCATCACAGCCGGCCTCGACGTCTCCACCACCGAAGGCGCACTGGAAACCCTGGCCACCCTCGACCTCGTTCACCCGACCTCCACGGGCTGGTGCCTGACCCGGCCAGCACCCGACTGAGGCCCGGCACCAGCTAGCGCTGGCTGGAGCGGATGGACCAGTGATGGCTCAGGTGTCCCAACGTTGACTTCAACAGTGCTTGAGCTACGACGCTTGCGCGCATGGAACCGTCTCTACGGATCGAGATCTTCACTGCCGACGTCGCTGCGTCGGCCGCCTTTCTTCGCGAAACCCTCGGCTTCGACGAGCGCTACCGGCAGCACGAAGGCTCTCGGCTCAGCTACATCGCCTTGGATCGCGGGGTCGCCAGGATCGGAGTAGGCGCCGCCTGGGAGGCTGTTGACCCGCAAGCACGACATGTCCCGCGCGGGGCCGAGATCGTGCTGGAAGTCGATGACATCGAAGACGAGTACCGACGTGTCATGATGGCCGGCTGGCCTGTTGAAGGTCCACCGCAGAAGAGACCTTGGGGACTGACCGACTTCAGATTGTCAGACCCGAATGGCTACTACTTCCGCATCACGAACCGCTGACCCACGGTTCAAAGAAGGCTAGTTGACTGAACTCTTCTGAGCGCCAGTTGGTGCACAGCACGGCGTCCGGGAGAGGGTATGGCGTGGCAGTGGCTGAGCCGGGTCGGGTGGTCGAGTTCGAGTCGGGGCTTCGTTGGAGGGTTCTGTTCCCTGAGTCGGAGCATCAGGCGGCGTCGGGCTATCTGCGGGAGCTGGCTGCCTCGGATTGCAGTCTGGCGACGCTGCGGAGCTACGCCTTCGATCTACTGCGCTGGTTCCGGTTCCTGCACCGGCAATTCACGCCTTGGGAGCGGGCGGTACGGCTGGATGTGCGGTCGTTCGTCGAGTGGCTGCAGCAAGCGCCAAACCCGCAACGGATCCATCGTCGGCCGGATGCGCCGGTGCCGGGGTCATTGAACGCTGTGACGGGGAAACTGGTGCTCGCCGCGACGTACGCCAGTCGCACGATCAATCGCCAACTGAGTGTCTTGTTCGGGTTTTACGAGTGGGCGTGCTCGACCGACCTCGGGCCGCTCGTTAATCCGGTGCCGGCCCAGCGGGGTCGCGGCGGCGAGAGGTTGTATGCGCACCACAATCCGATGGAGGACTTCGTGGTTCACCGCCGGGCGACGTACCGGCAGAAGACGCCTCGTCCGTTGTGGCGAGCGATTCCTGACGAGGCCGCGGATGCGCTGTTCGCTGCGTTGCGCAGCCACCGCGACCGAGCGCTGGTGTCGTTTTGGCTGTCGAGCGGCACACGGGCGACCGAGCTGCTTGGCCTTCATCACGGCGGCGACGTCGATGCCGGCGCGAACACGATCACGGTCGTGAGCAAGGGCAGCCGGCTGCGGGAGACGATCCCGGCGAGCGTGGATTCGTTCGTGTGGTTGGCGCTCTATCTGGCCGAGGAGCGACCCCCGATGACCGAGGGCGGCCCGGTGTGGTGGATCCGGCAAGGGACTCCTCGGCCGCTGACCTATCACGCGGCCCGGGCTGTGCTGCAGCGCGCGAACACAGCCATGGGTTCGAACTGGTCAGCGCGTGAGCGGGTCCGGCGTCGAGGGTAAGGCCATGCTCGAGTCGCGACGCCAAGCAAATGAGACACGCTGGGCTGCCGGGTCCTCGACCAAGATGCTGTCGATCAACAGCGTCGTACCGGATCCGCGCGTCGACTCCGTCGGCCGGATGGTGAAAACGCGGCCTATGACCAGGGCACGATGCCGCCGCTTCCGGCTGTGGCGGCCGGACGGCAGGTGCAGTGCCTCGATATGAGCGCGACGCTGGAGTTCGTCTTGGACCGGGTCGGCGACACGTTCCGAATCAAGCCGGTGCGTCCAGAAATCCGCAGGATCCTGGAGTGGCTGGAGCAATTTCCCGGGGTCACTTGGGAGGAGCGGTGGTTGTCCAGTGGGGCCGATGCGGCTCCGCGGACGTGGCGGGCCGTCGTGGTGGGACCAGAGGAGATGCTGCAGCGCAAGCTCAGCTACGGCGCCACTGCACTGATGGCCGGGCGCGTGCTGCGCCCGTCGTACGGGTGGCAGCTGGAGTCGAAGACGGGCGCGCATCTGTCGGCCAAGATGCTGACGATCAACGACGACGGGTCGCGGGTCGCCTTGAAGAGGCCATGCAGCGGGAGCTGACCGAGCGCCTCGGCCCAACGGACCGAGACCGGGTCGGCGAGTTCCACGCCCGCACCCTGCACATGCTGCTCGGCCAGCGCCCCGACTCGTCGACGCGCTTCCGCCACGACCGGGACAACCGGCTGCCGCACGACATCATCGTCGTCGACGAGACGTCGATGGTCTCGCTGACGATGATGGCGCGACTGCTCGAGGCGGTCCGGCCGGAGACGCGCCTGGTCCTGGTCGGCGACCCCGACCAGCTCGCGTCCATCGAAGCAGGCGCCGTACTGGCCGATCTTGTCGAGGGCCTGGTGGCCGGCGGCCACATCAAGGCGGCTGAGCTTCGGACTTCGCACCGGTTCGGCGGTGAGATCGGCACGCTGGCGCTGGCCGTTCGCGACGGTGAGCCGGAGTCGGTTCTCGACGTACTGCGTAGCGGCGGGGACCGGGTGCAGTTCGTCGACGAGGACGATCCGCTCGAGACGCTGCGGTCCGCCGTACTGCCCGACGTACTGGCGATCCGGGCAGCCGCCGAGGCCGGTAACACCGACGCCGCGCTCGCGGCCCTGGATCGCCACCGCCTCCTCTGCGCGCACCGCGAAGGCCCCTGGGGCGGTCAGCCACTGGAACCGAACCGTCGAGCGCTGGATCACCGAAGAAACCGAAGACCCGCTCTGGGACACCTGGTACGTCGGCCGGCCGGTCCTGGTGACCGCCAATGACTACGCCCCCGAGTCCGCGTCGTCGGCACCGAGGACGCCATCCGCTCAGCCCTGAGCCGCCGCGCCCTCCGAGCCACCGGCCTCCGCCAACGACTCGCCTGAAGCTCCCCCCGCGAACCCTCGGTCCACTTGGTTCTAGTCGACGGCGAGGTTGGAGTTCAGCCGGAAGATGTTGTTCGGGTCGTACTTCTGCTTCACGGCCAGCAAACGGTCATGCAGTTCGGGACCGTACAGTGCGCTCACCGCCGCTTGGTCGAGCGCATCGCTGGTCGGCAGGAAGTTCACCATGCCACCGCACCGCCATGGGTGCAGCGCATCGGCGACCACCTCGAGTGACTTGCCGAGCGCCTCGACCTCATGAGGCGCACCGACACCGATGGTCAGCACCTGGTACGGCACTCCGCGCACGACGGCGTCGGCCTCGGCAGGAGCTCTGTCGAGCGCGCCACCCAGCGCACGGATCTCGACAACGGCGGGCGGGAGGGCAGCGTCAGGTCCGGCCGCCTCGACCAGCGCGGTCAGCGCTTCGTCAGGCAGTTCCCGGACTCCGAAGCTGCGGTCGACGAACGGCAACGGATTCGGCGGCTCGGCGTAGATCGAGCCGGTGGCGACATAGGGAATCTCCGCGACGCTGTCCAGCAACGGCACACCCGCCGCACGCATCGGAGCCAGTACGGCGGCACCTTCATCAGCAGCACCCGCAAACGAGAACCGGACATGAACGACGAACGCGCCACGCAACGGCTCGGGGAGCTCCGGCGCCGGCGGAAGTCGCAGGATGCCGACCGCGGTGGATGCGGCGTCCGGGAGCGCCGTGGCCCAGTCACGCCAGACTGGCAGGAGGTCCGCGAGGTGCTCGCCGGCGAAGTACAGGCCGCCTCCGAAGATTGCCGGATAGGGGAAGAGGCGAATCCGTGCGGCGGTGACGACGCCGAGGTTCCCCCGCGTCCCCTTGAGGGCGTCGAACAGTTCGGGCTCGCTGGACCGACTCACTGTGCGCAGTTCGCCGTCCGCCGTGACCACAGCGAACTCGACGACGTGATCCGAGGCGAATCCGTGCAGGCGGCCGAGGACAGGGCTCTGCCCGCCGCCCAGCAGATAGCCGATTGCGCCGACGGTAGGCGCGGAGCCGCTGAGTGGAGCCAGGCCGTACGGCGCGGCAGCGTCGAGCACGTGCTGCCAGCGGGCGCCCCCGATGACCCACGCTTCGCCGTGTTCCTGGTCGACGAGAACCTCGGACATCCGGTCCAGCGTGATCAGCAATGCGTCATTCCGCGTCGGCGGCTGCATGTGGCCACCGCCTCGGACACCGACCGCCAGTCCGTTTGCAGCAGCGAACCGTACGGCGGTCTGTACGTCTCCGGCCGAGGCGGCAGCGACGACGACAGCCGGCGCCGGTGGTGTCAGGAGGTTGTAGCTGTAGCACTCGGCGTCGTACCCCGGGTCCCCGGGCAGGAACACCGCTCCCTCGATCTCGGCACGCAGCACCTCGACGCGATGGTAGACAGACATGGCGAATCCTCCGATTCGGCTCGATCACGAGGCCGACCGGCCCCCGAAGAGGACAGACGGAGCCGACCGCCCGCAGTTCATCGCCGAGTGCGCGATGTGGCCCAGGTCACCACCGGCCGCAGATCCGTTGCGCTTGGCAACAGCTCGGCTCAGGCAGTGGCGAGATAGGCCGCGATGCTGCGGCGTGCCCGATCGAGGTAGGACCGGTCGCGATAGAGGACGTACAGGTCGTTCGCCAGATGCAGGTAGGAGTTGAGATCGAAGGCGGCCTGCTCCGGCTCTTCGTCGGGCAGGAGACCGGCGTCGCGGGCGGCGGCGTACTCGGCAGCCAGTAGTTCCATCCATTGGGTCTGCAGCTCGGCCAGCCGGTCACGGACGATCCCCGGCCGGGTGTCGAACTCGGAATTGACCGAGGAGAAGAAACAGCCGCCAGGGAAGACGTCGTTCTCCACCTGGTCCAGGAAAAGGTTGCAGAGGGCCCGCAGCCTGGCCGACGAGTCCGGCTCCTGCATCGCGGGCCCGACGATGTCCCGCCCGTAGATCTCGGTCGCCGCGTCGATCGTGGCCAGCTGCAGGTCTTCCTTCGAGCCGAAATGCGCGAACAGCCCGCTCTTGCTGATCCCCGCAGCCTCGGCCAGCCGCGCGATCGACAGCCCGGCCAGTCCGTCCACGGTCGCCAGCTTGACCGCCGTGTCCAGGATCATTCGCCGGCTCCGGACACCGTCGACGCGCACTCGTCGATTCTGAGCTCCGTCGGTCACGTCACCATCCTAGGAGATGCGGAAGGGGTATCGTTCCTGATATAGATAGTACGACCGGTCGTTCTAAGTAGCTTGCGAAAGGACCTGCGTGGCCACCACGCCCACAGAACTCCGCGATCCCCGCACCGTGCCGGCCGACGAGCGGTTGTGCCTGGTGCACGCCACCCATTCCCGCGCGCTGCTGTTCTTCCTTCGCCGTCTCGTTCCGTCCGGCGCCTCGGTGACCGCCGAGGACCTGCTGCAGGAGACGATGCTCAAGGTCTGGCGCCAACTGGACTCCCTCCCGGCCGAACCCGACTCACAACGGCGATGGCTCTACACAGTCGCCCGACGGCTGGCCATCGACGCCTTTCGCATCCGCGGTGCCAGACCCCACGAGGTCGAGCTGACCAGCCACGGCGAGGTAGGGCGAGGCGACGAAACCACCTGCACGGTGATCGCCAGGGACGCACTGCAGCTCGCCGTCGCACGGCTCAGCGCTGCCCACCGCGACGTACTGTCAGCCATCTACCTCGAAGGCCACACGCCCGGCGAGACCGCGCACCGCCTCGGTTCCCCATCGGAACAGTGAAGTCCCGCGCTCACTACGCGGCTCGAACCATCCGCCAAGCTTTGGCCGCCGTGGAATGACGGACTGTGGCGTGCCACAGGGAATGGGGTGTGAATCGTACGACTGCACACAATCCCGCTGGGGGTGGTTGGCAACCATCATGAGGAGAACCATCCCGCTGTGCGGAAGGACTTCTTGTGAGAGCTAAACCTTGGGCCCGGTTCTGGGCTTGTGCGGTCGGTGCCGTCCTGGTGACGACAACGATGACCGGTACGGCGAGTGCGAGCACCGCGGCGGTGGAACATCCGGTGACGTGGTCCTTCGTGAACGGATTCTTCGCGGACCCGCTTGGTGCGCTCGACCCGGCGACTCCGCCGGTCGGATCGAATGTGTGGACGTGCAAGCCGACGGCTGCGCACCCGGAGCCGGTGATCCTGCTGCACGGGTTGGGCGGGAACCAGCGGCTGAACTTTCCGGCGTTGTCTCCGCTGCTGGCCAACAACGGGTACTGCGTCTACTCGTTGACCTATGGCAATCAGAGCTGGCTGCCGACCGTGGGTGGGCTGGGCTCGATGCGTACCAGCTCGGCCAGGGTGAAGGCTCTGGTTGACAAGGTGCTCACGAGCACCGGCGCCGAGAAGGTCAATGTCGTAGCGCATTCGGAGGGTACGACGGTCGCGTCGTACGCCCTCTATAGGGACCTGGCGGAGTGATCCCACGACGAGCCGGTCCGCTGGTGCCCGCGATCGTGGCGGAGGCGGCCCGACGCAAGGACTGGGGCGAGCGGCTGCACGCCGCGACTCTGGCCGCAGAGCCGGGACACAAGTTCATCGTCGACGGTACGACGTACCGGCGAACGGCCGGGCCAACACGGCAGCTGATGAATATTGCCAGCGGGCTGCGCGCCCAGATCGTCTCGCTCGCACCTGACGGCCCGCAGATCCGGCTGCAGTACGGCCTGGTCAATGTCACGCAGGCCGAATCGGACGGGTTCTGGGATGGGCCATCGTGGAAACGCTGCGCCACACCGGCGTCCGGATCGAAGAAATGGTCGAACTCACCCAGCTGTCGATGCGCCACGACACCTCCCAGACGACTGGCACGCTCGTGCCGCTGCTTCACATCGTCCCCAGCAAGACCGACGCCGAACGGCTCCTGCCCATGAGCCCTGAGCTGGTGACGGTGCTGCTCGCCGTACAGCGCCGCGCCAAGGCGGGCGGAGCCCCGGTGCCCTTGTCGATCCGTTACGACCCGATCGAGCGGCCCCACAGCGAACCCTTCCCGCACCTGTTCGCGCGACGCGTCGGCACCCGCCAAGAAGTCATCTCCTATGGCGTGGTCCGGCGGCTACTGGGCGAGCTCGCCGCCGACGCCGGCCTGACCGATGCCGGGCAGCCGATCCGGTTCACGCCGCACGACTTCCGGCGGTTGTTCACCACCGAGATGGTCTCCAGCGGCCTGCCGCCGCTGCACATCGCCGCCACCCTTGACTTGTTCAGTCAAGGAAGCCGTCCCATTTCAATTCGTAGCGTGAGCCGCCGGGCATGGTGTTGTCGCCGGGCAGTTGTTCGACCGGTTTCGCGAGCTCCAACCCGACCGGGCCTAGCAGGTCCGGCGCCAAGGCCACCATGAACTCAGTCTGGGGCGCTGCGATCACGCTGCCTAGGCGGCCAGCCCGCGACTGTCCGTCGATCCGATGGCGATGGGCGTGCATCGGACCTTCCCGTGGCCGTTGCGCTCGGTCGCCTCGAAGGGAACTGCCTCGCCCTCGAGCCGACGCCGACCTCCTCGACAACTCCGGCGCCAGCGTGGACGCCTGGCACCGCCTTACTACCACTCAGCCGACCGAGGCGCCCCTCACCGGACGGACGGGAACGTCGATGTTCCCGGTCTCGTCTTCTGCCGAACCCGCGCGGACGGGTCGGTGCAGGCCGACATCGTGGACGAGCGGTGGATGGCAGGCGTATCGACTGGGCCATGATCCGCGGACTTCTCGCCGGCAACGTCGATGACTCCGCGGTTCGCCGCGGAGACGGCTAGGCGCCACGACCGGCTCTAAGATCCGGGCATGAGCGATGTCATCGTGGGCACTTATCAGCAGGTTTCCAGCGTGAACTACGACGAGTACCTGAAGGCCATCGGGGTCTCAATGATCACCCGGAAGGTCGCCGGCAACGTCCTCCAGGTACTCCACATCTCCGTTGCCGAAGACATCTGGACCATCAAAGAGACCAGCACCTTCAAGAACAGCGAGATGAAGTTCGAGCTCGGGCAGGAGTTCGACGCCGAGACCGCGGACGGGCGAAAGGCCAAGAACGTTATTACCCGGGATGGGAATCAGCTGACTCGGATTCAGTCAGTAGGTGGAGCCGACCTGACGTCGACCTACATCTTCGATGAAACCGGGCTCGAGCTCATGCTGGACGCGACCAACGGGGTAGTGGCGCATAAGCAGTTCACACGCGTCTGAGGCCGCCAGCTCACGGCGAATGATGGACTTGTTGTCGAGGCGATCGGTCATCATGGCCGGCTGTTCAGGCGTCCGAGGGACCAGACTGCTAGTGCGACCGCCCAGGGTAGGACCCAGATTGCGGCGACCAGGACGCCGGCCACGGCCACGCTGCTGGCTGGGGTGGAGTCGACGGTGGCGAGGGTCGCGATCATGGCCGCCAGCAACAATTGGGCCAGCGGAAGGTGCCGCCGATGCAGCGCTCCGCCGGTGGGTACCAGCCACAGCAGGTAGGCGACGGCCACGATCCCGGCGATGACTCCGGTTCCGACGCCCAGGGCGAAGGCGTTGGATTGTCGGCCTACTGCCTCGGCGGGGGTGGCGAGGCTGGTCCAGAGGGCTGCGGAGGCACCGGTTCGGACTAGTACGACGGCGGTGCAGGCGAAGAGGAGGAGGTAGCTCAGGATTCGCAGGACGAGACCGGCTGTTGGTGACCTCTGCTCGACTCGGTCGACGAGCCAGCCGACTGCCCAGCCGGCCAGGCCGCCGGCGATGGCGGCCAGACACCAGGCGATCCAGGCTGCGACGTACAGGCCGAGGCGGTCTTTGGTGAGTTCGGTGCTGATCGACTCGGCGGCGATCGAGAGCAGCCATCCGGCGCCGGCTCCTGCCAGTAGGCCGCCGCTGAATCCCATCACCAGCCCGGCCGCCGCGCCGAGACCGATCGCGGTCGCCGTGAATGAACCGCCCAGCAGCGCTGACAGCACCGTGCCCGATAGCAGCCAGGTGACCGACGCCGCGACAACGCCGGTCACGATCGCACCAGCCAGGCGGACCGGCCAGCCGCCCTGGAGGAACAACCGAAGAAGTGCGTCCAGGAACTCGTTGACCGATTTTTCGGCCAGCCACCGCAGCGCCTTGCCCAGCGGAGTCCGTTCATCCGTGCGAAGGCTCGACGCGGAGAACTGGCGGTGCGGTTCGTGGTTCGAGGGCTGAATGTAGACGTAGCTCACGCCAGATCCTCCACCGTGTCGGGAATGACCAGGTTCGCTGCCGGAGAATCACCCGCCGCCAGTCGGCGATCTTCCGGCAGGGCAGTACCCGTCGTTCTACCCTGACGACGACGAGGCAAAGCATGCCGCCGCACTGAGGCGGGCGGCGAGGACGGGATTGCGGTGGGTGAACGAGTGGAGATCTCGACGGCCAAGGAGGCGGCGGACGACGACTTGATCAAGTCGTTCGGCCGGTTGCTCGGGGCAGCCAACCGGCTGGAGTACATCCTCGGGCGGGCTCTCGAAGAGGAGTGCGGTATCACGCATCTGACGTACGAGGTGCTGCTGATCCTCGGGCGGGCAGGCGGCGACGGGTTGTCGATGCGAACCATCGCTCAGCAGCAGGTCCTCTCGACGGGTGGGGTCACCCGGCTGATCGATCGGATGATCGCCGCCGGGCTGGTCGAGCGGGCCGAGGACCCGGCCGACCGTCGGAGCAGGCTCGTGCGGATCACAGCCGAGGGTGAGCGGACCGCTGTCGCGGCTTCGGCCGTCCATCGGCGCAACATCGAGCAGTACTTCGTGGCTCCGCTTCCGGCGGATCACTTCGAGCAGTTCGCGGCCGATGTTCGCCTGCTCAGCAGGGCCGCCACGGATGCGTTGCCCCGCCTCAAGTAGCAATAGTGATGCAGGTCACTCCATTCGGGAAATATCTGCTTAGTCAGATTCTGTTCAGTCAGATGAAGCGCCTGCATCCTGTGGGCCGACCGAGGGAGTGACACCATGAGTGCGCTGGACTTCACGATCGTCGACCTGGACTTTCCGGTCGGCAGCCAGAACAAGACGGCCGTTCTGGTTGCGGGCGAGCAGGACCTGCTGCTGGTGGACGCGGGGTTCACCCGCGCCGACGGGCACCGGCTGGTGGCCGCGATTCTGGACTCGGGCAAGACCCTGACCACGGTCTTCATCAGCCACGGGGACCCGGACTTCTACTTCGGCGCCGAGGTGATCGCCGATGCGTTCCCGACTGCGCGATTCGTGGCCACTCCCCCGGTTCTCGAGCACATCAAGGGCAGCTACGAGGGCAAACTCGGCGCCTGGGCCGCACTGGGCACGAACCTGCCGACGCGGTTGGTGGCGATCGAGCCGCTGACCGGCGATCTGACGGTCGAAGGCCATCACTTCGAGCTCAAGGGCGATCCCGCCGGTCGCCAATACCTCTGGCAGCCGGAGCAGCGCGCGATTCTCGGCGGAGTCCTGCTCTTCCAGCAGGAGCACGTCTGGGTGGCCGACACCGCGACCCCGCAGGACAGGGCGGCGTGGATCGACCTGCTGGACGAAATGACCGCTCTCGAGCCCGAACTCGTCGTACCGGGGCATCGGCTTCCTGGCACGGCGGCGGACGCCAGCGCGATCACGGCGACGCGGGAGTACCTGACCACCTTCGAGAAGGAGCTGGCGACCGCCGCCGATGGCGCCGCACTGACGGCCGCACTCGTCGAGCGGTACCCGGACCACGGGATGCTGATCGCCGCGCAGATCGGCGCCAAGGTCGCCACCGGCGAAATGGTCTGGGGCCACTGACGATGACCGACTTCGCAGCCTCGACTGCGCCGGCCGACGTGGTCCGGCGTCAGTACCTGGCCTCGGCCGCAGGCGATCTCGACGCTCTGCGCGCGACCCTGGCACCCGACGTGGAGTGGACCGAGATGGCCGGCTTCCCGCTCGCGGGCACCTACCGCACTCCTGACGGCGTCACCTCGAACGTGATGGAGCGACTCGCCGCCGAGTGGGACGGCTGGGCCGCGCACGACGACAAGTACGTCGTGGACGGGGAGGACGTGGTCGTCCTGGCGCGGTACACCGCCGTCAACAAGGCGACCACGCGGTCGATCGATGTCCGGGTCGCCCACCACTTCGTCGTACGGGGTGGCCTGATCGTCCGCTTCGAACAGTTCGTGGACACGGCGAAGGTCCGCGAGGCCATGACCGCCTGACCCCGGGGCCCCGGGGTCAGCGGCCGAAGTCGGAGTCCTTGGGGACTTCCAGGTCGGACTTGGCGAGTTCTTCGATGTTGACGTCGCGGAAGGTGACGACCTTGGCGTTCTTGACGAAGCGGGCGGACCGGTAGACGTCCCAGACCCAGGCGTCGGCCATCGTCACCTCGAAGTAGACGTCGCCGCCTTCGGTGCGGACCTTGAGGTCCACGGCGTTGCACAGGTAGAAGCGGCGCTCGGTCTCTACGACATATTTGAAGATCCCGACGACGTCCTTGTACTCCCGATAGAGCTGCAGCTCCATATCGGTTTCGTACTTCTCGAGATCATCAGCACTCATCGACTGCTCTCCACTCCGGTGGGACTGGTGACATTCTGTCCCATATCGGGCCGCAGACTGCGGCGGACATTCTCGAACCGCCGTCGATGTTGCGGGCACGGGCCGTATTCGTCCAGTGCCGCCTGGTGCTCGGGCGTGCAGTAGCCCTTGTGGATGGCGAAACCGTACTGCGGGTACTCCTGGTCCCAGTGCTCCATCACGCGGTCCCGGGTCACCTTGGCGATCACGGATGCGGCGGCGATACAAGCCGCCACGCGGTCACCCTTCCAGATCGCCAGGCCCGGTACGCCGAGACCGTCGACCCCGAAGCCGTCGGTCAGCACGTACGACGGCCGCACGTCGAGCCGGAACAGGGCCCGGCGAAGCGCCTGGAGGTTCGCCACGTGCATGCCGAGGCGGTCGCACTCGGGGGCCTCGATCGAGACCACCGACCAGGCCACCGCGCGCTTGCGGATCTCCTCGTAGCAGCGGTCGCGGGCCTTGGCGGTGAGCAGCTTGGAATCGGCCAGCTCGGGGATCTGACCGCGCTTGCCGTCCGGCAGGATCACCGCGGCCGCGACCAGCGGGCCGGCACACGGTCCGCGCCCGGCCTCGTCCACGCCGGCGATCGGATCCAGGCCGACCCGACGGAGCGCCCGCTCGTACCCGTACAGCCCGGCGTCACGGCGCACCGTGCTCCCCCGGGGCAACACGCTCATCGGAGTCTCCTACTTGGGAGGCGGCGTCAGGGAGATGACGGGTTTGGCCGGAGGCGGCCCGGCCGCCGCGGGAACGGCCTTGAAAGTGTCCGGTACGCCGAGTTTGTCCCAGCGTCCGGCCGGCCAGACGACCAGGATCGCGCGGCCGGTGACCTTGTCCAGCGGGACGAAGGCCGCGTCACCGGGGTTGCCGCCCTCGGCGTCGACGTCCTGCAGGTGCACGCGGGAGTCGCCGGAGGCGGAGCGGTGGTCGCCCATCACGAAGATCCGGCCGGCCGGGACCGTCACCTGGAACTCCATCTGCGAGGCGGCGTCACCGGGGTACAGGTAACTGGTCTCGTCGAGGGGCTGGCCGTTCACCAGCAGGCGGCCCTTGGTGTCGCAGCACTCGACCTTGTCGCCCGGCATCCCGATCAGGCGCTTGATCAGGTGACCGTGGCTGGAGTCCGGCAGCAGGCCGACGACCTCGAAGAACCGGCCGACCGAGCCGCGCTTCTGGCCGCTCTCCTCGGCGCCGAGCCAGCCGCCCGGATCCTCGAAGACGACCACGTCGCCACGCTTCACGTCGGTGATCTTCTCGACGACGACCCGGTCACCGACCAGCAGCGTGTTCTCCATCGACTCGCTCGGGATGATGAACATCTGGCCGACGAACGCGCGCAGGATCGAGGAGACGATCAGCGCTCCGACGACGATCAGCACGAACTCGCGGGCGGCGGCCGCGAAGCCCGAACGATGGGCGGGTTTGGCGGCGGCCGTCTTCGTCGGTGTATCGGTCACTTCTTCAGCCCCGGCTTCTTGAAGGTTTCCGGAGGACGCAGCATCGTCATCCGGTCAGACGGCCAGATTACGCAACAGGCCCGGCCAACCACGTTCTTGATCGGGACGAACCCGCCACCGGGACCGCCCATGTGCGCCCGCGAGTCCGCCGACTGGGCCCGATTGTCGCCCATCACCCACAGCTGACCGGGTGGTACGACGACGTTGAAGGGCATGTCGGAAGGGTGCGCACCCTTGAGCAGGTACTCGCGCTCGTCCAGGGCGATCCCGTTCACCGTGACGCGTCCGTTGCGGTCACAGCAGATCACCTTGTCGCCGGGCAGCCCGATCACCCGTTTCACCAGGTGACCCTCACCGCTGCGCGGCAGGATGCCGACGAACTCACCGACCTGCCGGAACGGGCCCGGCGTGGCCGGCTCCTCGTTCAGCCAGTTCGCGGGGTCCTTGAAGACGACGATGTCACCGCGGTCGACGTCACGATGCAGATAACTGATCTTCTCGGCGAGGATCCGGTCGTCCTTGGTGAGCGTGTTGTACATCGACTCCGACGGCACGTAGAACGCTTCCGCGACGAACAGCCGCAGGACCACCGTGATGACGAGTGCGAGCACCGTCACGGTGGTCATCTCGGTCAACAGGCTGAGCAGCGGGTTCCGCTGCTTCAGCCTGCGGTGACGTCCTTTGCTGCGACGTGCCCTCCGTGGTGCCGAGCGAGGGCGAGCGCGAGTCGCAGTGCTCGGCGCCATAGGTGACCGTCGTCGTTACGTGGCTCAGGAGGCCGGGACGTTGTCCCGCTTCTCCTTGATCTTGGCTGCCTTGCCGCGCAGCTCGCGCAGGTAGTACAGCTTGGCGCGGCGGACGTCGCCGCGGGTGACGACCTCGACCTTCTCGACGATCGGGGTGTGCATCGGGAAGGTGCGCTCGACGCCGACACCGAAGCTGACCTTGCGGACCGTGAAGGTCTCCTGCAGGCCACCACCGTGACGGCGGATCACGACACCCTTGAACACCTGGACGCGGGAACGGTTGCCTTCGACGACCTTCACGTGCACGTTGACGGTGTCACCGGCGCGGAAGGCCGGGATGTCGTCGCGCTTGCTCGCGTTGTCGAGCTCGTTCAGGATGTTGGTCATCAGGTGTCTCTTCTCTCGCGCGTGCCACAGGTCACCCACGAAGGTGGTTGGTGAAAGTCGTTGAAAAGCTGCCAGTCGGTGGTCACCCCCTGTGGCAGGAGCACCGAAAGAGCAGCAGCAGACAATCTTGCCACATGCCCCACACCGTGACGAAATCAGCGCCCTTCGGCAACAGAGGGTGACAGACACTATTTCCGACGGCGGCGCTTCCCGAGGTGCACCAGATCGACCTTCGGAGTCTGGGCCTCGCGCCGCAACTCCCGGTAGCCGGCCTTCTTGTACACGGCCAGGTTCCGCTCGCTGAGCCCGCCGGTGTTGAGCTCGTACGTCGTCACCTCGGCCGGCGCGAGCTTCTCCGCCGTCTTCAGCAACCGGGTGCCCAGCCCGCGGCCCTGCCAGTCGGGAGCGACGATCATCCGGCCGATGTAGGCCACCGAACCGTCGACAGTCACCTGCACCGATCCGACGATGCGAGTGCCTGCGACGGCCTTGAGGACGGTCCCCTGCTGGAGACGCTCGGCCGCCGCGTCGACCGTCTCGACCAGCGGCGGGATCGAGTAGTCGTCGTACAGGCGTCCTTCGGAGAGGAAGGCGGCCAGTTGCAGGGTGTGGATCTCCCCCGCATCGCCGGGGGTGG
This sequence comes from Kribbella albertanoniae, assembly GCF_004348455.1. Classification (GTDB taxonomy): domain Bacteria; phylum Actinomycetota; class Actinomycetes; order Propionibacteriales; family Kribbellaceae; genus Kribbella; species Kribbella albertanoniae. Next base: position 14,784 of record NZ_SMKA01000123.1, read on the forward strand.
CCGGGAGAATCCGAACCTGATCCGCATCGTCCTTCCCGGCCAGTACGTCGCCCCACGCGGCCAGCAGGTCCGGACGGCGCTCCGCAGTGCGGCTGACGGACTGCTCATGACGCCACTCGGCGATCTTGCCGTGGTTCCCGGACAGCAGGATCTCCGGTACGTCGTGCCCCCGCCAGCTCACGGGCTTCGTGTAGACCGGGTACTCCAGCAGCCCGTCGCCCGAATGCGACTCCTCCGCCAGCGACTCCGGGTTGCCGATCACACCGGGCAGCAGCCGGGCCACCGCCTCGACCATCACGAGTACGGCGACCTCACCGCCGTTCAGCACGTAGTCGCCGATCGACACCTCGTCGACGCGCATCCGCTCCCCGGCGTACGCCGCGACCCGGGCGTCGATGCCCTCGTAGCGCCCGCACGCGAACGCCAGCCAGGGCTCCTCGGCCAACTCGTAGGCGAGCGCCTGGGTGAACGGCCGCCCAGCAGGCGTCGGAACGATCAGCCGGGGCTGGGCAGGCCCGTCCGGCGGCGCGACCGCATCCAGCGCCTCACCCCATGGCTCCGGCTTCATCACCATGCCCGCGCCACCGCCGTACGGGGTGTCGTCGACGGTGCGGTGCCGGTCGTAGGTCCACTGCCGCAGATCGTGCAGGTGGACGTCCAGCAGACCGCTCTGGGCCGCCTTGCCGACCAGTGAGACGTCCAGCGCGGCCAGGTACTCCGGGAAGATGGTGAGGACGTCCAGCCTCATCGGGCTGCGTCTCCCGGCTCCGACGGAACCACCTCGGCACCCTCAGGGTCGAGCAGGCCCGGCCGGTCCGCGACTGTCACGTACTTCGCGTCCAGATCGATCTCCGGAACCAGCTCCTCGACCAACGGCACCAGTACGGCGTTGCCCGCCGGACGCCGGATTTCCAGCAGGTCCTGCGAGGGCAGGTGGATCACGTCGATCACCTCACCCGCCTCGTCACCCGTGGTCGTGCGAACCTTCAGACCGATCAGCTCGCGGTCGTAGTACTCCTCGGGGTCCTCCGGCCGCTCGTCCTCGCCGATCTCGGCCTGGACTTCCAGATTGCGCAGCGACTCGGCAGCAGTCCGGTCCGGGGACTCGACGAACTTCACCAGCAACCGCCCACTGTGCCAGCGACTGGACTCCACGGTGAGGGTCCGCGGCGGGTTGGTGGTCGTGACGAGCTTCGCTCCGTCAGCGAAGCGCAGGTCAGGGTCGTCCGTCCGGACGATCATCCCGATGTCGCCCTTGATCCCGTGCGCCCGGCCGATCCGACCGACAATCACCAGCACCGCAGTTCCTCCCGAAGCCCAGACATAACGCCACAGTCTCTCAGGCGCTGCCGCTCCAGGGCGCAGGGGTCAGCACCCAGATCAGCTCGGCGGGGTCGGTCGGGCTGGAGTTGACCCAGGTGTGCGGCTCGCCACCGGGGAAGGTCAGCGCGTCACCGGCGGCCAGCTGGACGCGGCGGTCGGTGAACAGCATCTCGATACTGCCGGTGATCACGTAGACCACTTCGTACTCGCAGTTGATCGTGTAGAAGTCCGAACCACCGGTGCCACCCGGCTCCGCGTCGGTATGCACCACCTGGACGCGGGACTGCCCGCGCGGCGTCATCAGCCGCTCGTCGACACCGGCTCCGCCCAGGTTGATCGCGGGCGCGCCATCACGCCGTACCAGCGCGACGTCCGGCACCGAGAACAGCGAGCCGACGTCGAGACTCATCACCTCGCACAAGGTGATCAGTGAGGCGACGCTCAGCGAGGTCTCGTCCCGCTCGACGCGGCTGAGGAAGCCCTTGGTGAGGCCGGCGGCCGAGGCGAGCTGGTCGAGGGTGTAGCCGTGTGCCTGCCGGGCGGCCCGCAGCCGGGAGCCGATCCGGATCTCGTTGTTCGAGGGCGACACGGGCAACGGACGCATCGAAAGACCTTCCATCAGGCGGAAAAACAAAGGACAACTCCTTGACACCCCATCATGCCGCCCCCGATGCTCGTACGACAACCTTTGTTGCCTGTCATGAAACATTCTCGAAACATCGGCCCGACCGTCCGGGAGAACCCACCATGCGGATTCCACGCTTCGCCCTCGTCGTCACAGTCGTCACCGTCGCCGCGGCCATGGTGTCGTGTGCGGCACCTGATGCGGTCGAGTCCCCCAGTGGCGGCAGTACGACGCCCGCCCTGGCCAAGGACGATGCCGCCGCTGCTCTGCTGCCGGACGCGATCAAGTCGGCCGGGAAGGTCCGGGTCGCTTCCGGGGTGAGTTTCCCGCCGATGGAGTTCTTTGCCGAGGACAACAAAACCGTGCTCGGCTTCGACGCGGACCTGGGGGCGGCCCTCGGGCAGGTGCTCGGCGTGCCGTTCGAGTTCCAGAACACCAACTTCGACGGGATCATCGGCGGTCTGAACGCCGGCCGGTACGACCTGGCGATGACCAGCATGATCGACAAGAAGGCTCGCCAGGAGACGGTGGACTTCGTCGACTACCTGAGCTCCGGCGTCTCCTTCATGGTTGTCAAGGGCAACAAGAACGGGCTGAAGGAGCAGAAGGATCTCTGCGGGCGCACGGTGGCGGTGGAGAAGAGCGCGACCGGCGACCTGACCGCCGACGAGATCGCGAAGGGGTGCAAGCTGACCAAGCTGCCGTTCCCGGACCAGGCGAGCGCGGTCCAGGCACTCCAGTCCGGCCGCGCGGACGCCGTACTAGCGCTCGACCTGACGCTGGCCTACAACGTGAAGCAGGCGCCGGACGCGTTCGAGATCGCGAGTAAGCCGTTCGGCACGCTGCCCGTCGGCATCCCGGTGCCGAAGAACAACCCGAAGCTGCGCGACGCCGTCCAGGCCGCGCTGAAGAAGGTGATCGAGAGCGGCACGTACGACGCACTGCTGGCGAAGTGGAACCTCACCGACCAGGCACTGAAAGACGCGCCGATCAACCAGGGCAAGTGAGATGAGCACCGCCGACGAACCGATCGTCCGGCTCCGGCATCCGGGCCGCTGGGTCGCGGCCGCCGCGATCGTGTTCCTGCTGGCCGTGTTCGTGCACTTCGTCGCGACCGCACCGAAGCTGCGGCTCGACCTGGTGGCCGGCTACCTGTTCGAGAAGTCGATCCTGCTCGGCCTGGTCAAGACCCTGCAGCTCACCGTGATCGCGATGCTGGTCGGGGTGGTGCTCGGCACGATCCTCGCGGTGATGCGGCTGTCCGAGAACCCGGTCCTGCGTTCTGTTGCCGGCGGCTACGTCTGGCTGTTCCGCGGTACGCCGATCCTCGTGCAACTGCTGTTCTGGTTCTTCCTGGGCACCGTCGTACCGAACATCAGCATCGGACTGCCCTTCGGTGGACCCGACCTGATCAGCTGGCCGACGAACACCGTGATCACCCAGTTCACGGCCGCGATCCTCGGGCTCGGACTGAACGAAGCGGCGTACATGGCCGAGATCGTCCGGGCCGGGATCGGTTCGGTCGACTCCGGGCAGCGCGAGGCGGCGGAGGCTCTCAGCATGAGTCCGTGGATCACCTACCGGCGGGTGATCCTGCCGCAGGCGGCCCGGCTGATCGTGCCACCGACGGCCAACCAGACGATCTCGATGCTCAAGCTGACCTCGCTCGTGCTGGTGATCGGGTTGCCTGAGCTCACCACGACCGCCCAGCTGATCTACGGCCGCAACTTCCAGCAGATCCCGCTGCTGATCGTAGCCAGTCTCTGGTACCTCGTCCTGACCACGATCCTGACCGTCGTCCAGAACCGGTTGGAGAACCGTATGAGCCGTGGAGTGCTCCGATGATGGTCGAGGCGGTCAACGTGCGGAAGTCGTTCGGCGACGTCGAGGTGCTGAAGGGCATCGACCTGACTGTCGCGGCCGGCGAGGTCGTCTCGCTGCTGGGGCCCTCAGGCTCGGGCAAGAGCACGTTCCTGCGCTGCATCAACCACCTCGAGCGGATCGACTGCGGCGAGATCAGTGTGAACGGCGAACTGGTCGGCTACCGGCGCCATGGCGGCCGCAAGTACGAACTGCGCCCGCGCGAGACTGCGGCGGCCCGGCGGCACGTCGGGATGGTGTTCCAGCGGTTCAACCTGTTCCCGCACCGCACCGCGGTCGAGAACGTGATGGAGGCGCCTGTCTTCGTCAAACGCGAGACACGCGCCGCAGCTCGTAGCCAGGCGCTCGCACTGCTCGACCGGGTTGGCCTTGCGGACAAGGCAGCGGCGTACCCGGCCCAGCTGTCCGGCGGCCAGCAGCAGCGGGTGGCGATCGCCCGCGCCCTGGCGATGCGGCCGACGCTCATGCTCTTCGATGAACCGACCTCCGCCCTCGACCCCGAACTGGTCGGCGAGGTGCTCGAGGTGATGAAGGATCTGGCGGCTGACGGGATGACGATGATCGTGGTCACGCACGAGATCGGGTTCGCTCGGGAGGTCTGCCAGCGGGTGGTGTTCATGGACGCCGGCGCCGTCGTCGAGGCCGGCCCACCCGCGCAGGTGCTCAGCAATCCCACTCACGCCCGGACCCGGACCTTCCTGCAGAAAGTGCTCTGAGATGACCGAATTCCAAGGCCCTGTGGACGCGACCAGGATCCCCCGGTACGGCGGCCCGCCCACGTTCGCGCGGTTGCCGCGGATCGATGAGGTGGCGCGCGCGGATGTCGCGGTGATCGGCGTACCGTTCGATTCCGGTGTCAGCTACCGGCCCGGTGCACGCTTCGGCCCGGGCCATATCCGGGCGTCGTCCAAGCTGCTGCGTCCGTACAACCCGGTGCAGGACGTGGAGCCGTTTGCGCTGCAGCAAGTAGCTGATGCTGGTGACATCGCCTGCAACCCGTTCGACATTCTCGAAGCGGTCAAGCAGATCGACGAGGGTGTGCGCGAGGTGATCGGCTTCGGCGCCAAGCCGCTGACGATCGGTGGCGATCACACCATCGCGCTACCACTGCTGCGGGTGATGCACGAGGCGCACGGGCCGATCGCGGTCGTGCACTTCGACGCGCACCTGGACACGTGGGACACGTACTTCGGTGCGCCGATCACACACGGTACGCCGTTTCGTCGCGCCTCCGAGGAGGGTCTGATCGACCAGACCGGGTCGCTGCATGTGGGCATCCGCGGGTCGCTGTATTCGCGGGAGGATCTGACCGACGACCAGGTGCTGGGGTTCCAGGTGATCGGCGCGCATCAGTTCGACGACCACGGGTGGCGTGGGGCGGTCGAGCGGATCAAGGCGCGGGTCGGTGATCGTCCGACGTACGTGTCGCTGGACATCGACGTACTGGATCCGGCTTTTGCGCCTGGGACCGGGACGCCGGAGGCCGGTGGGCTGACCAGTCGAGAGTTGTTGCAGATGCTGCGGGCGTTCGCCGAATTGAACCTGGTCGGTGCGGACATCGTCGAGGTGGCGCCTGCTTATGACCACGCAGAGGTGACCGGGATCGCGGCGGCGCATGCGGCGTACGAACTGATCAGCGCGATGGCGCCCCGTGGTTGAGGGGGTGACGGGCGGCGCGGCCGTCGTGGACAGCTTGGTGGCTAACGGAGTCCGGCATGTCTTCGGGATTCCGGGCACGCACAATCTGGAGATTTATCGGTACCTGCCTGCTTCGGGGATCCGGCACATCGTGACGCGGCACGAGCAGGGCGCCGGGTACGCGGCCGACGGATACGCGCGGGTGACGGGTGGCGCGGGCGTGCTGATCACGACTTCGGGACCAGGGATCACAAACGCGATCACTGCTCTCGCAACCTCTTATGCCGATTCGGTGCCGACGCTCGCGATCTCACCCGGCCCGCCGCGGGGGATGGTTGGCAAGGACGTCGGCTGGTTGCACGAGCTGAAGAACCAGCAGGGCGCGCTGGACGCGGTGTGCGACCGGAGCATCCGCGTCGAGAGTGCGGACGAGCTGCCGGAGGTGATCGCGGACATCTTCGCCGGGTTCACGTCCCGGCGACCGCGGCCGGTCCATCTGGAGGTGCCGGTCGATGTGCTGGAGGGTTCGTGGGTACGGCGGCCGGCGATCGCGGCGGGGTTGACCGAACCAGACGCGGTCGATGTGGCTGCCATCGCCGCAGCGTTTGCGCAGGCGCAGCGACCGCTGATCATCGCGGGCGGCGGCGCGCGGGGTGCGGCTGCGGAGATCCGTGCGCTGGCGGCGAGCGGCGTACCGGTGCTGACGACGGTCAACGGCAAAGGCATCGTCGACGAGAATGATCCGGTCGCGCTCGGGGCGTCGATCCGGCTGCCGGCGGCTCATCGGGTGATCACCGAGGCTGATCTGGTAGTTGCCGTCGGCACCGAACTCGGTGACTCGGATCTGTGGGGTGGGATCGCCCAGGCTGCCAAGGTGATCCGCATCGATGTCGATCCGGGGCAGCAGGACAAGAACCTGCGCGCCGATCTCGGCATCGTCGGTGACGCCCAGCAGGCGCTGCAGTTCACGACTAAGCGTTTCGACACCACGCATGTCGCGGAGTGGCAGAAGGCGATTCGCGCTGATGCCGATCGGGATGCCGGGCCGTGGGCAGCGATCCAGCAATCGTTGGCCGCCGCGCTCCCGGGCGACACCGTGATCGCGGGCGACAGTTCGCAGGTCACGTACTACGGAACGGTCCACCACTGGCCGTTCACGACCGCCAACCGCCTGCTGTACCCGACCGGCTACGCCACCCTCGGCTACGGCCTGCCGGCTGCGATCGGTGCGAAGGTCGCGCAGCCGGAGCGGCCGGTGATCGGGCTGTTCGGCGACGGTGCCGCGATGTTCACAATCCAGGAGCTGGTCACCGCGACCGAGCTCCGGCTGCCACTGCCGATCGTTGTGGTGAACAACGGCGGGTACGCCGAGATCCGCGAGCAGATGGTGGATCGCGGGATCGTGCCGCAGGCGGTCGACCTCTATCAGCCGGATCTGCCGGCCATGGCGCGCGCGATTGGTGCGTACGGGGTGGAGGCGGAATCGGCCGCCGTACTGGGTGAACTCGCTAGCGCCGCACTCACCGCGGACCGGCCGACCCTGATTCAGCTCACTATCGACGGGAGTGCCGCGTGACCATCCTGAGCAATGTCATCGGCGGCAAGAGCGTGGGTGCGGCCGCAGCGATGGAGTTCGTCGATCCCTCCACTGCGCAGGCACTCGGTACGGCGCCGCTGTGTCGGGAGGCCGAGGTGGATGCGGCGGTCGGTGCTGCGGCCGAGGCCTTCCCGAGTTGGCGCCGTACGACGCCAGCCCAGCGGCAGCAGGCGATTCTCGCGCTGGCGGATCTCGTGGCCGAGCATGCGGACGAACTCATCGAGTGCGAGGTCCGCAACACCGGCAAGCCGCGGGCGGCGACGCGGGAGCTCGAACTCCTCCCCTGCATCGACCAGTTGCGGTTCTTCGCCGGTGCGGCTCGGGTGCTGACCGGGATCGCGCAGGCGGAGTACGAGACCGGGTTCACCTCGTCGGTACGCCGGGAGCCGGTCGGCGTGGTCGCGCAGATCACGCCGTGGAACTACCCACTGATGATGGCGATCTGGAAAATCGCACCGGCACTCGCAGCCGGGAACACCGTCGTACTGAAGCCGGCCGACACGACGCCGTGGAGCACGGTCAGGTTGGCTGAGCTGGCGCAGGAGGTGCTGCCGCCGGGCGTGCTCAACGTGGTCTGCGGGGATCGAGACACCGGACGGCTGCTGGTCACGCACCGGCGGCCGGACATGGTCGCCATCACCGGTAGCACGAGGGCTGGTGCTGAGGTGATGGCCGCAGCCGCACCGACGCTCAAGAACGTCCATCTGGAGCTAGGCGGGAAGGCGCCGGCGCTGGTGTTCGCTGACACCGACCTGCGGCGAACGGCCGAGGAGATCGCGTTCACGGGGTTCTTCAACGCCGGCCAGGACTGCACTGCCGCGACTCGCGTGCTGGTCGAGGAGTCGGCGTACGAGGAGTTTGTCAGCGAGCTCAGTGCCGCGGCGCGGGCCAGCCGGGCGGGTGGGCCGGATGAGTCGGAGGTGGCGTTCGGGCCGCTGAACAGCGCGGATCAGAAGGGGCGGGTCGAGGAGTTCCTGACCGGCTTGCCGGCGCACGCGGAGATCGTGGCGGGTGGAACCGGCCGCGGACCGGGGTACTTCCTGGACGCGACCGTGATCGCCGGGGCTCGGCAGGACGACGACGTGGTCCAGCGGGAGATCTTCGGGCCGGTGCTGACCGTGCAGCCGTTCGCCGACGAGGCCGAGGCGATCCGGCTGGCGAACGGTGTCGACCTCGCGCTGGCCTCCAGCGTCTGGACCACCGACCACGGCCGCGCCACCCGGCTGGCCGCGGAGCTGGACTTCGGCACGGTTTGGATCAACTGCCATCAGCTGCTGCCTGCCGAGCTACCGCACGGCGGCTTCAAACAGTCCGGCACCGGCAAAGACCTCTCGGTCTTCGGCCTCGAGGACTACACGCGGCTGAAACACGTCATGAGCGCCTGGCACTGAAAAAGGCCGCGTCCCCCTGCTTGGGGAACGCGGCCTTCAGCGGAGTTCGTTAGCTCGAGCGGCGGGGCCGCTTGTTGAACTCGTCGACGAAGTCGATGCGCAGCGACTGCTCGGCGCTGAGCGCTCCGACGACCGTGCGGATCGCGGTGGCGGTCCGGCCGTTGCGGCCGATCACCTTGCCGATGTCGTCGGGGTGCACGTGCACCTCGAGCGTCCGGCCGCGGCGCAGGTTACGGGCCCGGACGCTCACGTCGTCCGGGTTGTCCACGATGCCTCGGACCAGGTGCTCCAGCGCCTCGGTCTCCATCACCGTCAGGCCTTGGCGTCGTCGGCGGCCGGAGCCTCGACAGCGGCCTCGTCAGCCTTGGCGGCCTCCGGGGCCTCGTCAGCCTTGGGGGCCTCGTCGGTCTTGGCCTCCGCCTTCGGGGCAGCCTTCTTCGCCGTCTTCTTGGCGGTGACGGCCTCGGTCTTCAGCGTGCCGTGGGCCTCGGCCAGCGCCTCGTTGAAGATCTCCTGCTTGTCCCGCTTCGGCTCCTTGACCCGCAGCGGCGGCGGAGCGTCCTGGCCCTTGAACTTCTGCCAGTCACCGGAGGCCTTGAAGATGGCCTCGACGGCCTCGGTCGCCTGCGCGCCGACGCCCAGCCAGTACTGCGCCCGCTCGGACTCGACCCGGATGAACGACGGCTCGGTCTTCGGGTTGTACAGGCCGATCTCCTCGATGGCGCGGCCGTCACGCTTGGCGCGGGCGTCCATCACGACGATGCGGTAGTGCGGCGCACGCTTCTTGCCGATGCGCTTCAAACGGATCTTGACTGCCACGTTTGCGGGAACTCCCTTGGGATTACATGTCTGGGTGAGCAGCACGGCGTCGTGGGGACAACGAGTGACCGCTCGAATGGGCCGAGCCAGGCCGTGGAGTTAGAGGGCTGCACAAACCTGGACGGACTCAGCCAACCATTCTGCCAGATCCCCGCCTCCCCGCCCAATCC
>NZ_SMKA01000124.1 GCF_004348455.1 Kribbella albertanoniae
GCGCAGGAGGTGGCGTTGGCGGGGACTACGTCGGTGTCTTTGGTGCCGGTGTAGAAGTGGACGGGGGCGCGCGGGGTCCAGTTGTGGCAGATCTGGTCGGCTTCGCGGAGGGCTTGGTGGAGGCGGCCGGTGGGGTGTTTGAGGCTGGCCAGGAACTGGGCGGTGAAGAGCTTTGCCGGGGTGTCGGGGAGGCCGGCGACGATCTCCTCTTCGGTGTGGGTGCCGTCGAGTAGGTCCTCGACGGTGTCGGCGTACGGCGTGCGGAAGGCTTCGCGCGGGGTGTTGTAGAGGCCGACCGTGCGATCCCAGGCGGTGGTGAAGTAGGCCAGGTACAGGGTGGCTACGTGGGGATTGACCTCGCCGCTGAAGACGGCGGGGAGCTCGGTGTTGAGCAGGTCGTAGGGGCCGGCCACGCCGCGGATCTCACCGAGGCGGAAGGAGCCTGCCTCGCCGCGGGTGAGGGCGCGGCCGACGCCTAGGGTTGCGCGGCCGCCCTGGGAGAAGCCGGTGACCAGTACGTCGCGTTTGAGGGCGACCCCGTGTCGCGGGGTGAAGGTGCGGGCCGCGAGCAACAGATCGATCGACGCGCTCGTCTCGGTATCGGTGTCGATGTAGGGGTGCTTGCCCGGGCCGAGGCCGAGGCCGAGGTAGTCCGGGGCGACGGCGGCCAGGCCGGAGCCGGCGAAGAGGGCGGTGATGATCCGGTCGGTCGACGTCGGATCGACGGAGGCGGCGTAGGCCTTGGTCGCGGTCGTCCCGTGGAGGTGTTCGGCGACGGTCAGAGCGCCGTGCCGGCCGTCGGGCAGGGCGACGAGGCCGCTGGCGGTCGTCGGCCGGCCGGTGGGGTCGACGGTGCGGTAGATCAGTCGGTAGAGGGTGACGTCGTACCGGGACTTGGGGGCGCCGACGAAACCGGCGTCGGTGGCGGCCTTGTCCAGGTCGGCGGCTTTGAGTTTGGCGATCTGGACGGCGGAGACGAGCGAGCCGCGCGGGGAGTGCGCAGGCGAGGAGCCGGCGGCCGGACTGGCGGAGGCCCGGGCGACCGCGGCCTGCGCCAGCGACGGTTGGGTGACGGCGAATGCAGACAGTGGCGCAGCGATCAGCGCACCGATGGCGAGAGTGGCGGGGACGATGCGAATCGCGCGGTTTCTCATGACCCCAAGCCAACCCGGCAACGCCCCCTCGCCACCATCAGGTAGACCCCCCGAACCGGGGTAGGGATATCCCTACCTGATCAAGGAGTTGTACAGCTCGACCGTCCGCTCGGCGACCGCGTCCCAGCCGAACTGCGACACTGCGCGCTCGCGACCCGCCTTGCCCATCGCCGCGGCCTTGGCCGGGTCGGCGACGAGTTCGTTGATGCCCTCGGCCAGCTCGCGCTCGAACGTGTCGATGTCGTTCTCGTCGTACTGCACCAGCGTCCCGGTGACCCCGTCGTCGACGACCTCCGGGATACCGCCGACCGCGCTGGCGACGACGGCCGTCTCACAGGCCATCGCCTCGAGGTTGACGATGCCGAGCGGCTCGTAGATCGACGGGCAGCAGAACGCGAGCGCGTGCGTGAGCACCTGCCGGACGTCTTCGCGCGGCAGCATCTCGGACACCACGAAGACGCCGTCGCGAGCTGCCTTGAGGTCATCGATCAGCGCGTCCGTCTCGGCCTTCAGCTCGACCGTGTCGGCCGCACCGGCCAGCAGCACCAGCTGGACCGACGGGTCGAGCTGTAGCCCGGCACGGAGCAGGTGCGGCACACCCTTCTGCCGGGTGATCCGGCCGACGAATGTCACGTACGGCCGGCTCAGGTCGACCCCGAGCCGCTCCAGTACGTGGGTCGACGGGTCCGGGTGGTAGAAGTCGGCGTCGATGCCGTTGGAGATCACATGCACCTTGGCCGGGTCGACAGACGGGTAGCAGGCCAGTACGTCGTCCCGCATCCCCCGGCTGACCGCCACCACCGCGTCAGCAGCCTCGTACGCCGTTTGCTCGGCCCAGCTCGACAGTCGGTAGCCACCGCCGAGCTGCTCGGCCTTCCACGGGCGACGCGGCTCCAGCGAATGGGCGGTCACCACGTGCGGGACGCCGTACAGGAGCTTGGCCCAGTGGCCGGCCATGTTGGCGTACCAGGTGTGCGAGTGCACGAGCTGTGCGTCGCCGACCGCCGCAGTCATGGTCAGATCGGTGGACAGGATCCGCAGCGCCGCATTGGCCTGGGGGATCCGTGGGTCGTCCTCGGAGTGCGCAGTCGCGCCCAGACGTGGCTCACCCATGCAGTGCACGTCTACGTCGAGCAGTTGGCGCAACTCGCGCACCAGGAAGTCGACATGCACCCCCGCCCCGCCGTACACGTCCGGAGGAAACTCACGCGTCAGGATGGCGACCTTCATAAGGTCCGACGATAGGTCATCAGGACGTGTGTGTAGCGACCCAGAACCGCAGCTTCCCGTGTCGCTCGTCCTCCAGTTCGCCACCGGCCGCCTGGATCACCTTCCGCGAGGCGAGGTTGTCGGCGTCGCAGGTCACCAGTGCCGGGTCGATGCCAAGCTCCGCGGCCACCGGTAGCGACTGGACGAGCATCTCCGTGGCGTAGCCACGACGCCGGTACGACGGGCGCACGCAGTACCCGATGTGGCCGCCGAGCTCCAGCAGCGGCGGGCTCAGCACATGCCGCAGGGACAGCCGGCCGAGCCACTCCAAGCCGTCGACGAACCAGAGGACGGTATACGGCACGATGCCTGGCACCAGTACGGCGTCCGGGTCGGTCGCGCCGCGGATACCGTCGACCAGCCGCTCAAACTCCGCCGGGTCAGCCGCCTGCTCGCGGGTCCAGTTCTCCTCTTCACCACCCACGAACGTCTCTGCGCCCATCCACCGCTCCTCTTCGGGCCGCAGCTCGTCCCAAGCGGCCAGGAAGGACCGGTGTACGGCGACAGTGGGCTCGACGAGGGTTGGCATCCCCCCAGTCTTACGCACGCCCGGTAGCCACCCAGTAGCGCAGCTTCCCCTCGTACTCGTCCTGCAGCACACCCCCAGCCGCCTCAATCGCCTTCCGCGACCCCACGTTGTCCACCAGGCAGGTCACCCGGGCAGGGTCGATCCCGAGCGCCGCAGCCACCGGCAGGGACTCGATCAGCATCGCCGTCGCGTAGCCACGCCGCCGAGCGGACGGCCGGACGCCGTACGTGATGTGTCCGGCGCCCTCGGCGAACGCCGGCCCCAGCCGGTGCCGGATCGAGAGGCGGCCGAGCCACTCCGGGCCGTCGACGTACCAGAGCACTGTCTGCGGCAGCATCTCCGGAGCCAGTGTGGTTCCAGCAGAAGCTTCGCTCGTGATGGCTGCCACCATGGCGGCGAACTCGGCTGGGTCCGCAGCCTGGTCGCGCGTCCACTCCGGTGCGCCGGAGACGATCGAGCGGGCGCCCAGCCAGCGGTCGTCGGTGCCGAACTCGTCCCAGGCGGTCAGGAACGAGTGGTGAACGGTGGCGGTCGGCGGGGTGAGCTTCGGCATGCTTCCAGTCTCCCGACACTCGCAACGGCTTATGTGTCGGGGCTGCCACGGCTAAGGTGCGGACATGGCAAAGGCGCCCAGAGTTCTCGGAATCGTGCTGGCCGGTGGTGAGGGAAAGCGGCTGATGCCGCTGACGGCGGACCGGGCCAAACCGGCTGTGCCCTTCGGCGGCAGTTATCGCTTGATCGACTTCGTGCTGTCCAACCTGGTGAACGCAGGGATCCGCAGCCTGTGTGTGCTGACGCAGTACAAGTCGCACTCGCTGGACAGACACGTGACGATCACCTGGCGGATGTCGACGTTCCTGGGCAACTACGTCACCTGTGTGCCGGCCCAGCAACGTCTCGGCCCGCAGTGGTACCAGGGCAGCGCGGACGCCATCTACCAGTCGATGAACCTGATCAACGACGCCAAGCCCGACATCATCGTGGTGTTCGGTGCGGACCACGTGTACCGGATGGACGCCTCCCAGATGGTGGCCGACCACATCGCCCGCGGCAATGGCGTCACCGTCGCGGGCATCCGGGTGCCGCGCTCGGAGGCGTCGGAGTTCGGCGTCATCAAGACCGCTGACGACGGTCACACGATCGCGGAGTTCCTGGAGAAGCCCGCTGACCCGCCCGGGCTGCCGGACTCGCCGGACGAGACGTTCGCGTCGATGGGCAACTACGTGTTCAGCGCCGACGTCCTGGTGGAGGCGCTGCGCAAGGACGCGGCCAACCCGGCGTCCCGGCACGACATGGGCGGCGACATCGTCCCGATGCTCGTTGCCGAGGGCAAGGCCGGCGTCTACGACTTCAAGGACAACGACGTGCCCGGTGCGCTCGATCGGGACCGTTCGTACTGGCGTGACGTCGGTTCGCTGGACTCGTACCACGAAGCGCACATGGACCTGGTGTCGATCCAGCCGGTGTTCAACCTGTACAACTCCGACTGGCCGATCTTCACCTCGCACCCACAGTTGCCCGGTGCGAAGTTCACCGACAACGCCACCGTCAGCGAGTCGATCATCTGCCAGGGCTCGATCGTGTCCGGTGCGACCGTCGACCACTCCGTGCTCGGCTCCAACGTGAAGGTCGGCGCCGGTGCGAAGGTCGAGCGCGCGGTGATCATGGACAACTGCACGATCGGCGCCGGTGCGGTGCTGAAGAACGTCATCCTGGACAAGAACGTGGTGATCCCGCCGGGTGTCGAGATCGGCATCGACCCCGACTACGACCGGCAGCGTGGCTTCACCGTCTCCAAGGGCGGCGTCACGGTGCTCGGCAAGGGCCAGGTGGTCGAGCCGCTCGCCGTACTGGCTGTTGAGGAGCCTGAGGTCGCCGAGGCATGAGCTCGGAGGCGGAGGCACTCGCACTGGACGCCGCCGACCCGGGACACCGGGAGCTCTTCGACATCCCGCCGGTGCACGAGCGCCGCTACCCCGAGGTCGCGTACTTCGCGGGTAACTCGCTCGGACTGCGGCCGAAGGCGACCCGCACCGAGCTGCTCGAGGACCTGGACTCGTGGGCTGCTCTCGGAGTCGAGGGACATCTCGAGGGCGAGCGGCCATGGCTGCCGTACCACGAGCTGCTGACCGCACCGGCGGCCCGACTCGTCGGTGCGCTGCCGAGCGAGACCGTGGTGATGAACTCGCTGACGGTCAACCTGCACCTGCTGATGGTGTCGTTCTACCGTCCGACAGCGTCGCGGTACCGGATCGTCATCGAGGACTCGGCCTTCCCGTCGGACAGCTATGCCGTCCAGTCCCAAGCACGCTTCCACGGGTACGACGACGCTGTCGTCCGCCTGAAGCCCAGACCGGGCGAGGACTGCCTCCGTACGGCGGACGTGGTCGAACAGCTCGGTGATGACGTGGCACTGGTCCTGCTCGGCGGTGTGAACTACCTGACCGGTGAGCTGATGGACATCCCCGCCATCACCACGGCCGGCCAGTCAGCCGGTGCAGTGGTCGGCTGGGACCTCGCACACGCGGTCGGCAACGTACCGCTGGCCCTGCACGAGTGGGGCGTCGACTTCGCCGCCTGGTGCTCGTACAAGTACCTGAACGCCGGCCCTGGTTCGCTGGCGGGTGCGTTTGTGCACGAGCGGCATCTGGCGAGCGGTCTGCCGCGGTTCGAGGGCTGGTGGAGCACGGACGCCGCAACACGCTTCGAAATGACCCCGTACTCGCGACCGCCTCAGTCTGCGGACGCATGGCAGGTGTCGAACCCGCCGATCTTCTCGATGAGTCCGGTACGCACCTCCCTGGAGATCTTTGACCGGGTGGGCATCACTGCACTGCGTGAGCGCAGTCTGCGGCTGACCTCGTACCTGGAGGCGCTGCTCGACGTCCCGATCATCACACCGACCGATCCGGCGCGCCGAGGCGCGCAACTGTCGCTGCGGATCAGCGGTGCGCTGACTGCCGGTGCGGTGGCCAAGCGGCTACGGTTCGAGTACGGCGTAATCGCGGACACGCGCGAGCCAGATGTGCTGCGACTGGCGCCGGTGCCGCTGTATTCGACGTACCACGACTGCTGGCGCGCAGCGTCAGCGCTGGCCGAGGTGATAGCGGGATGAAGGTTGCGATCGTCGGAGCCGGGCTGACCGGCAGTCTGCTGGCCTGCTACCTCGCCAGGCGCGGTCTGACAGTGACCCTGTACGAGCGTCGTCCGGATCCGCGCGTGGCCACGGCGGACCGCGGCCGGTCGATCAACCTGGCCATCTCCGAACGCGGACTGGATGCGCTGCGGCGGATCGGGCTGGACACGACGGTGATGGCCGATGCGCTTCCAATGAAGGGCCGGATGATCCACGCGGTCACCGGAGCGCTCGACTTCCAGCAGTACTCGGCCAGTGGCGACCGGGCGATCAACTCGATCAGCCGGGGCGCACTGAACAACGCGCTGCTGACTGCAGCTTCAGCGGCTCCGGGTGTATCGGTGGAGTTCGAGCACCGGCTGTGTGAGCTGGACTCGGCAGCCGGGCGGATGGTGTTCCAGACGCCGTCCGGGAAGGTGTCAGTCGCGGCGGACATAGTGCTGGGTGCAGACGGCGCCGGCTCGGCAGTACGCGAGCAACTGCTGGCCGAGGGCATCGTTGCCGAGGACGTCGACTTCCTGGACTACGGCTACAAGGAGCTGTCGATTCCGGCGGTGGACGGTGAGTTCGCGCTGGACCCGGGCGCCCTGCACATCTGGCCGCGCGGAACCTCGATGATGATCGCCCTGCCGAACCCGGACCGCTCGTTCACGTGCACGCTGTTCTGGCCGGCCGGGTCGTTCGACGCGCTCACCACGGCGGAGGCGATCATCGGGTACTTCGGTGAGCACTATCCCGACGTACTGCCGCTGGCACCGGATCTGGTCGATGACTACCTACACAACCCGGTCGGCGTACTCGGAACAGTCCACACACTGCCCTGGCAGGCGCACGGGCGCACTGGCCTCATCGGCGACGCAGCGCACGCCATAGTCCCGTTCTACGGCCAGGGCGCGAACTGTGCGTTCGAAGACGTCGTCGAGCTGGACCGCTGCCTGGACGACACAGGTGGTTCGTGGGCTCGCGCACTGCCACTCTTCGAGGCACGGCGTCGCGAGAACACCGAAGCTATCGCAGACATGGCTCTGAACAACTTCATCGAGATGCGCGACAAGGTCGCCTCACCGGTGTTCCGCCTGACCAAGCAGGTCGAGCACACGCTGGAGCGACTCCTGCCAGGCCGGTACGTCTCCCGCTACGAGCTCGTCGCCTTCAGCACCACCCCGTACGCCGAGGTCCAGCGCAGGGTGCACCGCCAGCACCAGTACGTCGGTCTGGCGGCAGCCGGTCTCGCACTGGTCGCACTGCGGTTGTTGAGGAGACTCCGATGACACTGTGGACACCGGAGCTGCTCACCGGCCAGCCCACCTCGGTGGGGCTCTTGAAGCATTTCGTCGGCGGCACCTTCGTTGACTCGCCCAAGCGTTTCCCCAAGGTGAGTCCGGTGACGGGCGAGCAGATCTTCGAGGTCTGCGAGGCGGACGAGTCCACTGTGGATGCGGCGGTGGCGGCGGCTCGCAAGGCTCTCAAGGGACCGTGGGGCCGGATGGGGGAGCAGGAGCGGGCCAACGTCCTGCGGCGAGTGGCGGACGAGCTGGAGCGCCGGTTCGACGACCTGGTCGCGGCCGAGGTCGGTGACACCGGCAAGTCGATCAGCCAGGCACGCACTCTCGACATCCCGCGCGGTGCGGCGAACTTCCGCACCTTCGCGGACTTCGCCACCACCACACCCACCGAGTCCTACACAACCACGCTCGCGGACGGCCGCCGGGCGCTCAACTACGCGGTCCGCAAACCGGTCGGTGTCGTGGCGATCGTCGTACCGTGGAACCTTCCGCTGCTCCTGCTGACCTGGAAGGTCGCACCGGCGCTTGCCTGCGGCAACGCAGTGATCGTGAAGCCGTCCGAGGAGACCCCGTCATCGGCCACCGTACTCGCCGAGGTGATGGCGGCGGCCGGCGTACCGGACGGGGTCTTCAACCTCGTGCACGGTCTCGGCCCGGCGTCCGCGGGGGAGTATCTGACCCGGCACCCCGGGATCGACGCGATCACCTTCACCGGCGAGTCCGCGACCGGTACGGCGATCGCCAAGGTGGCCGCGGAGCGGGTCAAGTCGGTCTCGTTCGAGCTCGGCGGTAAGAACGCCGGCCTGATCTTCGCCGACGCCGACCTGGACGCGGCAGTCGAGGGTTCGGTCCGCTCGACGTTCACCAACGGCGGCCAGGTCTGCCTGTGCACCGAACGCCTGTACGTCGAACGCCCCGTGTACGACGAGTTCTGCGCACGACTCGCATCCCGCGCCGGCGAACTCACCTACGGCTGGCCGTCCGACGAGGCGACGGCGAACATGCCGCTGATCTCCCGGCAGCACCGCGAGAAAGTCCTCTCGTACTACGATCTCGCGCGCTCCGAAGGGGCCGACGTACTGGCGGGCGGCGGCGTACCGACGTTCGGTGATGCGCGCGATGGTGGTTGCTATGTGCAACCGACGGTCGTGACCGGGCTGCCGGCGGAGGCCCGGACGAACCGCGAGGAAGTGTTCGGGCCGATCTGCCACATCGCGCCGTTCGACAGTGAGGACGAGGCGTTCGCGCTGGCCAACGACAGCGATTACGGGCTCGCGGCAACGGTCTGGACGCGCGATGTCGGGCGTGCGCATCGTGCGGGGGCTGCGCTGGAGGTCGGGCTGGTCTGGGTGAACACGTGGTTCGTCCGCGATCTGCGGACGCCGTTCGGCGGGATGAAGTTGTCCGGGGTCGGGCGTGAAGGCGGGCGGCATTCGTTCGACTTCTACTCCGAGCCGACCAACGTCTGCGTGGAGATCACATGACCGTCGTGCCGGGTAAGGCTGTGCCGCGTGGGCGGTTTCCGCATGTGAAGGTCAGCCAAGGATTCGCGTTCGTGTCCGGTACGTCGAGCCGGCGGCCGGACAACACGATCGCGGGGGCATCCGTTGACGAGCTGGGCACGACCACGCTCGACATTCGCGAGCAGACGCGAGCCGTACTGGAGAACATCCGCGACATCCTGCAAGCCGTTGGTGCGGATCTGACAGACCTGGTGAGTGTCACGACGTACCTGGTGTCGATGAACGACTTCGGTGGGTACAACGAGGTCTACGGTGAGTACTTCGACGAGAACGGGCCATCGCGGACGACTGTTGCCGTTCATCAACTGCCACATCCCCAATTGCTCATTGAGATTCAGGCCGTAGCGGCGATCCCGTCTAAGGAGTGAACCCATGAAGGCGACGAACTTTCCGGAGTGGATCGAGGAGAACAAACATCTGCTGAAGCCGCCGGTCGGCAACAAGCAGATGTTCCCGACCGGGGACGACTTCATCACGATGGTGGTCGGCGGGCCGAACCAGCGCACCGACTTCCACGTCGACCCGTACGAGGAGTTCTTCTACCAGATCAAGGGTGAGCTGCGGGTCAACGTGATGACGGACGACGGCCCCGAGACCGTCGAGGTCAACGCGGGCGAGATGTGGGTGCTGCCGCGCAACATGCCGCACTCTCCCCAGCGTGGTCCGGACTCGATCGGCCTGGTGATCGAGCGAGTCCGCGAACAGGGCACGCTGGAGAAGTTTCGCTGGTACTGCGGTGAGTGCAGCGCGATCGTGCACGAGGTCGAGTTGCAGGTGACCGACATCGTCGCCGACCTTCCGCCCGTCTTCGCCGCCTTCTACGACAGCGTGGAAGCCCGGACCTGCCCCGAGTGTGGCGCGGTCCATCCGGGCAAGGCCTGAGTGACCGTCGACGTCCACACCCACCTTGTCCCCAAGGGCTGGCCCGATCTCGCGGCCGCCTGTGGGGGCGAGGGATGGCCGTGGCTGCGGGTGGATTCCGAACGGGCCGCGATGATCATGGTCGGCGAGACCGAGTTCCGCCCGGTCGGCCCGCAGGCCTGGGACACCGCCGTACGGCGGGCCGATATGGATGCCGACGGCATCGATCTGCAGGTGGTGTCGCCGACCCCGGTGTTCTTCGGGTACGACCGGCCGGCCGCGCAGGCGGTCAAGCTGGCAAGGATCTTCAACGACCGCACGCTGGAGACGCTGGCCGGGGACGAGCGGTTCGTCCCGTTCTGTCAGGTGCCGCTGCAGGATCCGGACGCGGCCTGTGCCGAGCTGGACCGCTGCCTGGACGCCGGGCACGTCGGGGTGGAGATCGGCAACCACGTCGGCGACAAGGACCTCGACGACGCCGGGATCGTTGCCTTCCTCAAGCATTGTGCGGAGACCGGTACGCCGGTTCTCGTGCACCCGTGGGACATGCCGGGCGGGCCGCGGCTGGATCGCTGGATGGCGCGCTGGCTGACCGGGATGCCGGCCGAGACCCATCTGTCGATCATCGCGATGATCCTCGGCGGGGCGTTCGACGTACTGCCGGAGTCGCTGCGGATCTGTTTCGCCCACGGAGGTGGGAGTTTCGCGTTCTGGCTCGGCCGCCTGGAGAACGCCTGGAACCGGCGTGCTGACATCGTGCGTGGTTGCTCAGAGCATCCACCTTCTCACTATCTGGATCGGTTCTTCGTCGACACAGTGGTGTTCGAATCAGCGCCTTTACGGCTACTTGTCGATACCTTGGGAGAAGACCGGGTACTGGTCGGCAGTGACTATCCCTATCCACTGGGTGAGCGACCGGTCGGGGAGGTGGTGCGGAAATCCGGCTTCCTGACCGTGGAGCAGCAGCAGAAGCTGTTGGCGACGAACGCAATGCGTTACCTCGGGAGGTCTTGAATGAGCGAGGACCAATCGGTTCTGACGCGTAAAGGCCGTGAGCCTGACGAAGAGCTCCGGTACGGCGACCACGCGGACCACGTGATCGACCACTGGCACGCGAAGAACCCGCGCCCGTTGGTCGTCTACATCCACGGTGGCTTCTGGCGCCCGGAGCACGACCGCATGCACGCCCGATCACTCGGCGCTGCCCTCTCAGACCTCGGCTGGCCGGTCGCCTCCCTCGAGTACCGCCGGGTCCCTGGTGAGCCCGACATCACCACATCAGACATCCGTACGGCGCTCGACGCGCTCCCGGACCTGGTCGACGTACAGGCCGGATACGTGCTGGTCGGCCACTCCGCAGGTGGTCAGCTGGCGCTCTGGGCCGCGGCCACCCTCAACCCGGTCCGCCTGCGCGGTGTGGTCGGCCTGGCTCCGGTCGCCGACCTCCTGCTGGCTGACCAGCTGATGCTCGGGAACAGCGCCGTACAGGCGTTCATCGGCAACGGTGTCCGCAACGACCTGGACCCGGTGCACCTCCCCGCCCCAATCGCCTCGGTCTCGATCCTGCACGGCGTGAACGACACCGAAGTACCCCTCCAGGTCGCAGAGTCCTACTTCACCGCCCACCCCACCTCCCGCTTCCACCGCATCCCCAACTGCGGCCACTACGAGCTCATCGACCCCCTCACCGACCCCTTCAACGACCTAGCCACCGAGCTCGCCCGCCTCACCACCTGACAGTCGATCCCCGCACACCATGACGATCGCCCCGGCCACCAGATGTGCCCTGGGACGGGTTATGGGTGCGAGAGACAGGTAGTAGTGGCCGGAGACCTGTGGTGCGAGGTCTCCGGCCGGTGTTGGGTGTCTCGGGCCACTAGACGCGGCCCGGGCGGCGTCAGCTCAGGCGCTTGGTGGCGGTGAGGAGGCCTTCGGAGGTGGGGAGGAGGGCGGAGACGAGGTCGTCGTCTTCGCGGACTGCGCGGATGAGGTCGCGCAGGGCGGTGGTCTCGGGGTCGCGGTGGGCCGGGTCGGGGACTCGGCCGCCGGTGAGAATGCCGGCGAAGACGACGATGCCGCCGGGGCGCAGGAGGCGGAGGGCCTCGTGCAGATAGGCGGTGTTCTCGCGGCGGTCGGCGTCGCAGAAGACCAGGTCGTAGTGGCCGTCGGTGAGGCGGGTGACGACATCGAGGGCGGCGCCGGCGATCAGGCGGAAGCGGTTCGAGGTGATGCCGGCGTCCAGGAAGGTCTTGCGGGCCAGGCGCTGGTTCTCGGCGTCCAGGTCGACCGTGGTCAGGGTGCCGTCGGTGCGCATGCCGCGGAGCAGGGCCAGGCCGGAGACGCCGGTGCCGGTGCCGATCTCGACCACGGCCTTGGCTCCGACGGTGGCGGCGAGCAGGCTGAGCGCGGTCGCCGAACCGGGCCCGATCGCGGCGATGCCACTGTCCGCAGCGCTCGCCCGGGCACCGGTGACGACCTCGTCGTCTCCGATGTAGTCCTCGGCGTACGCCCAGGAGCTCGGGTCGATGCCGGTGGCGATGATGCCCTCCCGTGGGTCTGCGGGGTATTCCGCTGCTGCGCTGCTCATGCTGCCGAGAAGCCTAGCGGCACCGGGTCCGGTTTCCTCGCCTCCCGCGCGGAGATTGCACAAAACTGCTCATTACAACCAGCGCGCAATCAGATATGATCGTCATTGACGGGCAGAGCTCACCTAGGACAAGGAGGTACGGCGAGATGCGGCTAAGCGCGGATGACGTCGATGCCGGCTTCCTTGAAGACGGTCAGCTGGCTCTCGTCGGCCTGGGCGTCGGTGACCAGGGTGTCGATCTCGCTCAGTTCGCAGATCCGGGCGAAGGCGCGCTGGCCGAGTTTGGAGGAGTCGGCGACCACGACGACCTTGGCGGCCCGGCTGACGATCAGCTGGTTGATGTTCGCCTCGCCCTCGTGGTGGGCGGTGGCGCCGGTCTCGTCGATCCCGTCGACACCGATGAAGGCGATGTCCAGCGACAGGTCGGCCAGGATCCGGTGCGACAGCGGCCCGATCATCTCGTAGGACTGCGGCCGGGCCACGCCGCCGGTGAGCACCATCTTCACGTGCGGCCGGACGATCAGCTCGTTGGCGATGTTCAGCGCGTTGGTGACGAGTGTGAACGCGGGCTCGCCGTGCTCGGCGGACAGCTCCGGGCGGGTCGCCAGCGTGCGCGCCACCTCGGAGATGGTGGTGCCGCCGTTCATCCCGATCACCATGCCGCGGCGGACCAGCGTGGCCGCGGCCTGCGCGATCCGCTGCTTCTCGGACGCGAAACGCGCAGTCTTGTAGCGCAGCGGCAGGTCGTACGACACCGCGTTGGCGACGGCGCCACCCCGGGTCCGGGTGAGGAGCTGCTGCTTGCCCAAGTGGTCCAGGTCGCGCCGGATGGTCGCCGCGGACACGTGCAACTGCTCGGCGAGCTCGTCGACGTCGATGGCGCCCTTCTCGGCGAGCGACTCGAGCAAGGTGTTGAGGCGTTCATAACGCTTCACCCGGGGCTCCTCCTTCACACAATCGGTCAGCCGGATGGCGGCCGGTTGGCACCATTCGATCACGTTCGAGCAGTTTCGACCATGACAAGTGCGGAGACGACATGACCCAGACGCCCGATGAGAGCCCTTTCGTGACCGCGGAGATCGCCACCCAGCCGGAGCTCTGGCGCCGGATCGGCAGCAGTTTCGCGCAGTACGGTGACGCGTTGCCGAAGGCCGGTCAGCGTGTCGCGGCGGTCGGTTGTGGGACCTCCTGGTTCATGGCGATGGCGTACGCCGCCCTCCGTGAGGACCTCGGGCAGGGCGAGACGGACGCCTTCGCCGGCTCGGAGTTCCCCAAGGACCGCGGGTACGACGCCATCGTCGTGATCAGCCGGTCCGGTACGACGACCGAGGTGCTCGACCTGATCCGGGCGACCGACGTACCGACTGTGGCGATCACCGCGACCGAGGGCTCGCCGATCGTCGAGCTCGCCGATCACGTGATCATGCTGGACTTCGCCGATGAGCAGTCCGTTGTTCAAACCCGGTTCGCGACCACCACGCTGGGGCTGTTGCGCGCATCGGTCGGCCAGGATCTCGAGCAGGCCGCCGTGGATGCGGAGACCGCTCTGAGCATTGACGTGGACGAACTGGCCAAGCTCGAGCAGGTCACGTACGTCGGGACTCGCTGGACCGTCGGTCTGGCCCACGAGGCCGCCCTGAAGCAGCGCGAGGCGGCCTCCGCGTGGACTGAGGCGTACCCGGCGATGGACTACCGGCACGGGCCGATCGCGATCGCCCAGCCTGGCCGCGGTGTGTGGGTCTTCGGCGAGCCGCCGGTGGGCCTGCTCGACGATGTCGCCGCCACCGGCGCCACGATCGTGCACCACGCAGAGCTGGACCCGATGGCTTCCCTGGTCGTCGCTCAGCGCGTCGCCGTCGCGAAGGCGCTCGCCCTCGGCCTGAACCCGGACCAGCCGCGCAGCCTGACCCGCTCGGTCATCCTGCCCTGATCCGCATCAGGATCGATCTGCTTCGTGGCTCGGCGTTGACGCAAGGTAGTCGAGTGACTACTTTGGCGGCCGTGGATCGCCGTACCGCCGAGTAGGCCGGTGGTGGACAGGCGGTTCAGCCGCCCGTTCCATCGAAGGAGTTGCCGTGCGCGCTTTCCGCCGACGTCCGCTGCAGATCTTCCTCGCAACCCTGTTCGCCGCCGCCGTACTGACCCCAGCCACCGGGCACGCCGCCGCCAATCCGTACGAGCGTGGTCCAGCTCCGACCAACGCCTCGATCGAAGCACCACAAGGCCCGTTCGCCACCGCGACAGTGACCGTCCCGGCCTCCGGGGCGCGCGGTTTCGGTGGCGGCACCATCTACTACCCGACCAGCACCAGCGAAGGCACTTTCGGTGCGGTGGCCATCTCACCTGGATTCACCGCGACTCAGTCGAGTGTCGCCTGGCTGGGACCACGGCTGGCCTCGCAGGGCTTCGTGATCATCACGATCGACACCCTGTCCCGCTACGACTCACCGGCCAGTCGCGGTGACCAACTGCTGGCAGCGCTGGACTACCTCACCACCACCAGCTCCGTCCGGACTCGGATCGACGCGAGCCGGCTCGGCGCGATGGGGCACTCGATGGGCGGCGGAGGCTCTCTCGAGGCCGCCAAGGACCGGCCGGCACTCCAGGCCATCGTCCCACTGGCAGGCTGGAACACCACGAAGAACTGGGCGCAGGTCTCCGTGCCGACCCTGGTCGTGGGGGCCGAGAGCGACACCGTTGCCCCGGTCAGCAGCCACTCCGAACCCTTCTACACCAGCCTGCCGACCACCCTCGACAAGGCGTACCTGGAGCTGAACAACGCCAGTCACTCCGCTCCGACCTCGCCGAACACGACGGTCGCGAAGTACAGCATTTCCTGGCTGAAGCGCTTCATCGACGACGACACCCGCTATGAGCAGTTCATCTGCCCCGGACCGGGGGCGAGCACGACGGTCGAGGAATACCGATCGACCTGCCCGTTCTGAGCTGCACCTTCTGACCTGCACCTTCTGACCTGGGCCGGCCCGGCCGCACGGAGCGGCCGGGCCTCGGAGGCTAGAACCAGGCCTGGCTGGTGACCGCCTGCTTGAGCTGTGTCTGGCTCAACGGCGGCTGCGGGGACAGGTTGGGACCGCCCTTGCGTCCGTAGGTGTAGGACTGGATGAAGATCTCGTAGCTGTCCTTGGTGAACAGACTGGCCCAGTTGGCCTTGCCGCCACCGTCCACTGCGGGCTCCTGCCCGTGCCCTGACAGCAGGACCGATCCGTCCGCCCGCGCGGTGCATGCCATCGGTGCCCCGCCGCCTCCATTCACCTGTTGACGGGTCTCCTCGCAGCGCGCGGCCGCAGGGCCCTCGTAGGCGGTGAAGGAGACCGTCGTGAGGTAGCCCTTCCAGAGGAAGTGCGCGAGCTGGCCGTGCTTGCCGTCGTCGATGATCCGGCCGGTGCGGGCTTCGGCCTGGGTGACCTTCCCGGGATAGATCTGGGCGAACAAGCCGGGCAGGTTCGCTGCCTTGACCGGAATGTTCGCCGTGGCGGGCGGCGGGGGCAGAGGCTTGTCGGACTTCCCGGCGGTCGGCTTTTTCTCGGGTTGGTCCGGCTTGGTGCTCTCATGCTGGTCCGGCTTCGCAGTCGTGTCGGTGACGGGCACCGGGGCGGGAGCGCCCGCCGGTGCGATCCCGCTCCCACCACCGCTGCCCGGTCCGGGGGCGACGGTCAGGGCGACCCCTACGATCCCGGCCACGCCGACCGCTGCGGCGAGCGCCGTACCGGCTGTGTGCAGGCGGTGCTTGGCGCGGCCGCGGACGATCCCGCCGCGGACCAGTGCCGCGACATCCACCTCGACGTCCGCCGTGGTGTCGTGGAAAAGCGTCGTGACGCGGTCGTCAGTGGCTGTCTTGTCGTCGTACATGTCAGTCCTTCCCGATCCTCAGTGAGTCGTCGGCCAGCCCGCGGATCCGTTCGAGTGCGCGCATACTGCGGTTGCGCACCGCGCCCGGCGAGGCGCCCATCCGGTCGGCGACCTCGTCGACACTGAGGTCCTCGAGATAGCGCAGCACCAGCACCACACGATCGGCAGGTGGCAGCTCGGCCAGTAGCGCCCGGAGCGCCAGCCGGACGTCCGCCCTGGCCGCCGGATCGTCCACCAGTTGCTCCGGCACGTCGGCGTACGGCTTCTCGTCGTTGCTCCGCCGCCGCCTCCCGCCGAGGAACGTCCGGGTCAACGTGGTCTGCGCATAAGCCGCCGGATTGTCGATCCGGCCGAACGGCCTCCGCCACCGCGCATAGATCTTGGCGAGCGTCTCTTGGACGAGGTCCTCTGCCTGGTGGTGACTACCGCACAGCAACCACGCCGAGCGGTAGAGCTGAGCAGCTCGCGCCTGTGCGAACTCCTCGAACTCCTGCTCCGTACCCGACCCACTGCGATTCGGCATCGTTCTCCTCGGTTGGCGTCACCCCTTTCGATGCGATGCCACCTCCGAATGTCACACCGACGCGGGTCAATCGCAGTAGATCGCCGTGAAAACCCCGAGCACTGCGCTCGATGCGTCACCGCCAGGCAGCGGGTTGTAGGACAACGTGGCGTGGGTGGAACCCGAGTGGGTCGAGTACGTCGTGTAGCCCAGAATCTGGCCGCTGTGTCCCTCGACCGTGGTCCCACAGGGCAATCGGAATCGCTGCAGACCCAGGCCGTACTCGAACAACTCGGTGGCCGGGACGTAGCGCCGCATCTCGGCCAGCGCGGCCTTGCTGGTCAGCCGCGCCGCGAAGAGCGCCTCGAAGAACCGATTGACGTCAGCCGTCGTGGAGATCATCTCGCCGGCCGCCCAATCCAGCGACGGATTCATCAGCGTCGCGTCGACCAGCTCGCCGTCGACCGAGGTGTAGCCAGGCGCATGCGGAGACGGCAGACCAGGCCGATCGCCGGGCAGGCTCGTCTGCGTCAGCCGGAGCGGTCTCAGGATCCGTCTGCTGATCTCCGCACCGTACGAACGACCGGTGACGCGCTCGATCAGCAACCCGGCCACGATGTAGTTGGTGTTCGAGTAGTGCCACCCGGTGCCCGGCGGGAAGTAGGGCGGGTGACTGAAGGCGACCTCCAGCAGCTGTGAAGGCTCGTAGTGCCGGAAGCGCTCAGCGCCCCGCCATCGATTGGTCGACCAACCAGGATCGTGCGCGTAGTCGTAGATGCCGCTCGTATGGTCGAGCACCTGCCGCACCGTGATGCGCTCACCATCCGGTACGACGCCTGGCAGGTACCGCGCGATCGGATCGTCGAGCCGAACCCGTTGCTCGTCGACCAGCTGCAGGATCACCGTCGCCACGAACGTCTTCGTGACACTCCCGATCCGGAAGTACGCATTCGGTGTGACCGGTCCGGCCGCACCTGATTCCGCATCGACGCGGAGCACGGCGGTGGAGGCCCCGCCGGAATCGACGATCTGTTGCAGTGGAAGGGCTGGGAAGTTGGGGGAGACGGCAAGGACGGCGCTGGCGAGGAAGGCGGTGAGGTTCATGGCCAGAACGCTATGTATTCAAGGGCTTCGCCGACATCCGGCCAACCCCCGAACCTCGCCGGGGGTTAACCCCACCCGCGACGATCCCGACGCCGGCCGCGGCCACCAGCAGTGCGGCAACGAGGAAGAGGATGCCGCGAGTTCCGATCGCCGAGACCAGCAGTCCCGCGGCCGCCTGGCCGAGCGCGGCGGCGCCGACCCGCAGGCTGGCGGCGGTGGTTCCGACCCGGCCTTGGAGATCGATCGGGCTGTAGCGCTGCCGTGCCGCGAACATGGCCGGCAACAGCGGCCCTTCGACCGCGCCGGTCAGCACTGCCAGCGCCAGCAGAATGGCGAACGATCCGGCGAACGGCCAGAAGGCGAACGCAACGCCATAGGCAGCGGCTGCGGCGATCACGATGTGCTCCGGTCGCCAGCGGGTCTGGAGACGGCTCGACAACAGCGCAACGCAGACACTGCCCACTTCGACAGCAGTCCACAGATAGCCGGCGGCTGAGCTCGGCACATGCAGTGAGGGCGCGTGCAGCGGCAGAGCGATCAACAGCATGCCCATCGCACCGGCGAGCAAGGTGGTGGTCGTGGTCGAAGCGCGCAGAGGCGGTGTCCGAACCAAATGCCGGACTCCTGCGATCGCAGAGCTGAAAAGCGGAGCCGGCTCACCAGCCGGTAGCGCAGGAAGTCGACCGATCGCAAGGATGCTGACCACAGCCGTGACCGCAATGACCACTCCAGCGGCTTCGATCGACACGGTCGCAGCCAGGGTTGCCGCGGTGGCCGGACCGGCGATCGTGGCGGCCCCGAAGCTGGCAGCCTCCAGCGAGTTGGCCCGCGGCAGGAGCTCGGCCGGCACGAGTCGCGGCAGGATCGTCGTGAAACCCCCGGACACCATCGGCAGCGTTGCTCCGGCAACCGCAGCCAGCACTGGCGTTACCCACGACGGCGTATGACCGACAGCGGC
Organism: Kribbella albertanoniae; assembly: GCF_004348455.1. Taxonomy (GTDB): domain Bacteria; phylum Actinomycetota; class Actinomycetes; order Propionibacteriales; family Kribbellaceae; genus Kribbella; species Kribbella albertanoniae. Next base: position 18,780 of record NZ_SMKA01000124.1, read on the forward strand.
GAGCAGTGCGAGCATCACCACGACAAGTACGGCCTGGTTCGTAGCGAGCGCCGTACGGCGGTATCGCGTCCGGTCGAGCCACGCTCCGAGGAGCGGCCCGGTCAGCACAGCCGGCAACGCGTAGGCGGCTCCGGTCGCTCCGGCCAGTGCAGCGCTCCCCGTCCGGTCCAGCACCAGTAGCACCAGCGTGAAGGCCACCATCTCGTCCCCGAGTCGCGCGGACGTGGCAGCGAGATAGTAGGCGAGCGGCATGTAACCGAACTTAGGTCGTTACGCGTTACCGCAGCAATCCCGTTACAGTCGAACCATGGAACGGATGGTGCGGATTGCCGTCGACCTGGTCAACGCGGGCGAGCTGCCCGCTGTCGAGTCGGCGGAAGCCTTCCTGCGGGCTCACGAGGAGCCGGAGCCGGTCGAGATCACCCGCCACGACCTGGCCGGGATCAACGCGGTCCGCGAGCGGCTGCGGCCTGTGTTCGGGGCGGAGCCGGCGGAGGCAGCCAGGTTGCTCAACGGGTTGCTGCGCGACTACGCCGTACGGCCGTATCTGACTGAGCACGACGGCACGCCGTGGCACCTGCATGTTGCCGAGCCGGACGCTGGTTGGGCGGAGTGGCTCGCGGCGCAGACTGCGCTTGCACTGGCCGGTTTTGCGGCCAGTCACGGTTTCGGAGCGCTGGCGGAGTGCGCTGCGGCGGACTGCCGGCAGGTGTTCGTGAACAGCACTCCGAAACGACCCAAACGCTTCTGTACGCCGACCTGTGCCGGCCGGACCCGGGTTGCGGCGTACCGCGCCCGCCGCGCGCAGTAGCCCGAGGCCTAGGATCTGAGGTGAAGGCACTGGCCGGGAACTTCCGGGTAGGGCACCGCGTTGAGCCGTCGTAGCAGCATCTCAGGGTTGAACCCGGGTGTTCCCGACGTGCGCAGAGGACGGTGACCGAGGCACCATGGCCTTCACGCTCATTGCCGAGAGGACCCAGGGAGGCGCTGCGGTGAAGCCGCTCGACACGCCGCTGGCCCCCGCACGCCCGCCGGTGCCGGAGACGCTGCCTTCGTGGGACGAGATCGTCCGCACGCACTCCGCCCGGGTCTACCGGCTGGCCTACCGCCTGACCGGGAACAAGCACGACGCGGAGGACCTCACCCAGGAGGTCTTCGTCCGGGTCTTCCGGTCGCTGTCGTCGTACACCCCCGGCACCTTCGAGGGCTGGCTGTACCGGATCACCACCAACCTGTTCCTGGACGGTGCCCGCCGCAAGCAGCGGATCCGGTTCGACGGCCTGCCGGAGGACGCGCACGACCGGCTGCCGGCCAAGGGTGACGGCCCCGCCGACAAGCTGAACGCGGAGCTGTTCGACCACGACGTGCAGGGCGCCTTGGACTCGTTGCCGGAGGACTTCCGCGCCGCGGTGGTGCTCTGCGACATCGAGGGCATGACGTACGACGAGATCGCCGACGTGCTGGACGTGAAGCTCGGGACGGTCCGCAGCCGGATCCACCGCGGCCGCTCGATGTTGCGCAAGCATCTGGAGCACCGGGCCCCGCGGCCCGGTCAGACCCGGATCAGTGGTCCGTCCACGGACGGACTGCTGGGTGAGAGTTCCGGAGGTGAGTGGCGGTGACCCTTCAGCACCCGATGGACAAGCTCAGTGCCGTCGTCGACGGCCAACTCGACCATGACTCGCGGGACAAGGTCCTGAGTCACCTGGTCGGCTGTGACACCTGCCGCGCCGAGGTGGACGCCCAGCGCCGGCTGAAGGCGCGGATGGCCGCCCTCGAGGCGCCCGACCCGTCCACTGACCTCATGCAGCGGCTGATGGGTGTCTCCTCGTTCGGCACCGAGCCGCGTGAAGAGATCCGTCCGGTGCTGACACCGGCCCTGTCGCTCTTCCCGCAGCGCTCCGCCTTCCCGGCGGCCCGCACCGGCGCCAGCCGCCCGGGAGCACCCCGGACGACCCGCTCCCGCCGCCGTACGGGCGTTCTGGGCGCGGCCGGCTCCGCAGCCGCAGTCGCCTCACTACTCGGTACGGCGTTCGTCGTCGGGGACCCTTCCCGGTCGGAGCAGCCGCCGGCGCTGCAGCCGCCGATGACCAGCTTCTCGTCCGACCACGCCAGCACCACGGGTGGGACGCCGTTCGCAGACCCGGTGGCCGTGCTCAACTCGTACAACGGGTCCGGATACGTCGGGTTCGGCTCGACGCTGCAGCCGGTGGCCCTGACCGGACGCTGATCCGTGAGCCTGAACCGGCTCGCCGTACTGGTCAGCACCGCCCTGATCGGTATCGGCCTGCCCCTGCCCGCCACCGCGGTGCCAGCGATGGACCGCGAGGACTCGCCGCTGGCCGTCAGCTGGCTGGAGCGCGCCGCAGCGGCGCCGAACCGGGTTTCGTACCACGGCACCCAGATCATCACCGCCTGGGGACCGCAGGGCGCGAGCTCAGCAATGCTCGACATCGTGCACGCGGCGTCCCAGGGCTCGGAGATCAGTGTCGTCGGTTCGCCGTCCTCGCCGGGCGCCAAGGCCTTCGTGCAGCGGGCGACCAGTACGGACGCATCCATCGACGGCGGTCCGCTCGCGCTGCTGCGCGCGACGTACAAGCTGGTCTACAAGTGCTGCACTGACGTGATCGGGCGGACGGCGGTGCTGGTCGAGGCGCTCCGCGACGACCAGACGCTCGCTGCGCGGTTCTGGATCGACAAGGCGACCGGGCTGCTGCTGCAGCGGCAACTGTTCAGTGTGGACGGCAAGACGATGGTGCGGGCGACCGTGTTCACCGAGCTGGAGATCGAGGACTCGCAGTTCATCCGGCATCTGCCACCGATGACGCCGAACGGTGTGGAGCCGGTCGGGCTCGGCAAGGTCGAGAGCCTGCGTTCCGAGGGCTGGATCTGCACACCTGAGCTGCCGGCCGCCCTCAAGCTGTACGACGTCCACCAGGACACCACGAACGGCTCGCTCCAGTTCTCGTACTCCGACGGTCTGTTCAACGTCTCGGTCTTCGAGCAGCGTGGCGCGCTCGACCCGGCCGCCGTGGCCGGCTTCACCCAGACGCAGACACCCGGCGTCTACGTCCGCTACGGCATGCCGTCGTACGTCGTCTGGTCGTCCGGCGGGATCGTCTACACGCTGATCGGGGACGTGCCACCGGACGCCCTCGGGAAGGTGGTCGAGTCGTTCCCGCACGAGCTGCCGGTGCACCTGAGCGCGGTCCAGCGGATCGGCAGCGGACTGGCCAAAATCGCGACGTGGCTCACTCCGATGGGTGCGCTTTCCCCCAAGCTGGGATAATCAAATCCGGAGCTACTCTCGGGAGTGGCCCCCGGCCGATGTTCCCGACCACGAGTGAGGCGATCACGTGAGCACCAACGACGCCGAACCGAGCACCCCGGCAGCGCCCGGCAGCGCGCCGCTGACGGGCTTGACGCCGCCTGCGCCCGGGGCCGGGACGACACCGCTTGCGCCGCCGCGCAGTGACTCGGCCTACCGCCAGACGGCCAGTACGCCGCAGCCCGCGCTCCCGCAGCCTGCCCTCCCGTCCCCTGCCCTCTCATCGCCGCCCGAAGGGCAGCAGCCGATGCGGTCGGTCACGCAGCGCAGCTTCGGTGCGCAGGAGCCGGCCTTCCGCCCGGTCTACCCGGGTCAGGCCTGGCCGACCGAGCGCCCCGGCTACCAGGGGCCTGTGCCTCCGCCGCCGCTCGACTGGCATCAGCAGCAGGCCCGCGCGTACACGCCGGGTCAGCCGCCCAAGAAGTTCGACAACCGCGTCATCCTGATCGCAGCGATCGTTGCGCTCGTCATCGGACTGCTCGCTGGTGGCGGTGCCGCCGTGACCGTGGTCGCGCTGAGCGACGGCAACGGCCCGATTACCAAGCAGCCGGACGTCCCGGTCGGGACGGGGACCGATCCGAAGATCCGCAGTGGCTCGGTCTCCGCAGTGGCGGGCAGTTTGCTGCCGAGCGTGGTCCAGCTCCGGGTCGAGGGTTCGGACAACTCCCAGTCGACCGGTTCCGGATTCGTGATCGACAACGCCGGTCACGTGCTGACCAACAACCACGTCGTCGCCTCGGCCGCCAAGGGCGGCTTGATCCAGATCATCACCGAGAAGGGCAAGTCCCAGACCGCCCGTCTGGTCGGCCGCTCGCCGGCGTACGACCTCGCGGTCGTCCAGGTGATCGGTCTGGATGCGCCGTCGGTGCAGTTCGGCCGCTCGGACCTCGCGATCGTCGGGCAGGACGTCGTCGCCATCGGCTCCCCGCTCGGGCTGGCCGGGACCGTCACCTCGGGCATCATCTCCGCGAAGAACCGGCCGGTGACTGCGGGGGACAGTGCGGACCAGGCGTCGTACATCAACGCTCTGCAGACCGACGCGGCGATCAACCCGGGCAACTCGGGTGGACCGCTGGTCGACATGAACGGCCGAGTGATCGGGGTGAACTCGGCGATCGCGGCCGTGCGTGGCGCCCAGGAAGGGCAGACCGGCAACATCGGGCTCGGGTTCGCGATCCCGATCGACCAGGCCCGCCGTACGGCGCAGCAGTTGATCGCGAACGGCAAAGCGACGTACCCGGTGATCGGCGCGAACGTCGACATGCAGTTCGAGGGTGGTGCCCGGGTCAGCTCGGTCGCCGCCGGCTCGCCTGCCTCTCGGGCCGGGCTCCGGGTGGGCGATGTGATCACCGAGATCAACAAGCAGTTGGTGGACACCGCCGAGTCGCTCATCGTCGCGATCCGCTCCCATCAACCAGGTGAGAGCGTCCGCCTCGTCTACGAACGCAGCGGCCGTCCGCGCCAGGCCACCGTGACGCTCGGCCAGCAGATCGGCTGACACCCCCTCGGGTACGCTGTGCCGGGGAACGAGAAGTGAGGTGAACGCATGTTCGGCATCGGGCCGCTCGAGCTGGTCGTGATCGCGATCGTCGCCGTACTCGTCTTCGGCCCGGAGCGGCTGCCGGAGTTCGCCCGCACCGCGGGCAACCTGCTCCGCCAGGTGCGCCGAATGGTCTCCAACGCGCAGAACGACCTGCGCAGCGAGCTCGGCCCGGAGTTCGCCGACCTGGAGTTGCAGGACCTCAACCCGCGCAACTTCGTCCGCAAACACCTCCTCGAAGGCACCGACGACTTCGACGACAAGCCCGTCTCCACAGACTTCGCCGATGCCCCCCAACGCCTCCCAGCCGGCGCCAAACCCCCCTACGACCCCGAGTCCACCTGACGTAGGGCGGCTGCCCTTCGCAGTGCCGCGGTCACCTAATGGGGAGTGCGGACATCTGATCAGGTGTCCGGCGTCCCCAGTGGGTGTACGCAGTCCGGGTTGCCAGCGTTGCGGCTGGAGCTGTGGTGTGGTGTGGTGAGGAGGTCAGCGGCCGGCGGGGCTTAGGCCTAGTTGGCGGCCGAGGAGGCCTCGGGGTTTGCCGCCTAGTTTGGCGGCGATGCCTTCGAGGACCC
>NZ_SMKA01000125.1 GCF_004348455.1 Kribbella albertanoniae
CCCCCAAGGCCACATCCTCCCCGCCCTGTCCTTCCACTCCCTCTTCGTTGCCCAATACCCCCAGCTGACCGCCCCCGACGCCACCAACTAACTCGTTTTGGCAGCAGGCAAACTCTCCTCTATGCTTACGGCTGTCCCTGGAGCTTCGGCTCCCGCGGGTCCGAGTCCCCATCGTCTAGTGGCCTAGGACGCTGCCCTTTCAAGGCGGTAACGCGGGTTCGAATCCCGTTGGGGATACGGTCGAAAGGCCAGTGTCAGAACCACCTCGAAGATGCTGTAAGATCTACGAGGTCAACCTGGCCCAGTAGCGCAGTTGGTTAGCGTGCCGCCCTGTCACGGCGGAGGTCGCGGGTTCGAGTCCCGTCTGGGTCGCCAGGAGAAGGCGGCGGTGAGAAATCACCGCCGCCAAACTTTCTCCCCGGTCAGGTAGCTCAGCTGGTAGAGCGTCCGCCTGAAAAGCGGAAGGTCGGCGGTTCGAGACCGCCCCTGACCACCCTTCACCCTCTCCGACATCGGAGGGGGATTTTTTCTTTTGGGGATTAATCTTCCCCCAGCGTGCTACGCAGTCGCTCCTTCGTCGCGCCCACTACGCGCGCTCCCACCCACCCTCGGCGGTGCGTGCTATCGCGCGCTCCTTTCCCTGCCGCACGCCGGCGGATCCCTGGCCGGACTCGGCGACTGACCTAGGCGGCAACTCGCACAGAACTCGACCCGGGCGCGCCAAGGAGCGGGGCTCAAACCTGGATCTCCTCGCCGTTAAGTCCAGGTTGTCGGCCTAACCTGGACTTACAGCGGGCGCTAGTCCAGGTTGATTACCAGCTGAGCGTCGGCAGGATTGGACCAGGGCCAGTCGTCCAGCCACTCTGCGCCCGTGCTGTCGCAGCGGTAGCCGCAGTGGTCGCCCTTCGTGCGAGGGCGACCAGTCGTCTGATTTTCACCGTTGCATGCCCAACTCGCTCTCGCCTTCGGACGCGTCGCCGCCGACCGGCGGTCTGACGAGCACGCCGGTATCTGCCGATCTCACGTATCGCACTGGGGGCCAGCTCCAAACCGCCTGGCCTTGGCCCAGACATCCTCATCGAGACGCTGGCACGGCGGCTCGGCCCAACCGTCACGCCCGACGAGATCGGTCTCACGGGGGCGGCCTCCGCGCCGCTGCTCGACTGGAATGCGGATACGCTGACAGCGCTGGTCGATCTCGGGAGAAGCACCTTGGATGTCGAGCGCAGGTCGATCCTGCGGGCTGCCGGTTCCTCTGTCGCCGCGTTGGCACTGCCAGACCATGCATGGTGGGAACACCTCCGCGATCGATCCACCAGCCATCACAAGGTCAACGGCGCACGATTGGTCGGCAAAGGTGACCTCGACGCGGTGCGCGAGACGGTTCAGCTGTTCACGCGAATCGATCAGCGCCGAGGCGGCGGGCACGCCCGCGCAGCCGTCGTTCAGTACCTGTCTTCCGACGTCGCCGGATACCTGCGCGCCTCGTACACGGACGACGGAGTCCGCCAAGGCATGTTCTCGACTGCCGGCGAGCTTGCCTATCTCGCGGGCTGGATGGCGTTCGACAACTCCGAGCACGCGATCGCGCAGCAGTACTTCGCAGTCGCGGTGAAGCTGGCTGCAGAGGCCGATGACGCACCGCTTGCCGCGCACATCCTCCGCGCAATGGCACATCAAGCTGTCGACCTCGGACACCACCGGCAAGCTGTCCGGATCGCCGAGGCGTCGCTTGACGGCAGGCGTTACGACCAGGCCAGTCCTCGCGAGCGTTCGTTGATCGGGGTCGTTCACGCACGAGCGCTCGCCGTCGACGGACAACGAACCGCAGCCAGCCGAGCGCTCCTTCGCGCCGAGACAGACCTAGCGGCTGCAACACCTGGTGACGACGAACCAGGCCGGGTGTTCTTCTTCGGCGAAGCCAGCCTGGCTCACGAAACAGCCTGTACCTTGCGCGACATGGGCGAACTACCGGCAGCAACAAGAGAGTTCCAGTGCAGCGTCCGTACTCGGAAAGCCGGCTAGGCGTCTCCCGCTGCCGCCTGATCAAGGTAGACGGCCTAGACCTTCACGTCGAAGGCCTCGACGCTGTAGACAGCACCCCCGTCCTCGACATCAAACCTTGGTTCACCGACTTCGGCCCCCGCGGCCCAGTCCATCAACCCACCTGGCCAACCGAAATGCTAACCAACTACTTCGCCGATCACCACTAGCCCAGCCGACCGAACTAATGCTGCAATCAGAGGCCTCCAGTTAGCGGGCCAACAGCCGCGATCCGGGCCAGATTCCTAGACCACAACTCGATCCAGAAATTGCAAGCGAGGTTGAGTCTCTAATCTGATTCGACCGCGACCGTCGAATCAAGCCCAGAACGTCGGCGGTTCGAGAGCGCCTGACCATCGCATATCCAATATCGGAACATGCCTTCATTCGGCGTATTTTCCGCCTCGCACTACCGCTCGCAATCGCTTCCACTGCGTCAAATTCCATGCGCGGAACCCGAGATGCCGCCTTCTTCGGAGCGATTGACCGCGCCATCCGTCTAGTGATCGCGTCCACTACCGCAGCGGAACACCCCGTCCTGGGATTCGACGACCGAGTCGAGATCGACTCGGCGCCGCATCAACCGGACGAAGCCAACTGGAGCGAGGCATCTAAGGCAGATCCCACTCAACACGACGCCCCTCTCGCTTCCCGGATCAGTCCATCCATCACCGACTGTTAACAGATACGCGCTGATGCGCTAGCCTGCGTGCGCAAGGATCACTGCAACACTGAACACGCTAGGACAAGGCAAGGTCGATTTTGAAGTTCGAACCCAAAGACCCTGACATTGAAACGCTGGTCGGACGCATACGACGAGGATTGATCGACCTGCAGCCTGACTTTCAACGAGGCGAAGTATGGCCCGCCAGCAAGAAGCAGCGCTTGATCGATAGCATTCTGCGCCGGTGGCATATTCCCCCAATCCATCTCGTCGCTCGCGAAGATGGCACATTTGATGTCCTTGACGGCCAGCAAAGGTTGACGGCAATTCGCGACTTTGTGCGCAACGACTTCCCCGTCGGAAGCAAGATCGAGCCCTTGGACGCCGGAATTGAAGGTCTCTCTGGTCTTCGCTACAACGACCTGCCGCCGGCCGTTCGAAATAGCTTCGATACGTTTCCGATCAGAATATTCGAACTACGCGACTATTCCTCCGAGGAGCCTCACGAGCTCTTTTTCCGCCTAAATCAGCCGACAACCTTGACTGAAGCCGAGAAGCGCAATGCGTTTATTGGCAGCCCACGCAATCAGGTCAAACAACTGACACGATGGGCCATAGATGAAGGCATGACTCCAGAACGCATTGGATTCTCCAATGCGCGAATGGCATACGACGACCTACTTGCACGCTTTCTGATCACAGTAGAACAGGGAACTCTCTTAGAGAAGGTAACCGCAGCCAAGGTCACCAATCGTTACAGGCGTGACGACGAATTCTCTGAGAGGGTCCTAACGGAGGCGAAGGCAGCCCTCAAGCACGTCCTGTCATCGCCACCCTTCCAAGCACGAGCCGAAGGCGTCAAGCCCAACAAAGCCACCATTCACACCTGGCTGTGCGTCGCGGCAAAGCTACATAGAAGCGACTCTCTTTCAGCACTAGGCGAAGTTCTCGACAGCACGATGCTTTGGGTCGAACAATCTCGCTTCTTGCGCGATATGCACGCACGAATGGGACCAACAGCCAGCGGGACGCTCGCCGTATTCCATGACCGCTCAACCTCTCGCGTCGCCGATGTCTCTTCGGTCATTCTTCGCGATCTCACGGCGTGGATGTTCCTTGCATGGCACCTCGGCGTAACTGGCCCCACAGACACTTCTCGCCCCACCGAACTGACGCGCATCTCAGCCAACCCACTACTTCAACTCGGACATGAATTCGCCTTGTCGAACGACGCCTGGGAGTTCGTCAGGCAAGAACCGTCCGACCTCGACGCAGGTCTCCTCTCATTCGCCACCCGAGCCGACTGGGGTGGTGCATCATGGTTGTGAGATTCGTCGAGCGCCAAAAGGCACTACTGCAACTTCCGAAAAGGAACTACCGCTCAAGTCTATTCTCCGCAGCCATCGAGACGCAGGCAGGCGAGTCGCTCGAGATAAAGTTCGCACCCGGCATAACGGTACTCTGTGGCGGCAACGGCGCCGGAAAGTCGACGACACTCGAAACCTTGTGGACGAGCCTCGTAGATTCCGAGGAATATGATGGCTTCCGCCCTGCGGCCTGGGCTACCAAATGGATCTCTATTATCTCAATCTCCGGCCAACACGAAGGTGAAGACTGGGATACATCATTGAACTTGGAGACAGGTGATGTATCGGGGGATTGCCCTGCTCCCGTAGTTTTTCTGGATGCCGCAGCCGAAACTGGCTTACTGCTCTCAACCTTCCTAAATCAGGACGGTCGACAGCTCAACGAAGAGCTCTTAGAAGGCATCGACCCCGACCCATTCTCGGATGATCAACTCCAACTCCTGTCATATGTATTACGGCGCCGTTACGAGAAGCTCGAGACATTCGAGGTCACCTCCTTTAGCGAAGACGACAGTGCGATGCCGTTTTTCCAAGCCACGTCAATGGGTATGACCTACCCACTGACGGGAATGGGTCGCGGAGAGCTCTGTGCCGCGTTTCTGATTTGGAAGCTGAGCAGGATCGAACCTGGCTCTATTGTCTTCCTCGAGGAGCCTGAGAGTCACCTGGCCACCTGGTCCCAGAAGGCTCTCGCCGAAGTTGTAACGACGCTGATCGTAAAGCGAGATTTGACCGTCGTTGCGTCTAGTCACTCGCCGGGATTCTTCGGACATTTTGATACTCGACACATCGCACTGCTCTCCGCATCTCCTCGCCCCGAGGTCCGTTCGGGCATGGACATCATCGAACTCGGCCGTCATCTAGGCTTGCAACCGAGCAGAGCGGCGATGATCCTCGTGGAAGACACTGTCGCAGCTGAATTCTGCCGCGCGGTGCTGGCCGCCGTCGATCGGCCACTCGTGGCGATGGTCAGCTTCAAGTTCACCAAGTCGGGGGAGAGCGGAGTGCGTCGAACTGTTGGCGACACTGCCGGAGCTCCTGGCGACGATTTCGTAATCGTCGGCGTACTCGATGGCGATCAGAAAGAAAAGGACTCGGTCGCCACCCGCTTCGCCTACGAATATCTTCCTGGGAGTGAATCCCCAGAGGTGATTCTGCGTCACGCCACAGATGAATGGCGAACCGGCGCGTATCTTGAATGGGACGTCCCTCTACCTGGCGGCGCCGACCGGCTGAAGTTGCTGCTCGAGAGATTCGACGGCGAGGATCCTCATGACTGGTTACATTTACTCGGAGTCGAGTATGGAGGACTTTCAAAGGTAGTCGAGGCATTGACAATGTTACTACTCCTGAGTGATGCCCTGGCGGCTGAAGCTACCGAATTCTCAATCGCCCTTAGAGAAAGACTTCAGCAGCCAGCGCCAGCCTCATCTCTGTTCTAGCCAGAACACCTGACAGCTCGTCGCTCCGATGAGCTGTCAGGTCATGGTGGCTGAATTCTCACGGATATCATTTGCGGTAATGAAGGAGGCGCCTGCGACCGTCAAACAGTGGACTTGATTACACACCTGAGCTGTCGACCTAGAGACTGTGGGTCTCTTTACCGCCGCTTCGCCCGCTCGACTTCCATTGGGAATGGCTGAGACGATCGCGTGGTGATCACCAAGGCTAGGTATCCTGCGAGGCACGCAGGTGCGGGTGTGTCACTCCTCGCGACTCTCGATCTCCGCGGCCCATCCATCAAAGTCCGGCATCACGCGCGAGTCGGTACGCATCAACGTCCCTCGCTGAAGTGGGTCAAGATCACGCTGCGCGAACTCGGATCCGCCTTCAACCCATAGATCTAGCTCGTCATCACTCACCACCCCGGTCTGACTATTGGCGACCCAGGCGCGACCTTCCACATCGACAAACCGGACATACCCATTCATGTCTCGGGAGGTCGTGAAGATGCGAGCGACGACCTCAACGCTGTCCCCTGGCGCTATGGTCCCAACTAGCTGAGGCCCCCAGCGTTCGTCATGGCAAGCAATCTTGATTCGGGCCTTCGAGATTGGATCAGCACTGGAGTTGGTAACCACAGCGCTGACGTCCCAGCCGATGAGGTCGCCTTCGTGATCGAGCAAGTGCTGCCCTCGGGTGTCCACAGTGACTCGACGTGCTTGCCGCCAGAGCTCCGCCTCAAAGGCAGCTTCGTCACGCTGCCGCTCGACTAGTACGAGCTCGCGGCTGGCATCGGCCGCACGTGCGGCGACCCGCGCTGCGACACCCGCCAGCACCGCCGCTCCGATCGTGCCGACCGCTGTCGCAAGTTCAAGCCAGTTACTGAAGTCCATCCGCTATTGGAGCACGCCTCGCTTGCGATGAGGTAGACCCTGCGAGGTGACCGGTTCATTGCGCGCCGACCCCACCAGCTCGCTCGAAGGTTTCAAATCGAGACCACTCCCAACTTGGTTGCCAGACGCCAACCGCCGCCCGGTGGGCGACACGGTCGCGTAGCGGCACGTTCCCCAAAGGGACAGATGGAATGATTCGAATCATGTCTGCGCTGCTTGAGGCTCTAAAGGATTTCGCTGCACCGATCGCCGCGCTTGGAGGCGCAACGATGGGCTACGTCGGTGGCATTCGTAAGGATCGCGAGTCTCGGTACCACCAGCGCGTTGAGCAGCTCTACCAGGACATGCTGGCCAGTCTCGCTGCAGACCACACCAACCTCATGCAGAACTTCGGTGGGCGGCTTTTTTCGAATGACGACGTTGAGTATGACGCCCACGCACGGAGGGACATCCACGCGAGAGCTGAGCTATTTGCTGGCCCCGGAGTGTTCAGCGCGTGGGAAGCCGCACGCAAACCGCTTCGTGAGATCAGGTTGGCGGTTCGTTTGAAGAGCAATACGTTCCTCGTCAGCGACCTTGAGGAAGCTGCCGACCTCTACTACGCCGCTCGGACAGAACTAGTGAAGGCCATGCGAGAGGACCTGCGGGTTCGTGGGACCGGCGGGCGTTTGCGCCGATGGGCACGCGCCGCGAGATACCACCTGCGCCGGCGACCGCAGCTCAGTCAGGTTGGAAGCCAGTGACCGCAACCAGTACCGCAACGGCCTCCGACAGGTACGGGTGATACCAGCGTCCGGCGCCCGCCGCCCTACGGCCCGGCCAAGCGTTGCCCGGGTCGCTGTCGAAGTGAAAAGCGAAAGGTCGGCGGTTCGAGACCGCCCCTGACCACCTTCACCTCTCCGACTTCGGAGGCGATTTCCTTTCCTCAGCGTGCATCCGCCCACCCTCAGACGGTGCGTGCTCCGCCCGCCCTACCGCTACCGCGTGCTGGAGTTCCCAAGCCTGTTTACGGATACGGCGGTACTCCGCCTGCAGTAGTCCGCAACGGCCCGGAGGTCTTAGTCAGCGACTGCGGATCGCCTCGGTGAGATCGCTGATCCGGTCGATGATGGCGTCGGCTCCGGCGGTGGTTAGGGCGTTGGCCTTTCCGGGTTTGTTGGCGTAGGCGATGGTGGCGGCTCCGCTGGCTTGGGCGGCGCGGATGTCGGTGGGCTGGTCGCCGATGAGAGTGCAGGTTTCTGGTGCTGCTCCGAGGGCTTGGGCGGCTTGCTGGATCAGGTAGGGGTTGGGCTTCATGAGAGTGGGGTCCGCGGGGTTGCGGGCTTCGATGTGGTGGACGAAACCGGTGAGGCCGGATCGGGCTAGGTATGCGTGGACTGCGGCGGCTGCGTTGTTGGTGACGATCGCTAGCTTGTGCCCGGTCTCTTGGCAGGCGGCGAGGAACTGGTCGATCCCGGGGGTCGGAGTGGCGCTCTGGACGGCCTTGACCTCGGCGTTGCGGAGGGCCTCGTCCATGCTTGCGGCTAGGTCTCGTGAGACGCCTGCGCATTCAAGGAGGACGTCGTGGGGGCTCGACAGGCCGCCGAGGGCGGCCGGCAGTAGGCCGAGTTGGTCGTAGGCGAGTGCGCGGAGGTCGTCGGCGATCTGAGCCGCGGGGTATCCGGCGAAGACGGAGCAGACTGGGCCGTCGAAGTCGAGCAAGATCACCGGGCTGCGATGCAGGATGGCGGCCAGCGTCTCGGCGGTCACGGCTTGTGGGTCCGGCCGGGTGTGCCCCACCAACGGCAGGCCAGGTCTACGTCGCTCACCACGCGGCGGGACCGAGCAGCATCGTTGCCAACGGCATCGAAGATCATGAGGTTCATGCGAGGGCGTCTTCGATCACTTGGGCGTGGTCGTCCAGCGATGACCGGTCGCGTTCTGAGTCATGCGCGCAATACTTCCAGTGCGTCCAGACAGGCGCTACTCAGTTCATCCTGGCGCCTGCCGTGGAACTTCGTCGTACATGACGGCCACAGTCGTCGCGTGGACCTTCACCTCTACGAGGCTCGTACGTCGGTGCCATCGGCGTCAGCGACGAAGATCGCGGCGGTGTAGGGGATGTCCAGCTCGGCGATCAGTCGGGTGAAGGCGATCTTCAACCCGTCGGGCGCGTGCCCACAGGTACGGGTGCGGTACGGGCAGCGCCGCGGCAGTGGTGATTCCTAGGCTTGGTTGACGACGTGCCGGCGCGGCCGTCCAAATCGTCGAAGGAGTGGTTGTGGGCGTGTCTGTCCGAAGAGTGACCGTGGTAGCGACGGCAGTTGCCTTGCTGATGTCGGGTGCCGTTGGGGTGCAGGCGGCGTCCACGGCCGAGGCTGTGACCTGCGTCAGATCCAGCAGCGACTCGTTCTACGTCCGTGGCGGCACCTCCTGGGGGTTCGGTGTCGACTGGCCGGGCGGGAATGCCAAGGTGAAAGTTACCTACCGGACACCGAACAGCACCACGAACATCCGGGTACGGCTGGCCGTGGGAGGAAGCAGCTCGTCGACCATCCTGAAAGGCAATGCGGGCCGCCAGGTGACGAAGACCGTCAGTGTCGGCTACAAGTCCCGCGGTGACGGCACGCTCTGGTTCGAGGCGTCGGGCGGAAACCCTGACTCGAGGCGCAGCGTCACATCGTGGTGCCTGTACAAGTCCTGATCACGCGATCTACGGAGTCGTACAGTCACGGAGCGGCAGCCAGACTCCGTGAATCCCGCGCCAACCAGCGTTTCACCGATCGGAAGGGGACGCCGCGGTTGGGTGGACGGGCTGCGCGAGCCACAGAGGGCGGCAGCACGCAGGGAAGCGTCAGGGTTTGATGCGGGCGGTTGTGTAGGCCCACATGGCGATTTCTACTCGGTTGCGGGCGCCGATCTTGGCCATCACGCTCGTGAGGTGGGTTTTCACGGTGCTGAGGCTGATGTGGAGGTCTGCGGCGATCTCGGCGTTGGTGCGGCCTTGGGAGGCGGCCAGGAGGACTTCTTCCTCGCGCGGGGTGAGGGGGTCGGTCGGTTGGGTCGGGGTGCGGGATGGTTGGGCGAAAGCTGCCAGTAGGCGAGCAGTGATGTTGGGGGCGATCAGGGCTTCGCCGTTCGCGGCGGCGTGGATCGCTTGGACCAGGAGGTCGGAGCCGGCGTCCTTGAGCAGGAAGCCACGGGCGCCGGCCTTCAGGGCGCCGTACACGTATTCGTCGAGGTCGAAGGTGGTGATCACGACGATGGGCAGGGGGTCGGTGACGTCGGGGCCGGCGAGTTCGCGGGTGACGGCGATGCCGTCCAGGCCGGGCATCCTGATGTCGAGCAGGCAGACGTCGGGGCGCAGGCGGCGGGCGAACTCGATCGCCTCCAAGCCGTCGGCCGCTTGACCGACGACCTCGATGCCGGGTTGGGCGTCGAGGATCATCGCGAGGCCGGTCCGGACGAGATCCTGGTCGTCGGCGACGAGGACGCGGATGGTCATCGGCGGACCGCCGTTCGAGGCAGGACGACGTCGACGGACCACCCGCGGTCCGCTGAAGGGCCGGCTGCGAAGGTGCCGCCGAGGAGGGTCGCGCGCTCGGTCATCCCGGCCAGGCCGTAGCCGAGCGAGTTCCCGGGGGCCGAGGTGGGCTCGCCGTCGTCGCGGACGGTCAGACGCAGGGAGTCGCCGTACGACGTCAGCCGGACATCGACGCGAGTTGCCTGCCGGGCGTGCCGTACGGCGTTCGTGATCGACTCCTGGGCGATTCGGTAGATCGCGGCGCCGACGCCTGGTCCGAGGTCGTCGAGGTCGCCGGACAGCTCGAGCTCGACCCGCGGGCGGTCCCCGGCGCTGCGGGCGAGCCGTTCCAGGTCGGCCACTCCCGGTTGCGGAACGAGCGCCGCCGTACCGTCGTCGCGTAGTAGGCCGACCATTGTTCGCATCTCGGCGAGAGTACGCGTGCCCTCTGCCTCGATGATGGCGAGCGCATCGATCGCCGCTTCCGGGCGGGTCGGGGCGACGGCTTGGCCGGCCTGGGCGCGGATGACGATGGCCGAGACGTGGTGGGCGACCGTGTCGTGCAGTTCGCGGGCCAGTTGCTCACGCTCGCGGAGCCGCACTTGGTCGAGTTCGCGGAGCCGGGCGGTACGCCGGTAGCGGGCCGCGTGACCCAGTGCCGCCGGGGACAGAAGGAACATTCCGCCGGCGACCGCTTCGCCCCACCCAGGGAAGTCGGCAGCGGTGCCCAGCACGAGTGCGACCACGACGAATGCCAGGCCGATCAGGACCTCGCGGCCGGATCCCCAGCGGAGCAGCGAATACGGCAGCAACACCACGCAGATCATCGAGTACAGGCCGAAGGGCTCGGTCCCGCTGATCAGCACCACGAAGTTGGACAGGATCACGGCGCTGAACACTCCGACGACCACCTGCAACGGATGGGTACGGCGCCAGAGCAGCGCGAACGCGGTTGCCACAGCGAACACCACCGCCACGGGCCGCCAGACCACGTCCTCGCGGAACACACCTTCCAGCACCGCCGCCAGCAGCAGACCGCCGAGCAACACCCAGTCCCGCCACACCCTCCTGGGCGGGTCCGGTGCTCGCGGCTCGCGCAGCAGCGAGCGGACGGCGTTTCTCACCATGCCCACAGCGTAGAGACTCCGGCACCCCGGCGTATCGGCTCAAAGTACGGGACGCGACCTGGCTGATCGGCCGAGGGAAGTCCGGCTCATCGCCCGAGGTGGCGACCTGCCCTTCGACCGCAGGCTGAACCCAACTCTCGCCGAAAGGAACCGTCATGAGGTCGAACCTGTACAGACTGGGCCGGTACGCCGCTCGCCGGCCCTGGGTGGTGATCGGAGCGTGGCTGGTGATCGCGGCGCTCGTGGTCGCGGCTTCCGGCGCCTTCGGCAAGAAACTCGAGGAGTCGTTCGGAGCGCCTGGTGTCGACTCGCAGGCTGCGACCGACCTGTTGTCGGCTGCGGGAGCGGATCAGGCCGGGCTGACCGCCCAGGTCGTCGTCACCCCGCGAGATTCGGCCTCCACGCTCAACTCGCCCGAACTGCAGGCCGCGCTCACGCGGATCCGGTCGACCGCCGCGGCGCTGCCGCACGTGCTGGCGGCCGACGATCCCGAGATCTCGCCGGACGGCAAAGTCGGGCTCATCCGGCTGCAGTATCCGGTGCTCGACAAGCTCGAGCCGAGCGATCTCGAGCAGCTCAAAACACTGACATCGGTGCAAGAGCCCTTGCGGATCGAGCTGGGCGGCGATCTCTTCTACGCGTTCGAAGAAGCGCAACCAGGTCTCGCCGAGGCGGTCGGGTTGATCGCGGCGATGGTGATCCTGCTGCTCGCGTTCGGATCGATCATCGCGATGGGGCTGCCGGTCGGGATGGCGGTGTTCGGCCTCGCGCTGGCGGTCAGCGCGCTGTCCTTGGTGAACCATCTGATCGCTTTGCCCGCCTGGGCGCCCGTGCTCGGCAGCATGATCGGGCTCGGCGTGGGCATCGACTACGCGCTGATGATCGTCACCCGGCACCGCGAGTTCCTGACCGCCGGGATGGCGGTCGAGGAGGCGGCCGGGCGCGCTGTCGCCACGGCCGGGCGGGCCGTCCTCTTCGCCGGTGGCACCGTAGTGATCGCGATCCTCGGGCTGGCGGTGGCCGGCGTACCGTTCATGACTGCCGGCGGGATCGCCATCTCACTGATCGTATTGACCATGGTGCTCGCTTCGCTCACCTTGCTGCCCGCGTTCCTCGGTTTGGCCGGGCACTGGATCAACCGCCTTCAGGTACGGCGGGTGCGGTCGACTCCTGGTTCGGGATGGCACCGGTGGGCGGGCCACGTGTCCAAGCATGCGGCCGTCTATGCCGTCGGCGCGACCGTTCTCCTGCTGGCCCTGGCCGCGCCCGTGCTCGCACTCCGCGTCGGTACGCCGGATGACGGCGCGCTCCCCGTCCAACGCACCGAGCGCCGGGCGTACGACCTGGTGGCTGCGGGATTCGGTGCCGGGAGCAACGGTCCGCTGGTGATCGCCGTCGACGTCTCACGCGATCCGAGCGTCATCCAACCCCTGTACGACGCCGTCCGGGGCGACCGGGGCATCGCATCGGTGGCGCCTCCCCAGGTGAACTCCGCGGCGGGCGTTGCGACGCTGATCGCCGTACCGGCAACTGGTCCGCAGGACGACGCGACGATGACCACGGTCGAACGGCTGCGCGCCGAGGTCTTCCCATCTGTCCTGAGGGACAGCCCGGCGAAGGCTCATGTCGGCGGTCAGACCGCGACCCTGGCGGACGTCGGTGCGAAGGTCAACGACCGGCTGCCCTGGTTCATCGGCGCCGTGATCCTGCTGTCGGTCGTACTGCTCACGGTGGTGTTCCGGTCGGTCGTCGTACCGCTCAAGGCCGCACTGATGAACCTCCTCAGCATCGGCGCGTCCTTCGGCGTCATCGTGATGGTCTTCCAATGGGGCTGGGCCGCGAACCTGATCGGGCTGGAGACGACCGTCCCGATCCTCCCGTTCATCCCGATGTTCATGTTCGCCGTGGTGTTCGGGCTCTCGATGGATTACGAGGTCTTCCTGCTCTCCCGGATCCGCGAGGAGTACGTCCGGACCGGCGACAACACCGCCTCGACCATCCACGGCATCTCGACGACCGGTCGCGTGATCACCTCGGCAGCGCTCATCATGATCGCGGTCTTCGTCAGCTTCGGGCTGGCCAACGACCCGACGGCCAAGATGTTCGGTCTGGGCCTGGCGACCGCCGTACTGATCGACGCGACCATCGTGCGACTGATTCTCGTCCCCGCGTTGATGAAGCTGCTGGGCGACGCGAACTGGTGGATGCCGGCCTGGTTCACCCGGCGCACCCCACGGGCGGCAATCCGGCAGCCGGAGGTCGTCCCGGAGTAGTCGCCTCACGCCCTGATGCCGGCGGCGTGCCGGGTGACCTCCCACTGCTGGCGGTGCGTCAGGATCGCGTAGTTCACCTCAGTGTCGCTTCGTTGCCCGGCTCGGACGATGTGCAGCGGTCGCCCGTCCGGCAATACGTCGTGGTATTCGGCCGGCTCCGGCGCATGACCGCACAAAACCACCGACGCGTCGGCGCGGGCGAGCAGCTGAAGCGAGGCTGCTCGCTCGGCGGCGGTGAGATTGCCGTCGTACGTCGGGTGTGCGGGCCAGAACGTGTTCCACGGGTTGCCCGGCATTCCGTGGCAGACGTAAACGCCGTCGGTGAGCAGGAACTCCTCGGGCAACGATCGCAGCCAGCTGAGTTCGTCGGCTGACAGCGCTGCCTGGCCGGCCGCGGTCTGCTCCAGCCACGGACCGGGCGGATCCGAGCGACGCAACCGCATCCACAAGGTGTGGCTCCAGCGAGGCGTTCCCCAATCGATCAGATACCGGTCCCGATTGCCTGGGATCGCACGGATGTCGTCGGCACGGAGCTGGCTGATCGTTTCCGCGGGCGGCTCCGGAGAGAACGGGTTGTCCAGGATGTCGCCCGCGTAGACGATCACATCCGGCGAGTGACTCCGAATCCCCGCCAGTGCCGCAGCCAGCGCCCGCGCGTTCCCCTCAGTGTCAGATATCAGTCCGATCCTCATGTCCCGATAACGCCGCAGTCGCCAGGATCGTGTCCTTGCACCGTGATACCGCTAGGTTCTACGGTCGCGACGACGACAAGCGGAAGGAATCCCATGCTGAGGCAGGTCGCAGCGGGTGTGCTGATCCATCAGAGCGAGTTGCTCCGGAACAACGCTGTCGTCGTACAAGGTCGTGCCGGTGTGTTGCTCGTCGATCCTGGGTTGACTGATGGCGAAATGGCTTGCCTGGCTCGTGAACTTCGCGAGTTGGGGCAGCCAGTTGTGGCGGGGTTTGCGACGCATCCTGATTGGGATCACGTGCTCTGGCATCCCGAGTTCGGCGACGTGCCTCGCTACGGTACGGCGGGCTGCGCGGCCGCTCTGCGGGAATTGCGGTCGGACGCGGCTTGGCGGGACCGTGTCGTCGAGGGGCTTCCGCCGGAGATTGCCGGGGAGACGCCGCTGGATTTGTTCGGCCTCATTACCGAACTGCCGGCAGGATCCACGCAGATTCCTTGGGACGGTCCGGAAGTGCGGGTTGTCGAGCATCCGGCGCATTCGGAGGGTCATGCGGCACTGTTCATCGAGGAGCTCGGGGTCCTCGTTGCCGGCGACATGCTGTCCGATGTCTTCCCTCCGATGCTCAACACGTTCACCAGCACCAACGATCCGATCGAGGAGTACCTCGCGGGGCTGCGGGTGCTCGAGGCCGTGGCGGACGGCGTTGATGTCGTCATCCCGGGTCACGGGTCCGTCGGCGGAGCTGGTCAAGCACGTGCACGGATCGAGCAGGACCGCGCCTACGTGCAGGCTCTTCGCGACGGCTCGGATCTCGAGGACCCACGCATCACACATCCACAGCCCGACTGGGAGTGGGTGAGCGACATCCACACCGGCCAGGTCCAGCAGTTGGCCAACTGGAGGGCGCGCGAGTAGGGCAGAGCTCAGGTCCAGCCGAGGGATGCCGCGAACTCGGACCCGAGCAGAGCGCGCATCCGGGGCCGGTCCTCCGGTGTCACCTGGTGCAGGACATGTGCGACGGACTCGAGCGCCCGTACGTCGTCATCGGCCGTCGCGTCGTCCGGTCGCTCGTCGACGAACCGGACGAGGTCCCGCAATGCCTCCGCGAGGAGCTCCGCAACCACATCACCAGTCATGCTGAAACTTTAAGGAATGCCGTTTTTGTCGGTTGGGGTGGCTAGCGTTGCGGGCATGCGATTCTCTGTGACATTCGGGGCGGTTGGACCGGCGCGTGATCCGCGCGGCCTGGCTGAGCTTGCGCGGATGGCCGAGGACTGCGGGTGGGACGGCGTGTTCCTGGAGGACTATCTGGCCTACCAGGGCGATACGTCCCAACCGACGTACGATCCGTGGATCTGTTTGGCAGCCATGGCTTCGGCTACGTCCAGGATCAAGCTCGGTACGACGGTCACGCCCGTGCCGCGGCGTCGTCCGTGGAAGCTCGCCGCCGAAGCGGTTGCCCTCGACCACCTGTCGAACGGCCGGCTCATCCTCGGCGTCGGAATCGGCGACCCGGGCGACCCGTTCCTGGCCGGTGTTGGCGAACCCACCGACCCCCGGGTGCTCGCGGAGATGCTCGACGAATCGCTCGAAGTCATCACCGCCCTGTGGACCGGCCAACCCGTTCACCACCACGGCAAGCACTACCAGCTAGCCGGCGCCCAGCTAACTGCGCGCCCGCTCCAGCACCCCCGCATTCCCATCTGGGTCGGCGGCAACCTTCTCGTCCCCGCGGTCCGCCGCCGCATCCTCCGCTGGGACGGCTCCACCGCCTACAAAGGCCCCACCGCCGCACCCCAAAAGCTAACCCCACAAGACATCAGCGCCCTACGAGCCGAACGCAACACCCCACTCGACATCAAAGTCCGCCTCAACGACGGCGACCCCACCACCTACGCCCAAGCCGGCGCCACCTGGGCCGGCCGCTGGATAGCCCCCGGCCCCCGCCAAGAAGCCGAATCCATCCTCCGCCAAGGCCCACCACAACTAACTTGAACCACGGATGCTGGCATCATCGGCGGATGATGACGAAGTCCGAATACCTCGCCCGGGCCGAGGCCGAAGACGATTGGGCGCCCGGGTGGCACGCAATCGACGCGGTGTTCGACGCCCTCTACCCGGGGATCACGCCCCCACACCTGGCCGCACCCCTTCAGTCCCGCGCCATTTTCGGCGGCGAGGACTACCTCGACGGGTGCAGCATCTATCCCAGCCCGAACGGCTACCAGCACCTCCTGACCTACGGAATGTCCAAGCTGTACGTCGATGAAGAGTCGTTCGGCGGCGACTTCAGCGGCTGGGGTTACGAGATGACGATGAAGGTCCGGGCCGACCGGCCGGACGAATGCCACTGGGCGATCAACTCGCTGGGCAACCTCGCTCGCTACACCTACACGTCCAAGAACTGGTTCGAACCGTTCCAATTCCTCAGCGGCCAGGGCCAGCCACTGCGTACCGACAGCGACACCCTCCTGACCAGCTACGTGCTGGCACCGGACACCGAGGTGCCTGGCATCGACACAGTCCACGGGCGAGTCGACTTCATCCAACTGGTCGGCATCACCCAACGCGAACTGGACTGGGTGGCCGGCGAGTCCAACGAAGGAGCCGCCGAGCGAGCAAAGGACCTGCTACGCCGCATCGCCGACGACCGAAACCCGCAGCTCGTCACGGACCTTTCCCGCTCTCACAGCTACGTCTGACCGTCCGTTCCGCTAAGCAGGGAAGGCTTTCCAGTGGCCTTCGGTGATTACTTCGACGGGGCCGTCGGTCACCTTGAGGGCGGTTTGGTCGTCGATGGCGTACGACGGGCCGTTGATGGTGGCGGCCCATTTTTCGGCGTTGGGCAGGGTGTTGTTGGGCATGTCTTCGTGGTCCAGGTGGGGGTAGATCGAGAAGTCGACGAGGCCTAGGGCGCGGTCGTCGGGGGCGGACGGCCAGGAGACGAAGTCGTCGCCGATGCGTGGGGTCAGCACCATGCTGCCGGCGCTCATGCCCACCCAGACTGTGTCGGGGAGCGACGGCAGCAGGTCCGCCAGGCCTGACTCGCGCATCCAGTGGTACAGGTAGGTGGCTTCGCCGCCGTCGACCAGCAGTACGTCGGCCTCCTTGACCCACGGCACCCAGCGGTCCGCACCGATGCTGGGCAGGGCGGTGAGTTCGAGGACACCCACGGACGCCCAGCCCAGACTGGACAGGTGCCATGGGGGCGTACCGGCAACGGCCTTTTGCACCGTGACAGGACTCAACGCCGGGTGACCCCATTGTGCGGTTGGGATGAACAGCGCGCGGGACTCGGCGATCGGCTTGCCGAGCAGATCGATCAGGGCATCACGAATGCTCTCGTTCGTGATGCCTCCGGAGGTGAGCAGCAGCTTCACAAATCCCCCTAGTCCCAGTACGGCGTACCGACTGATCCTAAGGGCGTAGCGGGCCGAAGAGGACGCGGCTGAGGAGCGCCATCAGAATGAGTGCCAGTAGCCCGGACAGGGCAACGATCGAGATGATGCAGGCGATGTTTCTCGCGATCGCCAGGTTTCGGGTGCTGTGGGTGAAGTTGTCGGTCAGGACGGCCAGTGTTGCAAGCATCAGGAAGCCTGTGATCGCGATGATCAGCAGGAGAACGTGGTGACCGCCGAGGGTGCCGGTGGCGGTGAATTTCGAGGTCTTGTCGAGCCACGGCCCGACGGTGTACATCCAGATCGCTGTCGCCAGATCGCTGACCATCAGGAACCAGTAGATGGTCGTCGGCCGGGACGCTACCTGCTTCAGAGCAACGGTTTCGGGATCTTGTTTCGGTCGCACCAGTACCGGGTTGCGGGCGGTGCTCAAACTGCTCAGTCTGCGGACGGCCATCGTGCTACTCCTATCGCCCGGAGCGACGCCCGCCGCTGATTGCGGACGTCCTTCTGACGACAGTGAGCCTCAGCACGCACCAGCCTGGCGAATTCCGATGTCGTGACGACATCAACGCGCCTGGTGAACCGCCGCAAGCTCCGCAACCAACGGTTCCCCGGCACCACGAGTGCTCGTGAACCACGGATGGACCGTCCCCGGCGCAGTATCGACGTACCGGCTGATTTCGCCACGTGTCGGCCCACCACGGAAGACGGGTTCATCAGCGTCTGGAACAGCCTGACCCAGTACGGCGGTCAGTCGCGCCAGCCGGCGGTTCCGCATCTTCGGCTGCCGGGACAGCCGGATCTCCACCATCGCCCGCCGCCACTCACTGAGCACGAACTGCGCTCGGCGTTGCCGCACCAGCTCGTCATCCCCGTCCGTCAGAGCCGGCGCCGTCTCGTACCCCGGATCGAAGACATCGGCACGAACATCATCAGCCGACGCCCCCCGCAACGGAACGTCCTGGGTGAAGACCGCGCGCGCCGGACTGAACTTCAAGCGCACCGGCGCATGCGCCTCTCCGGAACGCCTATCGACGAGCCGCACCATCAACTGGTCCGCGATCACCGAAGGCACCCGCGAACCGAACGCGGGCACGAGGACGCGAACCGTCGATCCTCCCCGCGACTCGACCATGCGGATCTCCGAAGCGATGACGCGAGCGCGTACCTGACGAGGATCGACCGAGCTACTGTCCCCGCCACTGAACTCAAGGGCCGGCAACTGCTCGACACGCTTGAGAACTCCCCCAACCGGTACGGCGACCTTCAGGCGACTCCACGCCTGAGCCACAGCATCGAAACACTCGTCGGGCCCACCGGTCACCTGACTTGCCAGGTTCGCATAGCCAGTTGTGACTCGTGACAGCGAGGAATACAAGGCCCGCGGCAACGACGACGCAGAGTTCGCCAGCCCGGTCAGGTAGGTGGAGAGCTCCCCCGCCGAGCGCCGAGCCAGTACTACGGCCTGCCCGTTCCGATGCTCCCGCAGCGAGCTCGATCGCAAGGTCCGCGCGGCCCGGGCCCGAACGACCGCGCGCTCGGCATCCAGCAACGCCTGATCCAGAGGCACCTGCAGCCAGCGATCCAGCGCGTCGATCACCGCGAGTCTGCGCCAGGGCCCGGACTTGGCAGCCTCGACCGGTACGTCGGTAGTGAGCCGCGAACCCACATCGGCCCGGATTTGGCTGAGGTAGCGAACGCTGCCCTGTCCCACAAGGGCTTCCAGGAGATCCCGGTCAGCGCGGTCCCATCCGTCAACCGCGACAGCACGCCATCCGTCCGGATCGGCCAGATCGATCTCGACACTGACGCCGGCCCCGAGCTGCGTCGTACCGGTCAGGTCGGCCGGCGCCTCTTCGGCCAACCTGACCTCGGGCACACGACCCCCCATCCCTGGCGCAGTCAGGACGGCGATCATCGAAGTTCCTCCTCCGCGCACTGCCGGGCCGGCTGGTCGAGGTCGTTGTTGAGGTCAACGATCTCAGTGGATCGACGATGCGATGGAATAGGGATCCTTAAAGGGTAGGTCTGCGGGGAAGGCGCGTAAAGGCATCGGTGAAATCAGGAGGCCCGAGCAAATTGCCAGGCATTGACGGAACTCAGCCGGGAAGGGCAGTCGGCGGGTTTCCCAGGTCCGGCCCATGGCGGTTCCGGACGGCGAGCGAGCTCAAGGATCGCGAGCCTCTGCAATCCGTTGTATTTGCCGCCATTGCTCCAGACCATGAGTGACATCTCCCCCGCGGACGGGTAGCGCAAACGGCGCAGATCCGTCGCGCTGCGGAGGAACTCTGCGCGCAGTCCGTCGCGCAGTGCGTCGATCCGCTCCTCCACAGCAGCCGCCTCTTCGTCGACAGGCGCAGCCTTGGTCCAGGTCGCCGGGTCGTGCCGCACCCAGCACATGTACTCGACGAAGGCGAGCACCAGGATGTGCGTGGCCGGAGTCAGCTCGGGCGACCGCTCGGCGATCCGCTGGAACAGTTCACTCAGTTCCTGCTGCTCCCGCCAGATCAGCCGGACAGCTCGAAAGATCAGCTCGGCGTCGCCACCCGGAGCCGGCTTGGGCGGGAGAGCGAGCCGCTCGACCTCACCGGGCCAGGACGGTACGTCGTCGATCTGGCCGGTCTCGTTGACTTCCAGGCACGGCAGTCGCGGGTGCCTGCGACGCAGCTGGACGGCCGCGCCTCCGAGCGTGGTCCAGGCCCGGCTGTGCTCGCCGATCGCCCGGTAGGACATCGCTCGGGCGACCCTCATCAGGGTCGCCGCCAGGTAGGCATCGAAGAGCTCCGCTTCGTGCAGGATCCGCGAGGCCTTTCGCCAGTTCCCCAGCTCGAGCGCCTCGATCACGCCGATCATGGCTGCGGAGGGACTGGCCGAACACCCCTTGCGAAGGGCGATGGCGTCACGGTGAGCATCGGTACTACGGCCGGGAGTCTGCTCATGGGGCACCTGCTTCAGTCATCGAAACGGCTGAGGTCGTAAGAAGCTCCTGTCGCTGGCTCTGCTATCTACAACTGTTCTACCCCTGGATCTACCTAGATACACAGTAGAATCAGTGGAAAGGGAGATTTCCTCCTAACAAAGGCCGGCACGGGGTCGAAGAGGTCACGGGGCGGTCACGATGCAGGCGGCGCCGGTAGCGCCTGAGCCGCTGCGCAGTTCTGGGTGTGGACGCTAGAGGTGTCCACGCTTGTACTTCACTTGTAGTTAGGTGTAATCCGGTGGAGTAGGGTGACCGAATCCATCTGGACACTGATCCTCCCGGGAGTGACCTTGGCCCCCTCGCCAGAGGCGGTACTCGCCGACCGGCTGCGCGCGCTCAGACAGGCGCAGCGGCTGACCCAGGCGAGGCTGGCGCGTGCGCTGGGCGGCGCCAAGGGGATCTCGGTGTCGGCGATCAGTTCCTGGGAGAACTCCTCCGATCCGAAGTTGCCACCAGCCGGCCGTCTGCGGGCTTACGCACTCTTCTGCGCCCGGGATCACTCGGCCGAAGCAACTCCCCAGTTGGGCCGCGAAGAGGATCTGAACGCCTCCGAGCGAGAGAAGTTCGACGCGCTCTACCAGGAGCTGATCGGACTCCGTGACGCCGCCCGGAAGAAGCCCGGTACGGCGGCCGCCGGCGCCGGCCTCTGGACCTTCGAGGCAGGTCCGGTCACGATCATCTGCCCAGAAGCACCCGCTGCCTATCGGTCACCACTGGCCGACGAAGCGAACCCCAATCACACCCGCATGTACCGGTACGCCGATGTCGACGCCCTGATCGAACTGTGGGGGCACCTTCGCGCCCGCAATCCCGAACTGGAAGACCTCGCGCACAAGTTGCCGGAGGAAGCCGTCTCCCCCGATCTGACCGGTCACTTGATCGTGCTCGGCGGGATCGTCTGGAACGATGTCGCCCATCAACTGCAGCCGCTGATGCGCGATCTGCCCATCCAGCAGGTCGAAGTACCGGACCTCCTCAACGGCGAGGTCTTCAGATTGCCGGACGGGCAGGAATTCCGGCCGCAATGGGGCGAATACGAACGCACCCTGGAAAAGCCACCGACCAAGGAACAGATCACCGCGGACCAGACCGAGGATGTCTGGCGCGACGGTAAAAGGCGCGGCCTGCTCGAGGACGTGGCATTTCTGGCGCGGGTTCCCAATCCCCTCAATCACACGCGGACGCTGACCGTCTGCAGCGGGGTCTACAGCCGGGGAGTTGTCGGCGCCGTCCGTGCGCTCACGGACATCGCCGTTCGGGAGCGGAACGAGGCGTATCTCGCGAGCCGCTTCCCCGGAGGATCTTTCGCTCTCCTCCTGCGGGTTCCGTTGGTGAACGGCGCGGCGATGTCGCCTGACCTGGAGATCCCGTACAACCGGCTGTACGAATGGTCGCCCGATGACGAGGCGGTTGCGTGAGCCGGCAGATCGGTCAGCGGCACTCCCATGCATCCCTGTTACGCGATGTGTCCACCTCCGCCGTACCCCCGAGCCGCAGTCGCTTGGACGCGATCGTCGTACCGGCGGCGCGTCCCGCATCGGCTCTGCAGAACATCATCGAACTGTCCGCGGCACTGTCCGTCCCGCTGGTGGTTCTCTGTAGTCGGCAGACGAGCGGGGAACAGGTCCGCGAGCGCGTGGAAGAGTGTTTTGGCGCCCGCGCACTGATCGTCGACGTACCGAGCGACTATCAACTCCCGGAGCAGTCGTACGCGACCGCACACCCGACGTTCTTGAAGGCTTCCGCCGATCGGTCCAGCGATCTCAGCACCAAGCGCAACATCGGCCTCCTGCTCGCCCGGCTACGAGGCTGGCACAAGATCCTCTTCGTCGACGACGACATCAGTCACCTCCGGCCGTACGACGTCGGGCGCCTGACGAGCGTGCTCGACCGGAATCCGGTCGCCTCGATGATCACCCGGCGGTTCCCGGACAACTCCGTGGTCTGTCACGCCCGGCGGCTGGCCGGATTCGATCAGGACATCTTCGTCAGCGGGGCGGTGCTCGGCGTACAGGTTCAGCATCCGGAGCTGTCCTTCTTTCCCGACGTCTACAACGAGGACTGGTTCTTCTTCGCCCGCCAGGCCGCTGATCGCCACCTGCCCAAGGTCGGTGAGGTTCGGCAGCTCGACTATCTGCCGTTCTACGATCCGCAGCGGGCGGCTCGGGAGGAGTTCGGCGATCTGCTCGCGGAGGGGCTCTACGCGCTCTTCGAGAGCACGCCGGGATGGCACTTCGACGATCAGCTGAAGCTCGCCGCCAGCCGCAGCTATTGGCGCGACTTCCAGCAGATTCGCCTGGAGATGATTCAGGAGACGCTGGACAAGCTGGCGCCGGCGCATCACCCGCATGTGCGGAGCGCAGAGAAGTCTCTGATCGAAGCGACGTCGCAGGCATCGGCCATTGACGCCGAACTGTGTGTCGACTATCTCGAGGCATGGCAGCAGGACGAGCGCAGGTGGCAGAAGCGCCTCGTGAACCTGAGCCCTGCATCAAGCGATCGCTACGCCCTGGCGGAGCTCGGACTGCCCGGCGGGATCGCGTGCGGTTATGGGGCCGAAGCCGTCGTCCGCTGATCGATTCCCTTGAGGCAGTTCACCGAGCGCAGCTAAACTCTCACTTCCCGGCGCGGACGGAGGGGTCCCGGTTGCTGGAGCCGCATGCGCGCGATCCGCAGATCTCAGTCATCCGCCTGGAGCCGGATGACTGGCCCACCGCTCGGGAGCTGCGGTTGCAGGCGCTGAGGGATTCTCCTGACGCGTTCCTCGGCGGCATGACCGCAGAGGGCGAGTACGACGAGAAGCACTGGCGCGGTGAGCTCGAGCTGAACGTGTGGTTCGTGGCCCGGCTGGACAGCGAACCCGTCGGCCTCGCGAAGCTCAATCGCAGTCCGGAAGAGGGCGACGGCATGCACCTCGAGGCGATGTGGGTCGCCCCGGCCGCCCGCCTCCGCGGAGTCGGCGAGGTCCTGGTCACGGCCGTCGAGGCGACGGCAACCGCCCTCGGAGCACACCTCCTGCGCCTCTGGGTCTTCGCCGAGATCCAGTCGGCCCACACCTTCTACCGCCAACTCGGCTACACCGGCCCGGTCCGCCGCCAGGCGATCAAGGTCAACGACCGCGTCCGCATCGAAGAAGAGTACGAAAAGTACCTCGGGTGATCGGCGTCCAGGCGCGCTTGAACGGTCAGGGCTCAGGGGCTTCCTCGATCGAGGCATCGCCTGGGCCAAGCAATACGAGCAGGCGTGCTCGAGCTGCGGCCAGGCGGTCTGCGTAGTCGGCGGCGAAGAGCTCGGGCAGCGTGGTGTCGAGTGCGCCGGTGATCGTGTAGATCGGCGACCACACAGCTCGGTCCGTGATGATCGAGCCGAGGCGGTCGGACTTCATCATCGCCTCGTAGAGCCAGTCCGAGAGGACCAGCGCCTGATCGTGGGTCAACGTGATGGTCACCGGGTCGTCGTTCACTCGGCCAGAGTAATCGGGATGTCGATTCTGAGGCTATAGGTATTCCCTATGGCGGCTACTGGGATTTCGTCTTTGCTCGGCTTCTTTTTCAGATCTAACGTGAAATCGAGGTCAGCAGAGACGAGAGGTTTGAAATGCGGGAACTTGCGGGGAAGCGGGCTGTTGTTACGGGTGGTACTCGGGGGATCGGGGCTGCTGTGGTGCGGCAGTTGGTGGGGGCTGGGGCAGAGG
>NZ_SMKA01000126.1 GCF_004348455.1 Kribbella albertanoniae
GCGTAGACGTAGACGTTCTGGGCGGTTGGTAGGGCGGCCAGCAGGGTGGGGGCGAGGAGGGCGGTGCCGTGGAGGTCGAGCAGCCAGCGGGCTACGGCGTACGCGAGTAGGGGTTGGGCGACGGTCTTCAGGACCACAGCCAGTACGACGTCTCGCTGCAGGGTGATCGAGTCCTTCGCACCCGCGCTCAGGCTGAGGCCGTAGGCGATCAGCGCGACGGGTACCGCGGCCGCGGCCAGGAGGTCGATCGGCCGCATCAACACAGTCGGCAGCGGTACGTCGAAGGCGGCCGCCACCAGACCGAGCAGGGACGCCACCGTCAGCGGATTCCGGAGCGGACGCGTGAGCACTGTGCGCAGCTGGACCCGACGCCCGCTCCCCAGCCGATCGCTGTCCAGGATCGCGAACGCGACCGGCGCGAAGACCAGCAGCTGGAACAGCACGATCGGCGCGACCAGCGCTCCGTTACCCAGCACGTACGCCGCGATCGGTACGCCGAGATTGCCTGCGTTCACGTACGACGCCGCGAGTACGCCGACCGTCGCCTCGGAACGGGATCGCCGCCAGAGCAGCACCGCGACCAGCAGGAAGACCACCTGGACGACGAGCAGGCTGGCCAGGTTCGTCACCAGCACCACGGAGAAGATCGAGTGCAGGTCGGCCCGGGCGACCGTGGTGAACAGCAGCGCCGGTGTCGCCACGAAGAACGCGAGCCGGGACAGCACGAGCTCGTCCTCGGAGCGCAGCACCCCGGCCAGACCGACGACGTACCCGAGCAATGCCACCGCCACCAGCGCGACGAACGCACCCACGACGGCGGACACCCGCGGTCAACTCCTCAACGGCTCGGCAACCTTCGGATCGTATCCGGAAGACAACCAGAGCCCTTCGGGCAGATCATCCTCCGGACACCTTCACCGTTCGTGTCCGGACCCTTACTCTGGTAATCGCTGACGACTCAGCGCATCACTGCGGAAAGATTCCGCCCTGGGGGAAGGTACCGCCCATGCCTGCTCAACTCCTGAAGCGAGGGGTCGTCGTAGCGGCCCTCCTGTCGATCACCGTCGTACCGGCCGCAGCCGCACCGGGCGGCGACCCCGGATCGTCGGGCTACAACTCCGACCCGGCCTCGCCGGGCTACACCCCGGGCAAGGCGAGCATCCCGCCCCCGCCCGCGCCACGGGTCGACGGTGGGTTGCCGATCGGCGACGCGGACCTCACCGAGACGCGCACAAACAGCGCGCTCGCCCCCGGCGTCACGCTGACCAAGATCGTCCGCGGTACGACGCCCGCCGACCCCGACGAGATCGGTACGACGACTCGCGGCCCCTGGGTGGTCAACGTGGTGACGATCGATCCGGCACTCGCGCAGGGCCGCGTGCAAACGTCGTACGGACCGGACCTGGCGCGGACCGAAAAGACCTCGGCACTGGTCAAGGCCGCCGGAGCGGTCGTCGGGACGAACGCCTCGTTCTTCACGTTCACCGCGAACCCGACGTACCCGGGCGAGCCGGTGGGACTTGCCCTTTCGGACGGTCAGCTGATCAGTGAGCCGACCACCAGCATCAGCGAGATGAGCCTGCTGATGGATGCCCGCAGCAACCAGATGAGCGTGCAGAAGGTGCGCTGGACGGGCCAGATCAAGAACCGCGACACCGCCGCGACGCTGCCGCTCGAGTTCGTCAACCACCCAGCGGTGGTTCCGGCCGCCTGCGCCGACCTCGTCGACCAGACCACGTGCACGACCGCCGGCGACGTCGTACTGTTCACGCCACACTTCGCCGCCAAGACCCCGTCGGGACACGGCGTCGAGATCGTCTTCGACCGACTCGGGTGCGTGGTCCGGACGTCGACCACGCGCGGCAGCACGATCACAGTCAGCCAGTTCGCCCTGCAGGCGACCGGCAAGGACACGAACGCGCTGCTGGCCCTGACCGCGAACGGCGGTTGCGTCGACCGCAGCCACCTGCTCACCAACGATCAGGGCACGCCGATCACCTTGCATCGCGGCCTGTACGGCGTGGTCGGGCGCTACCGCCTCACCCAGGGCGGCGCGATCGTCGTACCGCCTGGCTCCGGCAGCTTCTTCGCCCGCAACCCGCGCACGATCGCCGGGACCACGGCCGACGGGAAGCTCATGCTCGCCACCATCGACGGCCGGCAGACCACGAGCGTCGGAACCACGATGGACGAGACCGCCGCAGTCGCGAACGCACTGGGCCTCCACGAGTCGGTCAACCTGGACGGCGGCGGATCGACCACGATGGCGCGGACGGACGGCACGCTGATCAACCACCCGAGCGGCACCAACGGCGCGGAACGGTACGTCGGCGACGCGATCGTCTACTACCCCACCCGCCCGTAACCTGGTAGATGCTGACGAGTCAGCGGCATGAACGGTAAAATTCCACCCATTCAGGGAAGGATGGCCGGTATGACTCCTTCCCGCCGCGGACTCGCCGCCGCCACCCTGCTGACGATCGCAGCCACCCTCACGACAGTCGCCCCCGCAACCGCCGTACAGACGACTACTACGGCGAGTGGCCTGCCGATCGGGGACGCCGATCTGACTGAGACGCGGAGTAGCGAAAGTTTGGCGAAGGGGGTGACGCTGACTCGGATCGTGCGTGGGACCGAACCCGCGCCGGCTGATCAGATCAACACGACGCCGCGCGGGCCGTGGGTGGTGAACGTGCTGACCATCGATCCGCGGCGGGCGCGCGGGCAGCTGCAGGCGACGTACGGCGCTGATCTGGCGCGCGTGGAGAAGACCTCGGACCTGGTGCGGACCGCCGGTGCGGTGGCGGGGGTGAATGCGTCGTTCTTCACGTTCACCGCGAACCCGGCGTACCCCGGTGAGCAGGTCGGGCTGGGGATCTTCGACGGCAAGCTGCTGAGTGAACCCCTGACCGACCCGGCCGAGGCGAACCTGCTGATCGATGCCAAGAGCAACAAGGTGCTCACCGGCCACCTGAGCTGGACCGGGCAGCTGCGTAACCGCTGGACCGGCCAGCAGCTCCCGCTCGAGTTCATCAACCACCCGCCGGTGGCGAGCGACACCGTGCTGTTCACGCCGGAGTTCGCTGCGGCGACGCCGTCAGGTGCTGGTGTCGAGGTCGTGTTCGATCGGCGCGGCTGCGTCGTCCGGACAGCAACCGCCCGCGGAACCACGCTGACCAAGAGCCAGTTCGCCGTACAGGCAACCGGCGAGGACACGAACGCCCTGCTCGCACTCACCGAGCGCGGTTGCGTCGACCGCCAGCTCGCGGTTGCTGACCAGCGTGGCCGCAAAGTCCAGCTCCACAAGGGCTTGTACGGCGTGACCGGTCGCTACCAGCTCACGTCGAACGGGGCGGTCGTCGTACCGGCGGGTTCCGGCAGCTTCTTCGCCCGCAACCCGCGCACGATCGCCGGCACCACTCACGACGGCAAGATCATCCTCGCCACCATCGACGGCCGTCAGACCACCAGCGTCGGTACCACGATGGACGAGACCGCCGCAGTCGCGAAGGCACTAGGCCTGCACGACTCCATCAACCTCGACGGCGGCGGCTCCACCGCCATGGCCCGCGCCGACGGCACGCTCATCAACCACCCCAGCGGAACAGGTGGCGCCGAACGCGCCGTCGGAGACGCCGTGGCCTTCGTACCTAATTAGGAACCGCGTACCTCGTTAGCCGGCGAGGGCCTGGAGGCGTCGGAGGGTTTCTTCGGCGCCTAGGGCCTGGGTGGTGGCGTGGAGGTCGGGGCTCTTGGTGGCGCCGGTGATGGCGACGCGGACGAGCTGTGAGGCCTCGCGGATGGAGCCGGGGTAGGCGTCCGCGTCCTTCTTGTATTCCTTGGCGTTGGCGGCGAAGCCGTGCTTGGCGGCGAGGTCGCGGATCTGGTTGAACCACTCCGAGGCGTCGTCGCGGTGCTCGTAGCTGGCGACCAGGTCCTGGGCGAACGCGGTGACGACCTCGGGGGCGACCCCCAGGGCGGCGATGCGCTCGTCTGACGGGCCACTCACCAGCTCGAACAACGCAGGGAAGAAGAAGGCGTAGGCCGCGCGGAAGTCGGACCACTTGCGGAGGTCCTTGCGCGGGTTCTCGACACCGTCGCGCTCGACCGCGAGCGCGCGCAGCGCGAGCTCCGGCTCAGCGTCCAGCACCGGGACGAGCTCGGCGTCGTACTCGAGAGCCCACACGCGCACCGCGTCGAGGATCTGCTGACCGCTGAGCGTGGCGATGTGGTCAGCGCTGATGTCCTCGAGCTTCACGAGGTCGACGAGCGGACCGGCGACACCGCACTGGTCGAGCTGGATCGGCGCGGCCAGCGCCTCGGCCAGCGGGACCTCGGCCAGCCGGCCGTTCGCCAGGCCGCGCAGGTAGTACAGGACCGCGTCGGCCGGGAAGCCCGCGCCGATGTAGAAGTCGACACCGGCCTCGGGGTCCTTGCGCTTGGACAGCTTCCGCTTGCCGCCAGGGATCTGCTTCATCAGCGGCGCGATATGCGCGTACTGGATCGGCTCGAACTCCAGCGCCGCGAACAACTGCAGGTGCAACGGCACCGAGGAGATCCACTCGTCGCCGCGGATGATCAGGTTCACCCGCATCAGGTGGTCGTCGACAGCGTGTGCGAAGTGGTACGTCGGGAGCCGCGGCGACTGGTCGGACGCCTTCAGGATCACGGCGTCGTTCCGGTTCGCCTCGTGCTCGAGCTCACCACGGATCGCGTCGGTGAACCGGGTCCGCTGGCCATCGGCATCATCCGGTGCACGGAAACGAACGACGTACGGCGTCCCGTCAGCCAGCTTGGCCGTCACGTCGGTGGCGTCGGCGTCACGCCAGATCGCCCACTTGCCGTAGTACCCGGTCGGGACCTTGTTCGCCTGCTGGCGACCGGTGATGTCCGTCAGCTCCTCCTTGGTGGCGAAGCACAGGTAGGCCTTGCCCTGGCGGAGCAGGTGCCGCACGTAGGTCAGGTAGATCTGCTCACGCTGCGACTGCATGTACGGGCCGTAGGCGCCCTTGGTGACATCCTCGTCGGAGGTGATGCCGAAGTAGTCGAACCCGCGGTCGAACTGCGCCAGCGCACCCTCGACCTCGCGCGACTGGTCGGTGTCCTCGATCCGGATCAGGTAGACGCCGCCGGTCTTCGTCGAGATGTCCCGGTCGATCATCCCGGCGTAGATCCCGCCGATGTGGATGAACCCGGTCGGCGACGGACCGAGCCGCGTCACCTTCGCACCGTCGGCCAGCTCACGCTGCGGATACTTCTCCTCCCAGAACTCCGGCTCGGGGAGATCGGCAGGGAACAGGCCATCGATGACCGCGCGGTCGAGCATTTTGAGGTACGTCTCACTTCCAGATCGGTGCCAACCTGTCGAGCCTAGCAACTGCGGCTGCCTAACTCAGCACCGCAACGTCCGCCCAGGCGATCCGCAGGCAGACCGGGCTTCCGTTGAGCCGGGTCGGATCGCCGCCGGGCGGTGGCACCAGCGCGGTCTCGACGGCGTCGCCTCCGTGGGCGCGGTAGAACCCCTGCGCCGCGGTGTTCTGCTCAAGCACCCACAGGTACATCGCACGCGTCGCAGCCCGCTGGTGGACAGCAGTGGCCGCGTGCCGCAACAGGCGGCCGCCGATCCCGGACCCACGCCGCGCGGTCCGCACGTGGAGGTTGTCCACCAGACTCCCCCACCGCGGATCCGCATCGAGCATCACATGCACGAACCCGATCAACTGACCGGAGTCCACGGCCAGGATCGTCTCGGTATGAGCTGGTACGGCGAGCCGTTCCGTCCAGACCGTACGACGGTCAGCCTCGACGTCGCCGTCCAGAAACGCGTCGGCGTACGCGCCTCGGTAGTGCCGCCGCCAGCTGTCCGCATGCAGCGCCGCGACCTGCTCGGCGTCACTTGCTGTTGCCACTCGAATCTCCACCTGACCAAACCTAATCCTGTTGGCATACTCGACGGGCATGAGGATCAAGCCGCGAATCGTCCTGATGTCCGCCCTCGTCACTGCCGGGCTTCTCGTTGCACCCACCGCCCGGGCCGTCGCCACGGCGCCGATCGATCCACGCCCGTCGACCGCGAAGCTCGCCGTACAGCTGCACAAACTTGCTGTTCAGAGCCATGGCAAGGTCCGCGTCACCTCGATCGGCCGGAGCAATGAGAACCGGCCGGTGTGGGGGGCGCGGGTCGGTCACGGCAAGCTGAAGATTCAGTACGTCACTCAGCAGCACGGTGACGAACCGCTCGGTACTCCGGCCGCACTGGAATTCCTTCGGAGGGTCGGTGTCGGCAACAGCGCTTGGCAGCGGAAGCTGCTGTCGCAGGTGACTGTCGACATCGTGGTCCGCGCGAACCCGGACGGTCACGAACGCAACTGGCGCTACAACTACGACCCGACCGCCAAGCCTGAGTACGGCGAAGCCGGCAAGGGCTACGACATCAACCGGTACCACGACCCGGCGGTCGCGTCGGCCGACAACCCGGCGACCGAGGCCGGGCTGATCCAGCGCCGGTTCGCCGCGTTCCAGCCGGACATCATGGTCGACTACCACATGCAGGGCCGCTACAAAGATGCCTCTGGCAAGGAAATCACCGCCTCCACGATGTGGCCGACGCACGCCGGCGTGAAACCCGCGGACGTCAACTTCGCCAAGCAAATCGCGGTCGTGGTGCAGCGATCGATCAACAGCGCCGGTGGCAACGTGTCGCAGTACCCGGGCGGCGACTACCAAGGCATCGCCCGCAACGGCTACGGCCTCCTGGGCAGCGGCAGCGTCCTGGTCGAGCTCAGCGACATCCCCGGACGCGAACAGCGCCAGATCTCGGATGCCCTCGCCTCAATGCTCGCCATCGCCCATTCCGCCGCCAACGGCTCCGTGCACACCATCGACCCCGCAGCCGCCACCGCCATCCCACCCCGCGGCCCCGCACTCCCCGGCACAGTCGAGGAAGACGAGGCCGCCTGATCACCGCACCTCGTCGATGCGGACCTGGACTCCGTAGCGGGGGCGCATAGCGCCGTAGCCGATGGGCTCGATCCGTTGTGGCACTGGGCTCAGCGAGACGCGCTCGAGCAGGCGGCTGAGCACGACCTGCAGCTCAACGGTCGCGAAGGTCGCACCGATGCACCGGTGCGGCCCCGCGGCGAACGGCAGGAACTCGGCCGGCGTCGGCTTGTGGTAGCCCGGCCGCTCCGGATCCCACCGATCCGGGTCGAACCGCTTCGGCTCCGGCCAGATCTCGGCCAGCCGATGCGTGACGAACGGGCTGATGATGAGCTGGGCACCGACCGGGATCCGCTCCCCGGCGTACTCGAACTCGGTCGCGACATACCGCGCCGACAACACGGCCGGCGGGTGCAACCGGAGCGCTTCGGACACCAGGTTCGCGATCAAAGGGTCCTCGTACGGCGCTCCGGCCGCACGCTGCCAGTGTTTCGGGGCGTTGACCAGCTCGTGGATCAGCCAGCCCATCGCCGCGCTCGTGGTCTCGTAGCCGGCCGAGATCAGGCTGATCACCTGATCCCGGATCTCCTCGTCGGACAGCCGGTCCCCGTCCTCGTCGACCGCCTCCACCAACGACGACAGCACATCCGTCCCAGCCTCATCCGGATGCGCCCGCCGGTACACGATCTCGTCGTACACCCGGGCGTCGACTTCAGCCTTGGCTGCCAGGGCCCGCCGCCACTTCGGTAGACCGAGGCGCTCCTGCAGCAGCCGCTCGAACGGCAGCATGTCGAGCAGATCCAGCACGAGCTGCAGCTGATCCCCCAGCCGCTGCTCGTCCGCGGCCAGCCGTTCCCCGAACAGCAGCTCGATCGTGCTCCGCCGGATGGCCCGCCGGAACTCGGCGTACGCGTCCACCACGGTCCCAGGCTGCCAACCGTCGATGACGCGATCCGCATTGCGCCGGAACGTGTCGACGTACCCGGCGATCTGCCGATGATGGAACGCGGGCTGCACCAGCCGCCGTCTGCGCTTGTGTGGTTCGCCGTCACTCGTGATGAGCGCCGTCTCGCCGGTGATCGGAACCAGGAACTCGAACGCCTCACGCCAGCGGAACAGATCCGAGTTGGCGAACACGAACCGATTGGCCTCGGCCCCGAGCAGGTACGTGAAGTGGATCGGCCCGAGCCGCGTCTTCACCACCTCGCCACGCCGCCGGTACATCGCCACGAACTCGTCGTACGGGCGTCGCAACAGGTCGAAGTAGTCAACTGCCTTCGCGGTGGGCACCCATCCATCATCACCTCGCCGCACAGCGCACCAAAGGCATCCTGCACGATCGCGCAACACGCCCGGCCGGTTCAGGCACTAGCCCGAACCGGCCGGTCGTTTCACCAGCTGTTGTTGGAGATTGAGGTGCCCAGGTAGACCTGGTCGTAGGTGTTGCCGTCGTTGTCGTCGGTGTAGGCGACGGCTACTTCGGCGTACGGCGAGACTCCGACTGCCATCTGCTCCTGGCGACCAGCCGGGACTGAGCTGAGTTGCTGGGCGGAGAGCCGGCCGGTGTCGGTGCCGGCTGCGGTGAAGCCGCGGACCCAGACGTCCAGGTCGGTGGCTTGGGTGGTCCAGCCGACCACTGTCTGCTGGGCGTCGTCGATGCCGACCGAGGGAGCCTTGCCACCGGCAGCAACCTGTACCTCGGTGAAGCGGGCCGTGCCGTTGGCGCCGAACGTGCGGGTCCAGGCGCCCGCCGTACCGGTGTGGTCGGACTCCCAGGCGACTGCGAAGTCACCGTTGAAGTTCGCTGCTACCGATGCGCGCGTCTGCTGGCCGTCGCCGAGAGAGTTGGCGGTGCGGCGCGAGAGGTTCACTGCGCCGTTCGTCCGCGCCAGCCGGACCAGACCGACGTTGTACGCCGCGTTCGCGTCACCGTCCTCGTCCCACACCACTACCGCGTCACCTGATGCTGAGACGGCCACGTCCGGGTTGTGGTGCTGACCTGTGGTCTGAGAGGCGGTGACCTCCCAGGCCCGAGTGGTCGGCCCGGTGTACCCGGCCGCCTTGGCCGTGGCCGGCGTACCGGTCTGGATGTCTTCCCAGACTGCAGTGAACGCGACAGCGCCTCCAACGGGTGCACCATCTGGGTCCACAGCCACACGGGGGTTGATCTGCTGGCCGTCCGAGCTGGTGTTGGCGCGACCCGACGCGGTCACGGTGCCAGCGGTGTTCACAACCCGGTAGGGGATGTTGTAGAAGCCGTTGCCGTCCGGGTCGTCCTGCCAGACCACTACTGCGTTGCCGTCCTCGTCCAGGTCGACGTCCGGATTCAGGTGCCGCCAGTTCGTCACACCGGAGTCACCACCGGCGGACAGCTTCTTCTCGTAGACAGCGGTCCCGTTGCGGAACAGCCGCAGCCAGATGTCGCTGTGCACGTTGTCGGTGGCGTTGTCGGTGTCGCGGTCGTCCTCCCAGACCACAGCGACGTACCCGCTCCGGTTGATCGCGACGGACGGCGCATCCTGATCGCCGGTGGAAACGCTGTTCGCAGCGACCCACACCGGTGCTGCGATGTGCGCGGACGCCGTCGGTGCCATCAGCCCTAGCGCAGTGACAGCAACGCCTGCGATAGCCAGTGTTCGCTTCAGCATGGTCACACCGCCTGCAATCCGGGCTGGCCCTCTTGGATGACGAACGACTTCACCGTCGTCGCCGGCGCGCCGTGCTCAGACACCTTGGCCACAGCGCGGAAGTCGGCCCGCATCTGGGTCGGGCTGATCGTCGTACGGATGTATCCGCGTCGGTTGTTGAAGTACTTCAGCCAGGGGTTCGTCCCGACATCAGGAATCGTCGTAGCCCCGTCTCCGTCACCGCCGGACGTCACCGACGTGCAGACGAGCTCACTGCCGATCGTGGCCGAGTTGGCGTTCGCGTAGTCCTGCTTGAGATCACTGGCCCATGCGCGGTGCACGTCACCGGTCAGTACGACGGGGTTGCGCGTACCGCGGTCCAGCCAGCCCTGCTGGATCCGGGCCCGCGAGGCGCGGTAGCCGTCCCACGAGTCCATACTGGCACCAGTCGCGTTGAACCGGCGGGCGAAGAACACCTGCTGGCCGATGATGTCCCACGTGCCGGTGTGCTCGGCCAGACCGTTCAGCAGCCAGGTCTCCTGAGCGTTACCCGGCAGACTGCGCGAGGCGAGGTCAGCGTCCGAGCAGACCTTCCACCCGTCCCCACAGGCCTGGTCGTTGCGGTACTGCCGCGTGTCGAGCATGTGGAACGTCGCCAGCTTGCCCCACTGCAGCCGCCGGTACAGCTGGATCGCAGCGCCACCGTTGACCTGAGCCGGCCGCAGCGGCATGTTCTCGTAGTACGCCTGGTACGCCGCCGCCTGCCGAGCTGTCCACTGCGCAGCCGTCAGAGCAGGTGTGCTGTCCGCCCGGATGTTCCCAGCTCGGTTGTTCTCGACCTCATGGTCATCCGGTACGACGATCCAGGGCGCAGCCGCGTGAGCAGCCTGCAGGTCCAGGTCACTCTTGTACTGCGCGTACCGGCGGCGGTAGTCCGCCAGCGACACGATCTCCGTGGTCCCCGCGTGCAACCGCGGTCGCCCGGCCGTGGCGCCGTACTCGTAGATGTAGTCGCCCAGGTGGAGGATCAGACCGGGGTTGTCCTCGGCCATCCGCCGGTAGGCGGTGTAGTAGCCCTCCTCGTAGTGGGCGCAGGAAGCGAACGCCATCACGAGGTCGCGGCCGTTGGTACCGGCCGCCGGAGCCGTCCGGGTGCGGCCGACCGGTGAGAGGTGGCCCTGCGCGCGGAAACGGTAGAAGTAGTCGAAGTCCGGGTTGAGTCCGCCGGCTATGACGTGGACCGAGTGGGCCGAGGCGGATTTCGCAACGACGGAGCCGGAGGCGACCAGCGTGGCGAACGTGTCGGTGGTCGATACCTGCCAGTCGACGGTCACGTCTGCGGTCCCCATGCCGCCGAGGCCGTCGGAGTTCAGCGGCGAGGGGGCCAGGCGGGTCCAGAGGACCACGCTGGACGAGTCGGGGTCGCCCGAGGCGACACCGAGCTGGAACGGGTACGGGACTGCTGCGGTCGCTGCGATCACGGCAGAGCGGACCGGGAGGGCGGTGACCCCGGCCGCGGCGAGTCCGCCGAGGACAAGGGTTCTGCGACTGATTGGGCTCATGAGGCCTCACCTTCACGGGTACTCAGGGCGGGGGTTTCCCGGACGGGTGACGTGGACGCTGACATCCGGGAAACCTTGAGCGTTCGTGGTGCGCTGGCCATCTTTGCGCAATCCCCGTAACTTTCCTACCTTTTGGTCCAGTTCTGCTCAGCCCACGGCCAAAATGAGCAGTGCCAACGCTGGGATGCCCTCCATCAGTGAGTTCAGCCAGAGGCGTCGTTCGGAGACGACCAGCACGACTGCCATGAAGGTGTGCTGTGCCGCGGTGAACACCACCAGCGCCTGCCCGGCGGACTCGTGCCCGTTCGCGGCCAGTACGACGCCTGCCACCAGCGCGACCGCGGTCGTGAGGTTGTAGAACCCCATGTTGATCGTCCAGAGCCGGACCGCGCCGAAATGCTCGGGGCTGGTCAGGAACATCGGGTAGAGCCGTGGATGCTTGTACAGGAACGACTCCATCACGAACACCACGGTCAGGATCGCGGCGATCACCACGGCCAGCACCTGCACCGCCGTACTCATGACCGGCCCACCGTGACGCGGAAGGTGAGGAACTTCGCGGCCGGAGTGAGCACCGAGAAGGTGTTCACCGTGCCGGCCGGGATGCTGATCGAGGCGCCCGGGCCGAGGTCGTAGCCGTCGTCGCCGGCCTGGACCAGGATGCGGCCCTGCAGCACGTAGTACGCCTTGCTCCACGGCTCGGCGTCCGGCCGCCCGCCCGCCCCTCGCGGCGCGTCGATCTCGAACAACTCGTACTCGGCGCCGGTGTGCTCCGCCCCGATCTTCACCGTCACAGTCGCGTCCGGCGCGACGTACTCCTGCCCGGTTCCTGCTGAACTCAGATGAACTGTCATACCGGCGACGGTAGGAAGCGGGATCGCGACCGGACATCCCGGCGAAAGAGGGATCCAGCGACGGCTTCGATCCCCACAATTCGGGGATAGGCGGGCCCGGTACGGCGGCGCATACTGGGCCCATGTGGGAGGGTCGGGCGCGGTCCGCGCGCCGGGATATCGCGGCGCTCGCGACGTCCGGACTGGGCGTCGAGGCGCTGCACTCCGCCGCGATCGAGCTCGTCGCCGCGGTCGTCACCAGCGAGCTCACCTGCTGGGCCGCCATCGACCCGGGCACGCTCGTGATCAGCTCGATGACGGGTGGCCGGGACCGGATTCCACCGGAATACGAGCCGTTGCTGGCCCAGACCGAGTACGCCGGCGACGTACCGAACTCGTTTGCGGAGTTGGCCCGGCGTGCGCAGGACGTGGCCAGGCTGTCCGATCTACCGCATCGTGAGGTGGTCGGGCATCGCCGGCTGAACGAGGTCTGGCGGCCGCTCGGCCTCGACCAGGAGGTCCGTACGACGTTCGTCGTGGATGGCGACTGTTGGGGTGCGGCCGGGTTCGTCCGGGCCGGCTCCGACTTCAGCGATCGGGAGCTGGAGTTCCTGGCAGCCGTCGCACCGGCGATCGGCGCAGCGACCCGGGTCGCGGTCCGCACCGACGCGCACGGGTACCGCGGCGGGGCCGGCCCGTCGATCGTCGTCACCGGTCCGGACGGCGAGCCGCGTGCGGTCACCGCGGCCGCCCGGACCTGGCAGGACGAACTCGACCAGATCGCGCCGGGGCGATTCGCCGTACTGCTGCAGGCTGTTGTCACCGGGACGCGAGTCGCCGAGAGCGGCACCTTCCAGGCTCGCGTTCAGACCGCGTCCGGCGGCTGGGTCCTGTTGCAGGGCAGCCGGTTGATCAGTGACGACGACCAGTCCGAGGTCGTCGTCACCATCGAGCCCGCCTCAGGTCAGCATCTGGTCGGCATGCTGCTGGCGGCGTACGGACTGACCACGCGCGAACGCGAGATCTGCCTTGAGGTGATCTCTGGACATACGACCGCCGAGATCGCCGACCGGCTGTCGATCTCGCCGCACACCATCCAGGACCACCTCAAGGCAGCGTTCGCCAAGGTCGGCGTCCGCAGCCGCGGCGAACTGGTCGCCACGCTGCGGCCGGACGACCTGACCCCGTCGCGCTGACGGGGTCAGCTCAGCCGATCAGCTGTTGATCAGCATCAGCGCGAGGTTGGGATCGAACTTGCCGGCCGGCTCGGTCGACGCGTTGCAGACACCGTCGGAGTCGCCGGGCACCTTGACCCAGAGCAGCATCTCCGCACCGCCGCCTTGCTGCGCGACCGAGCCGAGCTTGCGGCCGCGTGGGTTGCACCAGGGGTCGACCGGCTCATTACCCGGGCCGTTGCCGTTGCGGCTGGTGTCGATGATGAACGGCTTCGGGGTCGCCAGGTGGGTGTTGAGGTCGTTGACGAAGGCAACCGTCTCGCTGGTGAGGTAGTAGTTCGACACGTTGGCCGCGAGGCCGTGCGCCTTCGCCACTCCGGCTTGGTTCAGCCGGTCGGCCAGGTCGGGGAGCTTGATGTCGTAGCCCCAGCCCTTGTTGGTCGCATCGGCGTAGGTCCAGGTGTTCGGAGCGAAGTCCTTGAAGGCCTGCAGCGCGAAGTTCAGCATCTCGTACCGGTAGGTGCGTTCCAGGTCGGTCTTGATGCAGCCGACGTCGCCGATCGAGTCGGGCTCCACCACCACGATGGCAGGGCGGGTACCGATCGCCGCGGCGAACGTCTGGATCCATTCCTTGTACGCCGCCACGTTGCCCGCACCGCCACTGGAGTGGCCACCGCAGGCGTCCCGACCCGGAATGTTGTAGGCGACCAGCACCGGCAACTTGCCGGCCGCGGTCGCCGGCGCGATGTACTGCTGGATCCCGTCGGAAAGATTGGGGACCCAGCCGCCGAACCAGCGGGCCATCGGCTTACTGGCCAGCGCATTGTTGATGGTGGTCGCCGTCGTACCGGGGTTCGCGTCGACCCACGCCTTGGGGTTCGACTTCGGGTCGACGTAGAACCCGTTGGTCTGCGAGACCGGGTTGCCCGCGGGCGTGCCGGCCAGATCGATCAGCGAGACGTTGTCCAGCCAGAACGTGTACGCGCCGCCGGCCAGGCCGCCGAGCTGGAAGGTGAGCTCGGCCTGGGTGGTCTCGAAGCCACCGGTGAAGCCGAACGCGAACCGCTGCTTGGTCGTGGTGACCGCGAACGACTTGTTGAGCGTGCCGGTGAACGGCGCCGCGTTGAGCTGCACCGTGGTCTGGACCGTCCGGGCAGCCGACGCGCGAGCGTCGAAGGCCAGGATGTACTTGTGACCCTGACGGATGGGGAACGCGGGGACCTTCTGGCCGACCAGCGCGTCCCACGGGTTCGTGGTGGCCCCGGGTACGGCGGCCTTGAGCTGCCCGGCGTCCAGGCTGATCGGGACGTTGTTCCCCCACCAGCCCGTCGTGTTGGTCGTGAAGGCGCCGTTCGTGATCAGCTCGGTGGCAGCGCTCGCCGTGGGAGCGCTACCAGGAATGACCACGCCTACCGCAAGTAGGGCCGTGACGAGGCCGCGGACGATCCATCGCATGTACTGCTCCTTCGGGGCGAAAGGGGCCGGCCTGGGAAACCGGAAGCGCTCCCAGTTTGCCTGGTCACGCTCCCGGTTGTCACTAGTTTTCGGTCAC
Organism: Kribbella albertanoniae; assembly: GCF_004348455.1. Classification (GTDB taxonomy): domain Bacteria; phylum Actinomycetota; class Actinomycetes; order Propionibacteriales; family Kribbellaceae; genus Kribbella; species Kribbella albertanoniae. The sequence goes on from NZ_SMKA01000126.1 coordinate 14,689, forward strand.
CGAATCAGACTGGACACCGACTTACCCGTCGGCAGCGGGTCGAACGGCTTGCGATCCTGCTGGCAGGTGGTGCCGTCGGCCGGAGCCGCCAGCGTGGTCAGGTACTTCGTCAGCAGTTCGTCGGCGCATTTGCTCCCGCCGAGGCTGGTGGAGTGTCCCCAGCCCTCGATCGTGACCATCCGCGCGTCCGGCCACAGGTTCGCGTACGGACGGGTCGCTTGGTACGGCGTGGCCGGATCATGCCGGGTCCCGAACACGAGCACCGGCTCCTTGACCTTGTTCTTCCACGGCCCGAGGAACGCGTCGCTGTCCTTCAGCCCGAAGAACTCGCACTGGATCCCCACCCAGGCCCGGAACCGGCCGAAGTGCGGCGCGCGCTCGTCAGCAGCGTCGGCGTACGCCGGGTAGGCCAGCGGACGACCGGTCTGCTTGGCCTCGATACAAGGCTGCAGGCTGCTGCCGACCGACTCGTACTCCTCCTTGCGCTGGTTCCACTCGATCAGCGCCTTCGGTGCCTTTGCGATGGTGGTCTTCGCCCGGGCTGCGGTGGGCTTGGACAGAGTCGCCAGCAACGCGATCGTCTCGGCCAGCTCCGGATAGGAGTACGACGAGTAGAAGTTCTGGAACATGAACATGACGGCCTGGGCGTAGTCGACGGTGAACTTCGAGCCGTCTGGCAGCGTCAGCTCGACCGGGTGCGTCTTCAACCGTTCCAGCGTGTTCTCGGACACGGTCCGCGGGTCGCCGAGAGCGTTCAGCGCGCACGCCGTACCGGCCTTCTTGCACTCGGCCAGGAACTGCTGATAGCTGTCCGAGGCGCCCTCGCCCTGCCGCAGCCGGACTCCGACCGGCTGCCGCTCGCCGTTCGAGCCGGAGTACCACTCCGGGAGCAGCGTGCCGTCCAACGCGAGTGCACGGACGTTGTTCGGGAACAGCTTCGCGTAGGTGGCACCGAGATACGTGCCGTACGAGTAACCGATGTACGAGAGCTTCTCGTCGCCGACGGCCTGCCGGAGCAGATCCATGTCGCGGGCCACATTGGCGGTCGAGTAGTGCGCCAAGCGGTCGGGTGACGTGGTCTGGCACTTCACCGCGAGCTTCGCCGCGGCGGCGATGAACTCCCGCTCCTGCTTGGCCGTCACCGGGAAGGAACTGATCGCGCCGAGGGCGGCCTGCTCCTCGGCCGCTGTCGGGTAGCAGGTCGCCGGATCCGACTTGCCGACCCCGCGCGGGTCGAAGCCGATGATGTCGAACTGCGCCCGCAGCGCCGGCGAGTAGAGGACCTGCGCGATCTGCTGAATGAACGGTACGCCGGGGCCGCCCGGGCCGCCGGGGTTCGTGAACAGGGAGCCGATCTTCCGGGCCGGGTCGCTGGCGGGCAACCGGGTCAGCGCGATCGTGGTCGTCGGCCCGTTCGGCCGGTCGTAGTCAGTCGGCACCTCGACCGAGGCGCACTGGAACGGCTTCAGCTCCGGCGCGGGACCACAGGTACCCCAACTGATCTTCGGTACGGCGAGTTTCGGCGTACCGGCCTTGCCTGCTTGTGGTGCGGCAGCGGATGCGGTCACCGGTACGACCAGGGCGAACGCGGTGGCGGCGATTGTCAGACTTCGAACGATTCTTCGTTGCCTCATGACAGGAGACAGTAGGGAGCGCCGAACTCCGGTCGCGTCCACCACGAGAAGGAGGCCGGGCACCCGCCGTACGGCGGACCCGGCCTCCCTCGTGCGAGTGATAGCTACATAGCTACGCGGTCTTGTCCCGGCGCTCGCGCTTGCGCTCGACCTGGTCGCGCGGGATCAGCGTGGGGTTCACGTTCTCCAGCACGACACCGCGGTTGACGACGACCTTCGCGACGTCCTCACGGCTGGGCACCTCGTACATCACGTTGAGGAGCACCTCCTCCATGATGGCCCGCAGACCACGGGCACCGGTGCCGCGCAGCAGCGCCTGGTCCGCGATCGCGTCGACCGCGTCGTCGGTGAACTCCAGCTCGACGTTGTCGATCTCGAAGAGCCGCCGGTACTGCTTGACCAGCGCGTTCTTCGGCTCGGACAGGATCTTGATCAGCGCGTCCCGGTCCAGCGGGGAGACCGTGGTGATGACCGGGAGGCGGCCGATGAACTCGGGGATCAGCCCGAACTTCAGCAGGTCCTCCGGCATCACATCGGCGTATCCACCGACCTCGCGCGGCTTCTCCGTCTCGCGGGAGGCGTTGAACCCGAGCGTCTTCTTACCGACCCGCTGCTCCACCATGTGGTCCAGACCGGCGAACGCTCCGCCGACGATGAACAGCACGTTGGTGGTGTCGATCTGGATGAACTCCTGGTGCGGGTGCTTGCGGCCGCCCTGCGGCGGGACGCTGGCCGTGGTCCCCTCGAGGATCTTCAGCAGCGCCTGCTGGACCCCCTCACCGGAGACATCGCGGGTGATCGACGGGTTCTCGCTCTTGCGGGCGATCTTGTCGACCTCGTCGATGTAGATGATCCCGGTCTCGGCCTTCTTGACGTCGTAGTCGGCCGCCTGGATCAGCTTCAGCAGGATGTTCTCGACGTCCTCGCCGACGTAGCCGGCCTCGGTCAGCGCCGTCGCGTCCGCGATCGCGAACGGGACGTTCAGCATCCGGGCCAGGGTCTGCGCGAGGTAGGTCTTGCCGCAACCGGTCGGGCCGATCAGCAGAATGTTCGACTTGGCCAGCTCGACGGCCTCGTCCTTCGCGTGCCGGCCGGCGCTGGAGGCGCCCTGACCGTCGCGGACCCGCTTGTAGTGGTTGTACACCGCCACCGCGAGCGCCTTCTTCGCCACGTCCTGTCCGACGACGTAGGCATTGAGGAAGTCGTAGATCTCCCGCGGCTTCGGCAGCTCGGTGAGTCCGACCTCGGAGCCCTCGTTCAGCTCTTCCTCGATGATCTCGTTGCAGAGATCGATGCACTCGTCGCAGATGTAGACGCCGGGACCGGCGATGAGCTTCTTGACCTGCTTCTGGCTCTTACCGCAGAACGAGCATTTGAGCAGGTCGCCGCCGTCACCTATGCGTGCCACCGGGACAGATCCCTTCTCTGAGCAGTCGAACAGGTACCCCCGAACCTGTTTCGACGGTACCCCGTCAGGAGCCGAAACACCGCGCTCTGTACCGGGTTGTGTCTACGCCGGTGGCGAACGCGACGGGGCCTTGACAGCGGCCGCCGAGTCAGGGAGTGAGCGGTGAGCCCCGGGCCGGGGCTCACCGCCGCAAAGCGTCAGACTCCGGCCGGAACCGGCTTCAGGGTCTGCAGCACGTCGTCGATCAGGCCGTACTCGATCGCCTGCTCGGCGGTCAGGAACTTGTCCCGCTCGATGTCGCGGGAGACCTCTTCGTGCGACTTGCCGCTGGCGTCGGCGATCATCTTCTCCAGCAGCGCGCGCAGCCGGAGGATCTCGTTCGCCTGGATCTCGATGTCGCTGGACTGCCCGTAGGTGCCCTCGGTGGCCGGCTGGTGAATGATGATCCGGCTGTTCGGGAGCGCCAGCCGCTTACCCGGCGTACCGGCGGCGAGCAGCACGGCGGCGGCCGAGGCGGCCTGGCCCAGGCACACGGTCTGGACGTCCGGCTTGATGTAGCGCACGGTGTCGTAGATCGCGGTCAGCGCGGTGAACGAGCCACCGGGCGAGTTGATGTAGATGCTGATGTCGCGGTCGGAGTCCATCGACTGCAGGCAGAGCAGCTGCGCCATCACGGCGTTCGCGATCTCGTCCGTGATCGGCGTGCCGAGGAAGATGATCCGGTCCTCGAACAGCTTGGTGTAGGGATCGATGCGGCGCATGCCGTACGACGTGCGCTCCTCCCACTGCGGGATGAAGTAGTTCATGGTGTGCGTCCTCTGTCGGTGGGAGAGCAGATCAGGAGTTCGGGCTGCCGGAGCTGAGCTGAGCGGCGCTGTTGACCACGTGGTCGATGAAGCCGTACTCCTTGGCCTTGTCGGCCGTGAACCAGCGGTCGCGGTCCGCGTCGTTCTCGACCTGCTCGAGCGGCTGGCCGGTGTGCTCGGAGATCAGCTTGAACAGCAGCGCCTTCAGGTGCAGCGACTGCTCGGCCTGGATCTTGATGTCGGACGCCGTACCACCCATACCGCCGGAGGGCTGGTGCATCATGATCCGGGCGTGCGGGAGCGCGTAGCGCTTGTTCTTCGCGCCGGCGCAGAGCAGGAACTGGCCCATCGAGGCCGCCAGGCCCATCCCCACCGTGGCGACGTCGTTGGAGATCCACTGCATGGTGTCGTAGATCGCCATGCCGGAGTCCACCGAGCCACCCGGCGAGTTGATGTACAGCCAGATGTCCTTGTTGGGGTCCTCGGCGTTGAGGAGCAACATCTGCGCGCAGATCGCGTTCGCGTTGTCGTCGCGAACCTCGGACCCCAGGAAGATGATCCGGTTCTGCAGCAGGCGCTGGTAGATGTGGTCGTCGTGTCCGCCGGATCCATTGCCGCCCGCGGCGGTGGGGCTGGCTGCAAATGTCTCGTTCACGAAGCCGACATTACTGGGCGGCGGCGACAGACCTAAGGCTGGGCCACAGGTGTTCGCTCACGGCGCACCCGTGAGGCGGAACAACCGGCCCGAACCGGCCTCCACCGAGAGCCGGAACGCCCCCGCGGTCAGGGCCACCGGCTGGTAGACACCTGTCGCCGGCACGAACTCCTCGACCGCCCCGACGGCCGCCTGCACGGTGATCGTGATGTTCGCGGCGGCGCCGTACCGGCGGTTGGCCACGAAGAGCCAGCGCCGGCCGTCGTCGGCCACGGTCCGGAACTGGCCGAGTACGGCGGGATCACCAGCAACAGAGCGCAGCTGAGTCGAAGCGCTGAACCTGGTCGCCCCCAGCGGCAGCGGATCCTCGTTCGCATGCACCACCGACTCGCTCACCAGGTGCTTCAGCTGCCGGCCGATCGGTTGCAGCCAGGTCGTGTTGATCGTCTTGGACCAGCCGTACTTCTCGGTCGGACGCCCCTGCGCATCGATCAGTGCGGGGCCGAAGGTGAAGTCGGGCCTGCCGACGGGCTGCCAGTAGGTGAAGTACTGGATGCCCTTGCACCCGTAGGCCAGGCTCATCGAGATCTGCCATCGCAGTTCCTCCCGGGTGGGCGACTTCATGTTTCCGTGCAGCAGCGTCTGGATGTACGTCCAGGTGGGGAGCCCAGCCTGCAGGCCCGCCTGCCGGATCAGCGCCCAATTGAGGAAGTACGTCGGTCGAAGGGTGTTGTCGGTCAGCAGGGGGTAGTGGTCGTAGGAGATGAACGTCGGCGCGAACTGGTCGACGTACCGGTTCAGGAAGTCCTTGTACGCCGCCTCCTGCCTCGGGTCGTAGAACGGGACCAGGTTGACGTGGGTCAGGTCGGTCGGACCTGCCTGAGCCAGTACGTCGGCGATCATCCGCAGCCGCGGGTAGAGGCGGGGCGCCGGTTCGTCGTACAGGCGGAATCCACCGAAGGCTGGGGACGCGGCGGCGTACTGGTCGCGGACACGGCGGATCTCGTCCTGCCAGCCCGGGCAGACCGTGGCCTGGGTGATGCGGTCGTCGGACGGCAGGGCGGTCAGCCCGACGTCAGCGCAGCGCTGCATCATCGGCAGGCTCTTGTCCCAGCCGTGCACGTCGTTGCCCGAGTTGACGAAGGTGAAGCCTGCGTCGGCGATCTGCTGGTAGCGAGCGAGGGTGGTCTCGCTGGACGGAGGCGGCCAGAAGAAGCCGATCGGATACGTATCGTCGGCCAGCAGCCTCGGTACGGCGGCCTGGCGCGCTTGTGCCGTGGTCAGCAGACTGGGGAGCGCCACGGAGGCCGCGCCGAGCTTCAGGAACGTCCTGCGTGTCGTCACTGGTTCACCTGCCTGGTCCAAGAGGCCGCTGCCGGGCCTGACGTGAACTGCTCGTCCCCCATCGGCGCCCAGGCGCTCCACACGCCCGGCTGGTCGGTGAGGTGCCGCTGCCACATTCGGTTGTCCGTGCCGAGCGCGAACAGGTTGAGCCGGCCGGGGGCCCAGGAGGCGGCTGCGGGGGCTTCTTTGAAGGTCTGAGCGCCGTCCAGCACGTACCAGGTCGTCCAGGCCTTGGCTGTGAAGTCGAACCAGCTGTGCCAGACCTTGCTGTCGGCACCGAGTGCGAAGACCTCCAGGTGCGTCGGGCCCCAGGAGACCGCGCCTGGTGAGGAGGTGAACTCCTTGTCGCCCATCGGGACCCAGCCGCTCCAGACGCCGGGTGCGGTGAGGAAGCGCTGGTACATGCGGTTGTCGAGGCCACGGGCGAAGACGTGCAGCCTGTCCTTGGCGTAGGCGGCCGCAGCTGGGGCGCCCTGTAGCTCCATGGTGTCGTTCGGCCAGCCGTACCAACCACTCCAGCGCTGCTCGGAGAACCGGTACCAGTTGTGCTTGAGGTGCTTGTTCTGGTCGAGTGCGAAGACCTCGTAGTGGCCAGTGCCCCAGGAGGCTGCGGCTGGGGCCGATGCGAAGGTTTCAGTCCCCAGATCGCCCCACATGCTCCAGCCACCGAGCAGCATCTGGTTGTTGACGTAGGCGCGGTCCTTGATGCGGCCGTCTGGTCCTAGAGCGCTCAGGTGGACGACCTGGTCGTCGTGGGACGCAGCAGCCGGCGCTGAGGCCAGATCGCCGCGGAGGGTCTGCCAGCAGGTCCACGGGTTGCCGAGATCCCAGTAGCGCTGCCACAGCGCGTTGTCGGTGCCACGGGCGAACAGGTCGATGCGGCCGGCTGTTTCGGCCTCGGCGGGTGCCACGGCGGCCGCCGTACAGGCTGCTTGGGCTTGCTCGGGCACAGGGCCGCCTACGGCGAGTGCTGCCAGTACGACGACAGCCAGCACCCGGGCGGACCTCCCGAAGGGACGGGTGGAGGTCATGGCTTGACCGTAACGGCCGCCGCTTTCAACGCGCTGTCAACGCGAAACGGCCCGGAGCCCCTTGGCGGGGTCCGGGCCGTTCGCCGTACAGATCAGGCTTTTGCGGGCTCTTCGGCCGGTGCCTCGGCGACCTCAGCCTCCGGGTCGGCGTAGGTGCCGTCCGGCTGCAGGGTCTTCAGCTCGATCACGTTGCCGGAGGCGTCGCTGACCTTGGCGTGCTCCACCAGGTGGGCCAGCGCCTTGCCGCGGACGACCTCGGAGACCAGGCTCGGGACCAGGTTGTTCTCCACCGCGTGCTGGGCGAACTGGTCCGGGCTGACGCCGGAACGCTGCGCGTGCCGGACGATGTGCTCGCTGAGCTCCTGGTCGTTGACGCTCAGCTCCTGCTGCTCGGCCACCAGGTCGAGCACGAACTGCGCCTTGATCGCGTCCTCGGAACGCTTCTTCAGGTCCTCGTCGAACTCTTCCTGGGTCTGCTCCTCGCCCTCCAGGAACTGCTCGAACGACATCCCGGAGTACCCGAGCTGCTGCTCCAGGTTCTCCTTGCGGGCGGCCAGCTCGTCGGTCAGCAGACCGTCCGGCACCGGCACGTCGACCAGGGTCAGGATCTTCTCGAGCACCGCGTCGCGGGCCTCGCCGGCCTGCTCGAGCCGCTTGCCGCGCTCCAGCCGGGCCTGTACGTCGGCCTTCAGCTCCTCGGCGGTGTCGAACTCCGACGCTGTCTGCGCGAACTCGTCGTCGAAGGCCGGGAGCTCCTGCTCCTTGACCGCGGTCACCGTCACCTCGACGTCGACGTCGTCACCCTTGAGCGAGCCACCCACGAGCTGCGTGACGAAGGTGTTGCTCTCGCCCGCGCTCAGCCCGGTGACCGCCTCGTCCAGACCGTCCAGCAGCTGACCGCTGCCGACCTGGTACGACAGGCCGGTGGCCTGGGCCTCCTCGACCTTCTCGCCGTCCTTGCTGGCCGACAGGTCGATGGTGATGTAGTCCTTGTCGGCCACCGCACGCTCGACCGGGTTCAGCGAACCGAACCGCTGCCGCAGCGCCTCGATCTGCTCCTCGACCTCGGAGTCGGCGATCGCGATGTCCTCGACCTCGGCCTCCAGACCCTCCAGGTCCGGCAGCGTGATCTCCGGGCGCACCTCGACCTCGGCGGAGAACTGCAGGCTCTCCTTGTCGTTGAACTCGGTGACGTCCACCTCAGGCCGGCCGATCGCCTTCACCTGGTTGTCCTGGACCGCCTGCGAGTACAGCTTCGGCAGCGCGTCGTTGATGGCCTCTTCGAGAACCGGACCCCGGCCGACCCGCTGGTCGATCACCTGCGGCGGAATCTTCCCCTTGCGGAACCCAGGAACCTGGATCTGCGAGGCGATGCTCTGGTACGCCGCGTCGAGGCTCGGCTTGAGCTCCTCGAACGGCACCTCGACGATGAGCTTGACCTTCGTCGGGCTCAAGGACTCGACGGTGCTCTTCACGGTGGCGGTTCTCCTTGATCTGATGACATAACCGGCGCGGCGAACAGCCCGCACCACAGCGGTGCTGCAGGGGGTTTCCACGGTGCTTCATGGAAATAGTCGGGGCGACAGGACTCGAACCTGCGGTCTCCTGCTCCCAAAGCAGGCGCGCTAGCCACTACGCTACGCCCCGCAGTGACCGCACGAGTCTAGTCGACCCAAAGGGGTGCTCGCGCCACCACCCCACCCCCGGAACCGGTTTGAGCCTCGACCGGGTGATGTGGAATCATGTCCGACGCACCCATTCCGATGGGCGCACGCGGGTGTAGCTCAATGGTAGAGCCCCAGTCTTCCAAACTGACTACGCGAGTTCGATTCTCGTCACCCGCTCTCGATCGAGGGGCGAGGTGTGCCTGCGAAACGCGCAGGCGCCCTCGCTCTCGTCATGTCATGGCTCGCTTCGCTCGCGGCGGGGGCTTCGCCACCCGCACCCCCAACCTCGCTCCGCTCGGCCGCCCCGGCTCGGGCCCGCCGTCCGCTTCCCGGCGGTGGCTGGGGTTGGTGGTCTGCTTTCCGGCGGTGGCTGGGGGTTGCTGTCTGCCTGCTCCCGTGGCTGAGCTCGCCTCCCCGGCTCACCCCGTGGCTGAGCTCGCCTCTCCGCTCGCCCCGTGGCTGGCGCTCGCTGCGGCGCTTCGCCTGGTGGCTGAGGTTCATGCGGGCTGTCGCCCACCTTGAGCACGGCTCGACCATCCGCGCCGGGCAAACATGGCTGAACGGTGCTCAAAGCGCGAACGCCGTACGACGTTGAGCACCGATCGAGCATGCCGGCGCGACGAATGCGGTTGAGGGGTGCCCAAAGTCGATCGCGCACCACATTGAGCACGGGTCGACCATCCACACCGGCGGTTCACGGGTGAACGGTGCCCAAGGTGCGACCGCCGTACGACGTTGAGTGCCGATCGATCATGACGGCGCGTCGAATGTGGTTGGGGGGCGCTTGAGGTGGGTGCGGGAGACTTGGGGGATGGGT
>NZ_SMKA01000127.1 GCF_004348455.1 Kribbella albertanoniae
AAGAGACAGGGTCTACTGGGTGTTCGTCGAGGCGGGTGAGGTGGAGGCCGGCGGTGATGAGGGCGTTGACGAGGCGGCTGATGGTCCAGGGCCAGGTGGTTTGGGTGTGGGTGGGGAGGTTTTGGCCGGTGTAGCTGGAGGCGACTTGGGATTGGCGGGGTTGGGTGCGGAAGTACGACGTGGTGATGCGGAGGTCGTCGTCGACCAGGGCCTGGACGGGGTGGAACTCGGCGATGAACAGCACGCCGCCCGGTCGCAGCAACCGCGATACCACGCGCGCCCATTCGTCCAGGTCGGGTAACCACACCAGTACGCCGTACGTCGCGATCACGATGTCGTACTGCTCATCCAGTAGGTCGGCCGCGTCGTACACGTCTGCCTGCACGAACCGCGCGTCCAGCCCCACCTCATCCGCCAACCGTCGAGCCGCGGCAACAGCCGAGCCGGAGAAGTCCAGCCCCGTCACCTCAGCCCGAGCCGGGCCCAGGACAACGTGTCGAGGCCGAAGTGGCACATCAGGTGCAGGAGCCGCCTACCTCGCACATCACCAAGCGCCTCCACCTCGAACGGCCGGAGCGAACTCCCGCCGGCACGAAACCCGTCCACGTCGTACAGGCTGGTGCCACTCGTGTGCGCCTCGGCCCGCAGATCCCAGCCGGCCAGGTTCCCCTCCACACGCTCATCCATGAACGCCACGCTAGATCGTGCCGCCGCCGGCCGCGGCGGAATTTGCCCCATGGTGCGGTTCGGCCTCGGGGCAACGCTTTGCCCCTTGGCGCTAACGCAGAGGCGTCGGCTCGGCCACAGGCTGGAGGGCGATCGTCGTGGCCTGGATGATGCCGGCGTTGGCGCGCAGCCAGCTGGCGAGGACGACCTGCAGATCCTCCAGATCACGCTCCTCCAGAATCACACCAGGCACCGGGACACTCGCGCCGAGCTCGGCCAGCACCGGGCGCAGGTGTTGATCGGCGAGAAGCTTGTGACTGGGTGCGGCTGACACAGTGACCGGTACGACGACCGCCCCGGCCAGCGCGCGAGCAGGGAGCACGTCCAGGAAGCTCTTCAGCAGCCCGGTGTAACTCCCCTTGTAGACCGGGGTCGCGATCACGATCACCGATGCCGAGGCGGCCAGCTCGATCGCGCTGTCGAGCGCAGTCCGGTCCGCCTCACTGGCCGCGTCCCCCTGAAAGATCGCCGGGGCGATCGTGACCAGGTCGACCAACTCGTCGATCCGGTACGGCGTTCCGAGCTCGGAGGCGAGGAGTTCCGCGACCGAGGCCGCGGCGGCCGCCGTACGGGAGCCGGCTTTGGGGTTGCCGACCACGGTGACGACGGACTGCGGCCAGACCGGCGGATCCTCGACGACCTGCGGTTCGAACGCGATTGAGGGCATCTGACCCAGCTCCTGACCATTGGCAGTGATGGATCGAGCGTAGTCAAAGTCCAGCCCGCTACTCGACATTCTCAGATGCTGAGCTACGGGCCCGCAGCTTGACAATCACAAACCACGCCACCGCGGCGATCGCTGCACCCAGAACGACCCATTGGAAAACCCCCACCGACGACTCCACCACGTGCCAGCGCTCGCCCAACTGGTACCCAGCCACGATCAGCGCGGTGTTCCACACGGCGCTCCCGAACGTGGTGAGCAACAGGAACAGCGGCACGGACATCCGCTCGACGCCGGCCGGCACCGAGATCATGCTGCGGACGATCGGCACCAGCCGACCGATCAGGACCGCCTTCGGGCCGTGTCTGTTGAACCACTCCTCGGCTTTGTCGATGTCCTCGACCTTCACCAGTGGGATCTTCCCCGCCAGCGCGCGCGTCCGGTGCCGGCCCAAGACCGCGCCCACGCCGTACAACGCGAGGGCGCCGACCACCGAACCGAGCGTGGTGAACAGAATGGCTGCGACGAGACCGAGATCCCCGCGGCTGGCCGCGAACCCAGCCAGCGGCAGGATCACCTCACTGGGCAGCGGGGGAAACAGATTCTCCAGGGCGACGGCCAGGCCCGCGCCCGGCGCGCCCAGCTTCTCCATCAGGTCGATGGCCCACCCGGCCACGCCTCCGGTCGGCTCCGGTGTCGCCTGCAGCGCGGTCATCATCACCTGATTCGTCATCGCCATGTCGAGGACCCTATGCGCGCGGTACCCCGTCGCGCTTTGGGGACAACCCCCGTCTTTCCCGGGGGTAAACCCACGGTACCCATCGGGGGAAAACCCCACCCCCACTGAGAAAAAGCAGGTCACATCGCACGTGCGCAGCAATCCAGGTCGAGGACAGTCCTTTGTTGCACACGGCCACTTTCCCGGCAGGCAGCTCTAGCCCATGAGACGCTCAGAGCCTGCGCAGCCAGGGTCGAAGGAGCGAGCAATGAGACACGTCTACCTAGTCACCCATCCCGAGGCACAACACCACGTCGACGGTCTCGTCGGTGGCTGGCACGACTCCGAACTCACACCTCGCGGCCACCAGCAGGCCGAACGCATCGCCGACGTACTGGCGACCCGGATCGGCGACCAGCCCGTCGAGATCCACTCCTCCGACCTCCGCCGCACCGCCCAGACAGCCGAGCACCTCGCCCAGAGATTCGCTGTCGACGTCCACACCGACTCACGCCTCCGCGAGCGCACCAACGGCGAAGCCGACGGCCGCCCTCAAGCCTGGCTCGCCGAGCGCCGCATCCCGCTCCCCGAGTACGGCGATCGCCTCGGCCACCACGACGGTCCAGCAGGCGCCGAAACCCGGCTAGCCCTGGTCGAACGCCTCTATCCTGCCCTGGACGACATCCTCGCCCGCCCCGCGGAAACCCAGATCATCGTCTCCCATGGATCAGCTTCCAGCTACCTGATCCTCGCCTGGCTAGGCATGCCCAAGGCCGCCACCGACCGCGCCTTCTTCCCACTGACCTCGGGCAGCATCACCACCCTCCGCCACAACGACTCCCACCACAGCCACCAAGTCGTCACCCTCAACGAAACCCACCACCTCCAAAACCCTTAAGAAAGAAGGTGATCGCGAGCCCAGGTGCGGAAGGACGTGAGTGGGAGGTCCAGCGATCGCGCGTATTCGGGGCGGGCCGGCTGCCCGATGGCGTTGAGCCACTCATGGGTGGCGCCCATCGGGGGCATACCGGCTGCCAGGGCTTGGGATTCGGTCAGATCCGGAGCTTCCAGAGGTACGTCGAGAACCTCAGCCATGGTCTTGGCGATCTCGGCCATGGAGAGGTAGTCACCGGCCAGTTCGAGCTCGACAGCGTGGAACCGGGACGGGTCGGCGATGGCTGCCGCGGCCGCCCGGCCGATGTCGTCCGTGGCGATCAGAGACACCTTGGTACTGGGCTTGATCACGCTGACCAGGCCGCCATCAATCCCCCGCGGGAAGAGAAACTTCAGCTCCGGCAAGAAGTTCTCCATGAAGAAGGCCGGCTTCAGGATCGTCCAGTCCGCGAAACCCGCCGTACGGACGTGGTCCTGGATCGCGGCCTTCGCGTTGAGCGTCGCCTCCATCTCGGACCACCGCCCGTCCGCCCAGCCGGGCGCCTCGACATGCTGACCGGCTCCGCTGACCGAGGTGTGCACGAACTGCGGGACCCCGGCCTCCCGCGCGGCGTCCACCAGATTGATGCCCTGGGCAACTTCCGCGGCGAAGTCGAATCCGGAACCGTTGAACGGCGGCATCTGCACCGAGAACACCGCCCGCACCCCCTTCGCTGCCGCCAGCACCGAGTCGCGGTCGCCGAGATCGCCAACGACCAGCTCAGCCCCCAGCGCCTCAACCTCACGCGCCCGCGCCGGATCACGCACCAAGGCGCGCACCGGAACACCCACCGCCAGCAACGCGCGCGCAGTGGCACCGCCCTGCCTGCCAGTAGCACCAGTTACCAGAACAGGACCTGCGGACTCCACCGTCATCAACGCTCCTCAGAACTAAACGGCGGGGCCCGCCGTTTCCTCTCGGCTACTATATGGCGGGGCCCGCCACTTAACAACTGAGAGGACGGCATGCCGAACCAGCAGCGCGCCGACGCCCGGCGCAACTACGCGCGCATCCTGGCCGTGGCCGAGGCAGAGGTCGCCGCGCACGGCGCCAACGCTTCCCTCGAACAGATCGCCCGTACGGCGGGAGTCGGCTCAGCGACTGTTCGCCGGCACTTCCCCACCCGCCGCGCGCTGCTCGAGGCCGTCTCGCACCAACGCATCGACGCACTCGCCACCCGGGCCCACGACCTCACCACCGCGGACGACAGCCGCACGGCGTTGCTCACCTGGCTGAGCGACGTGGTCACCTACTGCGTCGCGGCCCGCGGCCTGGCCGCGGCCCTCACCTACGACAACACCGCCACCGACTCGATCTACGAGAACAGCTGCTCAGCGGCCCTCGAAACAGCGGCGACCCCACTCCTCGACCGCGCGATCCACGACGGCGCCATCACCCCGAGCGTCACCGTCACTGACCTCATCACCCTGGCAGTAGGCGTAGTCCTGGCCACCGAGCACTACGCCGACCCAGCCACCGAAGCCCACCGCCTCTTCGCCCTCACCGTCACCGGCCTCAGCCCTGGCTAGGCCTTGTGTTCGGCGAGGTCGAAGACGTTGCCTTCGGGGTCGGCGAGGGTGATCCAGTGGACGCCGTACTCGTTGTGTTCGTCGAGGCGCTGGGCGCCGAGGGTGAGGAGGCGGTCGAGCTCGGTGGCCCAGTCGGCGGTGGCGAGGTCGAGGTGCAGGCGATTCTTGACGGTGCGCGGCTCGGGGACCTGGAGGAACATCAGGGTGGGGGCGTCCGCGGCGCGGTTCACGGTGGCGAAGAACTCGTTGCCTTCAGCATCGACCTCGACCGACAGGACACCGGCCCAGAAGGCCGCCAGCTTGGAAGCGTCGGTGCAGTCGAAGGCGACGCTCTCGAGAGTGATGGACATGGTTCAGCCTTTCGCTACAGGGGAATCAAGGGGAAGCTGCTGGATCGGCCAGCAGACCTCGGTGCGGTAGGAGGATTCGTCGGCGGTGTCCCCGGGCGAGACGACGTACAGCTCGCGGATGGGGCCGGGCGCGACAGAGCAGTGCTCGGCGACGTGGGATCCGAGCGCGCCGTACGTTCGGTCGAAGTCGGCCATGGCGCCGGCATGAACAGCGATCGCGAAGAAGCCCCCGGGCAGATCGACCAGCGAGAAGCCGTCCACCGGCTCCTGGGAGGGATCGACCGGAAGGAAGGCGACCACCTCACCCGCGTCTTCGGTGAAGAAGTCGTCGCTGTACGTCGCTCCCGCCGTCGCGCGAATGTCGTGCGCCGAGGCCAGTGCGTCCAGCCGCCCGAAGGCGTCCACACACCACGGCCCGATCTGCGCCCGCTCGACATGAGCGCGCACACCGAACGCGCGGAACGGCGGAACGTACCGATACTCGACACGCAACGGCTCAGGCCCAGCAGTCAGCAGACTGCGCAGCGAGGCGACCACGTCTCGGGTCCCCGCCAGCTCCTTTTCCATCCGATCGAGGTGCGCGCGCAGCGTCTCTTCGCGCGCGGCGCGATCGGTGGACAGAGCAACAGCCCGTACGTCGGCCAGCGGCATCCGGAGATCCCGCAACCGCCGAATGAGCAGGGCGAGCCCCACCTGGCCGGTCTCATAGCGCCGATACCCGGATGACGGGTCCACGGAAGCCGGGGCGAGCAGCCCGATCTCGTGGTAGTGATGGAGCGTCTTCACGCTGAGATTGGTCATGCGAGAGAACTCGCCAACCGTCACTGTCGCCGTCATGCGACAAGCTTGGACCCTCCGGTAGCCGGAGGGTCAAATAGCGCGGCAGTACGGCCGAAATACCAAGGCCCGCCCGGGGGCGGCCGGGCGGGCAACTGGCAGAAAAGGCTGCTAACCAGAAGAGACGGCTAACTCAGGAGATGGTCCACTTCTGGTTGGCGCCGCCACCGCAGGTCCAGATCTGCAGTGGAGTCGCATTGGCCGAGTTGTTCCCGGTCACGTCAAGACACTTCCCGGCCTGTGGATTCACCAGGTCGTTGTTCGAGTAGGTCCATTGCTGATTCGGGCTCCCGGCAACACACGACCACAGCTGGACGCGGGTGCCGTCGGCAGTGCCGCCACCGGCGACATCGAGACACTTGCCCAGCGCCTGCAAAGTCCCATTGCCAGGACGGGTCCACTGCTGCGCGGCCGACCCGTTGCAGTCGTACAGCTGCACCGCCGTACCGTCAGCAGAGTTCGCCCCGGCGACGTCGACACACTTCCCAGCCAGACCAGTGATCTGACCGCCACCGCCGCCGCTCTGCGAGCCGTTCCACACAAAGGTCGCCGACGTCTTCGTCGGCAGCGTGTAGATGAAGGACTGCGAGCCCCAGTTCACCCGCACCGACTGCGACCCAGCGGTGCTGTTGAACGCGATCAGCGCCTTCGACCCGTCCGGGTTCTTCCACGCCACGTTCTTCACCGAGGTGTTGGCGGTCGAGTCGATCCGCAGCGCACCCGGCCGGACGTACTTGGTCAGGTGACCCATCGTGTAGTACTCGATGTTCTTGTCCACCTGCCCCGCACGGCTGCCGCCCCGCTGCACCGTCACCAAGCCGGTACACACGTTGCACCCCGCGCCGACGTACGGGAGGTGGTTCTGGTCGAGCGCCATGCCCCACTTCACCCACGACTTGTCCCAGTTGCGGGTGTAGTCGATCAGGTTGTTCATGTCCTCGACCTGCTGGTTCGCGATCCACGTTCCACCCGAGTGCTCGGTCATGTACGCGTTGACGGCCGGGTACTGGTTGTGGATCTGCGTCTGCAGGCTCACGTCACCGCCGTACCCGTGCCACGCGATCCCACCGAACAGCGGGTCGTTGCGCAGCGCCGCGTCGGCCAGCGGGACCGAGCCGAGGTCGTTGTAGTTGCCCCAGTTGTAGTCCAGCACCATCACCTTGGTGGTGATCCCAGCCGCCCGGAACGCCGGGAACAGGTGGTTCTTGGTGAAGTTCAGCAGGCCGGCGCCGTTCCAGTTCATCGACGCGTAGCCGGTGTCGTCGGTACCGCAACAGGTCGGCTCGTTCTGCACCGTCACGTAGTCGATGCGGTTGCCCTGGGCCGCGTTCTGCTGCACGTACTTGACGAAGTACTGCGCGTACATCGGGTAGTACTCGGCCTTCAGCCACCCGCGGTTGGTGAACTTGTTGTTGTCCTTCATCCAGGCCGGCGCACTCCACGGCGACCCCATCACCTTCAGCGACGGGTTCAGCTGCCGGGCCTGCTTGGTCAGCGGGACCACGTCCGCCAGGTCGTGGTTGATGCTGAAGTTGTTCAGGTCGCAGCAGGTGTCGTCGTACGAGTAGTTGAACCGGGCCAGGTCGGAGGCGCCCATCGGGTTCCGGACGAACGAGAGTCCGATCCCGTTGACCGGATCGAACAGGTCCCGCATCACCTGGTCGCGGGTCGCGGCCGTGATCGTGTTGCTGCTGTTCAGCAGCCACGCGGAGCTGTCGGCGAAGGACGCGCCGCCACCTTCCCAGGACTGGTACGTCGTATTTTCGTTGACCGTGATCGTCTGGTTCGCCGTACCGCCGGCCGGGCCGAAGTTGACCGGGGTCTGCTGCTGCAGACCGCGGGTCACATTCCGGCCGGCCGAGTCGTTCGTGGTGGTCAGGTAGACGTTGACCTGTTCGCCGGCGGCCTGGGCCACCGGGGCGGTCGCCGTACCGAAACCGAGTCCGGTGGCGGCGACGCAGAGCGCGGCCACGGCGACCGGTAAGGCACGGCGTCGGCGGTGGGCAGGACGGAACAACCCGTTCGCGGGCATGGGCGGTCTCCCTTGTACGCAAGGCATGACAGACAGGGGGATGTCGTGGCGTCTGCCCGCGCCGCAACGGTGTGTCAGCACGAGGGAACCATCGGTGGTCACCGGTGTCAACGCCACAGCAGGACTTTTTTCAGGTCTTTTATTTAGTCCCGGTCTTGACGTGAAAGCGTTCTCACAGCAAGCTGCGGGACCAAATCCCGAACGACAATCCTGTCTCGTCCCGACCGCCCCCGTGGAGATTTGAGGCACGCATGAAACTGCAGCGTTCCCGCATCGCGGCCCTGTTCGCGACCGGTGCCGCACTCGTCGGCGCCGCCCTTCTGCAAGCACCAGCCCAAGCCCTGCCGCAGGCCCCTCAGGCGCCGCAGGCCGAGCAAGCCGTACTGGCCACCACTTTCGAGGACAACTTCGACGGTCCGGCCGGACAGGCGCCGGACTCGAACAAGTGGCGTTACGACATCGGTGGCTCCGGCTGGGGCAACGCCGAACGCCAGTACTACACCAACAGCACCCGCAACTCCGCCAAGGACGGCGCCGGCAACCTGGTGATCACCGCCCGCAAGGAGAGCGGCGGCTTCCAGTGCCACTACGGCACCTGCGAGTACACGTCGGCCCGGCTGCTCACCGCGCAGACCTTCAGCCAGACCTACGGCCGCTTCGAGGCCCGGATCAAGATCCCCGGCACCCAAGGCGTCTGGCCGGCGTTCTGGATGATGGGCCAGGGCGGCAACTGGCCGAACAACGGCGAGATCGACATCCTGGAGAACATCGGCCGCGAGCCCACCACCGTGCACGGCACGATCCACGGCCCGGGCTACTCCGGTGCCGAGGGCATCGGCGCGGCGTACCAGTCACCGAACGGCGTACCGTTCCGCAACGACTTCCACACCTACCGCGTCGACTGGTCGCCGAACGTGATCACCTGGTACGTCGACGGCGTGCAGTACCAGCGCCGGACGCCGGCCGACCTCGGCGGCGACCAGTGGGTCTTCGACCGTCCGCACTTCATGATCATGAACGTCGCGGTCGGCGGCTACTGGCCGGGCTACCCGGACGGCACCACCGTGATGCCGCAGCAGATGCTGGTCGACTACGTCCGCGTCTCCACCCTCGACAGCTCAGGCGGCAACGGCCAGATCACCGGCCTCGCCGGCAAGTGCCTGGACGTCGCAGGCGCCAACTCCGCCGACGGTACGACGGTGCAGCTCTACGACTGCAACGGTACGGCGGCTCAGTCGTGGAGCCGTCCTGGCGACGGCACGATCCGTGCCCTCGGCAAGTGTCTCGACGTGGCGAACGCCGGTACGGCGGACGGCACGCGGGTGCAGATAGCGACCTGCAACGGCAACACCGCTCAGCAGTGGTCGTACGCCAACAACGACATCGTGAACCGAGGCAAGTGTCTCGATGTCACCGGCAACAATTCGGCGAACGCCACCCCGACCCAGATTTGGACCTGCGGTGGCGGCGCCAACCAGAAGTGGACCATCACCTAGCCAGCAGGGACTTTGGACGGAGGCAGTACGCCGCCGTCCTGCAGCAACCGCAGGATCGGAAGGGTCGCGGCGCCGAGAGCAACGGCGTCGCGGCCCAGTTCGCACAGCACGATCGAGACCTGGGAGTACGGCTGGCGAAGCGCATGCCGGCCGACCTCCGCGCGCAGCCGAGGCAGGTAGCGCTCCCCCAGCAACAGGCCGGCCCAGCCGCCGAGGACGATCCGCTCGGGGTTGACCAGGTTGACCAGATTCGCGAAGCCGGCCGAAAGATAGCCGATCGTGTCGGCCACGATCGTTGCCGCGACCTCCGATGTTTCCGCCGCCGCGAGCAGCTCCGCGAACGCCGCTTCCTCGTCGGACGTCGACAACTCCCCGCCGGCCTGGTGATACCGGTCGAGCACGTCCTCGGCACCGACGTACGCCTCCAGGCAGCCCTGGGCTCCACAGCGGCACCCGCGGCCGCCGTACATGATCGTGGTGTGTCCCCACTCGCCCGCGCTGCTGCGCGTCCCGCGATAGCTGGATCCGCCGGTGACCAACGCAGCGCCGACACCTGAGCCGACCAGCGCGACCACTGCGTCCGTCGCGCCACGGCCGGCCCCGAACCACATCTCGGCCTGGCCGAGCGTGTTCGCGCCATTGTCCACGAGGATCGGAATATCGGTGCCCTCGGCAAGCATCTGACCGAACGGTACGGCGTCCCACCCCAGCGTCTGGGCGTGGACGACGGCCTCCGCATCGACGATCCCGAAGACCGCGACACCGACCCCGAGAACCGTCGAAGCCTGGACGCCGGAACTACCGAGAACGCTCGCAAGCCCTTCCAGCACGTGCTTCACGACGACTTCGGGCTCGGGCGTCTCGATCGGATGGTCGACCGTGGCGAGCACGTTCATCGCGAGATCGAACAACTCGACCCGGACCCGGGTTTCGCCGACCTCGGCCCCGACGACGTACCGGAATTCGCGAGCGACCCGCAACAGCACGCGCGGCCGGCCGCCCTCGGATTCGACCGAGCCGGCCTCCTCGACAACGCCTTCCGCGATCAGCTCGGTCACCAGGTTGCTGACGCTGGCCGCGCTGAGCGACGTACGGACGCTCAGTTCCTGCCGGCTGAGCGGCCCGTCGCGATAGATGCCGGTCAGAATCACCGATCGGTTGGACCGGCGCATGTCCCGCACCGTCGTCCGCCGATACTCCATCGCCCAGCCCCTGTCTTGCCCCGGCCTCCGGTCGGCCGCTGCCCCGAAGTCCATCACGCCGGGCCGCCGACCCGGAAGGGGCAGCTTTCTCCAAGTCGTGAATTAAGTGGCGATTCGTTACCCCACCGTGATTGACGAGACCTGGGTCACTCGGCTTCACTCTACGGAACCGCTTCCGAAACCGGTTCCGAACACGGAAGCAACACTGCAGCAACATCCGCCACCCCACCGCCCGAGGGGAGATTCCGCGTGTCCATCACCATCGCCGACGTCGCTGCACGAGCCGGCGTCAGCAAGACGACCGTGTCGCGCGTCCTGAACGGCAAGGGTGAGCTCGATCTGCGCACCGCCGAGCGGGTCCGCGCCGTGATCGCCGAGCTCGGCTACGTGCCGAGTGCCCGGGCGGTCGGCCTGGCCCGCGGCCGGACCCGGGTCGTCGGCATGCTGGTCCCGTCGCTGACCTGGCCGTGGATGGGCGAGGTGCTGCAAGGCGCGGTCGACGTGGTCGAGAGCGAGGGCTACGGCCTGCTGCTCTTCACGTTCAACCGCGGTGCGGAATCCATGCACCAGTTCGCGTCCCAGGTCTCGTCCCAGTCGTTCGACGGCCTGCTGGTGATCGAGCCCGAGGGCACGCTCACCTACATCGAGCAGCTGCACGCGCGGGGTCTGCCGGTCGTCCTCATCGACGACCGCGACCACCGCCCCCAGTTCCCGTCCGTCGCCACCACCAACTACGCCGGCGGCCAGTCCGCCGCCCGGCACCTGATCGAGCTCGGCCGGCACCGGCCGCTGGTGATCACCGGTGTCGAACGGTTCGGCTGCACCCACGAACGCCTGGACGGCTTCCGCGACACCTACGCCGAAGCCGGGATCGAGCTCGACCCGAGACTCGTGTTCGAAGGCGACTTCACCCACGAGAGCGGACGCCGCGGCGTCCAGCACGCGCTCGACCAGCGCCTGGACTTCGACGCGGTGTTCGCGCACAACGACCTGTCCGCCGGCGGCGCCATCCAGGCCGTCCGGGAGACCGGGCGGAACGTGCCGAACGACGTGTCGGTCGTCGGTTTCGACGACATCCCGTACGCCCAGCACACCGAACCGCCGTTGACCACGGTGCATCAGCCGATGCGCCAGATGGGTCAGGCCGCGGCCCGGATGCTGATGGGCTATTTCGGCGGGACCCCGTTGCCCGAGGAACCCCAAGTGCTGCCGACGACACTGATCGTCCGCAGCTCAACCGCTCCCAAGTCCACCCCGAGGACCAGTCCGCCCGCCCCCGCCGGACGGTCCGCTCACTGAGGCTCCAGCGGCGGGGCAGCTGCCCCTGCTCCGCCGCCGGTGAAGTCCTCGATACCGATCTGTTAAGGCGTCCGCTCTTCCGATGAGAGCGCTTTCACGCCACTATGCACTGGCCCACCCGGCTCAGGGGTGGACCATCCGCCACGAAACAGAGATCTACAGGAGGAACCGATGCGAGCACGACGGAGCGTCGCGCTGGCCCTGACGGGCTTGCTCGCGGCAGTCACCATGGCTGCCTGCAGTAGCGGGGACGGTAAGACCAACGGGAGCGGTTCCGGCACCGCCGCCACCGTACTGAACGTGGGTATGCCGAACGGTCCGCAGACCGAGAACCACAACCCGTTCCTCGGCTCCTCCTCGGGTGCCTCGCTCGGGTACCGATGGATGATCTTCGAGCCACTGGTGATGATCAACGGGATCAAGCCGACCGAGCCCGGTAAGCCCTGGCTGGCCACCGAGTGGAAGTGGGACGCCAACTTCACCAAGCTGTCGTTCACGATCCGCGACGGCGTGAAGTGGGCCGACGGTACGCCGATGACCGCCGAGGACGTGGCGTACACCTTCCAGCTCCGGCAGAAGAACGAAGGCCTGAACTCGGACGCGATCCCGTACAAGACGATCACCCAGACCGGGAACAAGGTCGACCTGGTCTTCGAGCGGTCGCAGTTCGTCAACCAGAACAAGATCCTGACCGTCTTCGTGATCCAGAAGGCCCAGTGGTCGGCGATCAAGGACCCGAGCCAGGACACCCTGAAGACCCCGGTCGGCACCGGCCCGTACAAGATCAAGTCGTTCACCCCGCAGACCACGACGCTGGAGCTGCGCGACTCGTACTGGCAGGAGCTGCCGAAGGTCAAGGAGCTGCGGTACACGTCGTACAACGACAACAACGCGCAGACCACCGCCCTGGCCAACGGCGCCTCGGAGTGGAGCTTCGTCTTCGTCCCGAACGTGAAGGCCGTCTACCAGGACAAGGACCCGAAGAACCACAAGCTGTACTTCCCGGCGAACCTGGGCATCCACGGCCTCTGGATCAACACCACCAAGAAGCCGTTCGACGACCCGGCGCTGCGCCGCGCGATGGACAAGGTCATCAACCGCGACGACATCTTCATGCAGGGCGAGGCCGGGTACTTCTACCCGAAGGTCGAGTCCGTCACCGGCATCCCGACCCCGGCCGGTGAGTCGTTCATCGCCCCGGAGTACAAGGACAAGAAGCACGCCGTCGACGTCGAGGGCGCGAAGGCCGACCTGGCCGCCGCCGGGTACAAGCTCGAGGGCACCGTCCTGAAGGACAAGACCGGCCAGCCGGTCAAGATCACGCTGACCAACCCGGCCGGCTGGTCGGACTACGTCACCGACCTGGAGATCATCAAGGACAACCTGTCCACGATCGGCATCGCGGCGACCGTCGACAAGGCCAACCAGGACGCGTGGTTCAAGGCCTTCGACGAGGGCACCTTCGAGGCCGGGATGCACTGGACCAACGGCGGCTCCACGCCGTACGACATCTACCAGAACATCATGGACGGCAAGATCCTCAAGCCGGTCGGCAAGGGCGGGATCAGCGGCAACTACGGGCGGTTCAACAGCCCGGAGGCGACCAAGCTGCTGGACACCTACGCCAATGCCACCGACGACGCGACCCGGCAGACCGCGCTGAACGGCCTGCAGAAGATCATGGTCGAGCAGATGCCGGTGATCCCGACCTCGGCGTCGAACGTCGGCGGTCTCTACAGCACCAAGAACTGGACCGGGTGGCCGGACGAGCAGAACTCGTACGCGCCGGGTCAGCCGACCCAGCAGAACGCTCTGCAGATCGTCCTGAACCTGAAGCCCGCCGGCTCTCAGTGAGTCCGGACCGCGGCGCCGGGAGCCCTCGAAGCTCCCGGCGCCGCGGTGCCACGATGCGAGGAGTCCTGTAATCATGACGGTGACCGGCCCAGCGGTGGCCCCAGTGGTGGTCCCTGAAGTAGTTCTCGAGGCCGAAGGCCTCACCAAGCACTTCCCGGTACGGCGTGGTCTCCGGGACCTGTTCACCCGCGATCGCAAGGTCGTGCACGCGGTCGACGACCTGAACCTGACGCTCCGCCGTGGCCGGGTAACCGCGCTGGTCGGCGAGTCCGGTTCCGGCAAGTCCACGGTGGCCCGGCTGCTCGCGCAACTGCACCGCCGTACCGACGGTGACATCCGCCTGCGTGGCGAGTCCGTCGAGGTCCATGGCGGTCGCGCGTTCCGGGCCTACTGCCGCCGGGTGCAGATGATCTTCCAGGACCCGTTCGCGTCGCTGAACCCGACGCACACGATCCGGTACCACCTGACCCGCGCACTGAAGATCCACGGCCGGGCGGGCAAGAACTCCGCCGAGCTCGAGCAGAACCTGCGCGACCTGCTGCTGCGCGTCCAGCTCGTTCCCCCGGAGCGGTACCTGGACAAGTTCCCGCACGAGCTGTCCGGTGGTCAGCGTCAGCGCGTCTCGATCGCCCGCGCCCTCGGCGCCGATCCCGAGGTCCTGCTGGCCGATGAGCCGGTGTCGATGCTCGACGTCTCGATCCGCCTCGGCGTCCTGAACCTGCTGCGTGATCTGAAGGAGCGGCTGAACCTGGCCATCCTCTACATCACCCACGACATCGCCTCGGCCCGCTACTTCGCCGACGAGACCATGGTCATGTACGCCGGCCGCATGGTGGAAGGCGGCGACTCCGAGACCGTCACCCAGAATCCGGCGCACCCGTACACCCGGCTGCTCATCGAGAGCGCACCGGATCCCGACCGGCTGGACCGCGTCGGCGATCTACGCGCTCCGGAGGACCAGGGCAGTGGCGAGCCACCGAGCCTGATCGCACCGCCGACCGGCTGCCGGTTCCACCCGCGCTGCGTGCACGCGATGCCGAAGTGCTCGACCGAGCTGCCGCCCCGCTTCGAGCTGCCGGTCGTCGACAACGGTCAAAGCCACTGGGCTGCCTGCTGGCTTTACGAGGAAGGAGCAGCCAAGTGAAGTTCCTTCTGCAACGCATCGCCTTCTACCTGTTCACCGCGTGGGCCGCGCTGACGATCAACTTCTTCATCCCGCGCCTGATCCCCGGTGACCCGGTCACCTCGCTGATCAACAAGTACCAGGGCCAGATCAGCACCGAGGCGATCCAGTCGCTGTACGTCCTGTTCGGCCTCGACAAGAACGCCAGTATGTGGAGCCAGTACGTCGACTACTGGGGCCAGGTGTTCCGCGGCGACCTCGGGTTGTCGTTCACCTTCTTCCCGACCCCGGTCATCGACATCCTGCAGCAGAGCCTGCCGTGGACGATCGCCCTGGTCGGCCTGACCACGCTGGCCAGCTTCGCGATCGGCACCGGTCTCGGCGTACTGGCCGGCTGGCGCCGTGGCTCCTGGCTCGACGGTCTGTTGCCGGTAACAACCTTCCTCTCGTCGATCCCGTACTTCTGGCTCGGTCTGCTGGCGATCACGCTGCTGGCCGGCCCGGACAGCATCTTCCCGTCGTCCGGCGGTTACGAGCCCGGTCTGGTCCCGGGATGGACGCCCGAGTTCATGGGCAGTGCGATCCAGCACAGCCTGCTGCCGGCGATCACCATCCTGATCTCGTCGGTCAGTGGCTGGATCCTCAGCATGCGGAACATGATGGTGACGGTCGCCTCCGAGGACTACATCACCGTCGCGCATGCCAAAGGCCTGCCGGAGAAGCGCGTGATGATGAGCTACGCCGCGCGCAACGCGCTGCTGCCGAACGTCTCCGGTTTCGCACTGTCACTGGGTTTCATCGTCGGTGGCACGCTGCTGGTCGAGATCGTCTTCTCCTACCCCGGTATCGGCTACAACCTGTTCCAGGCCGTCGGTTCCAAGGACTACCCGCTGATGCAGGGCGTCTTCCTGGTCATCACGCTGTCGGTCCTGGTCGCGAACCTGATCGCCGACGTCGCCTACCTGATGCTCGATCCCCGCACCCGGAAGGAGGGCTGAGATGTCCGCACCGACCAGCACTGTCACCGCGGTCAGCCCGGAAGGCCCCGCTGTCGAGGCGCAGCCGGCCAAGCGCCGCCGGTTGCGGTTCGTTGCCAACGGCAAGGCCGCGACCGGCCTGATCACGCTCGGATTCTTCTGCCTGATCGCGATCATCGGCCCCTGGATCGCGCCGTACGACCCGTCGGCGCGCAGCAGCGACCTGATCCAGCCGCCGTCGTCCGAGCACTGGTTCGGTACGACGCACCTCGGCCAGGACATCTTCAGTCAGATGCTCGTCGGCACCCGGGGCGTGATGTTCGTCGGCCTGCTGGCTGGTCTCGTCGCGACCGCGCTGTCGATCCTGATCGGGGTCAGCTCGGGCTTCCTCGGCGGCGCGGCCGACGAGGGTCTGTCCGCACTGTCGAACGTCTTCCTGGTCATCCCGGCCCTGCCCCTCATCATCATCGTGGCCTCGACGATCCCGGGCGCGGGTGACCTGATGGTTGCCCTGGTCATCGGTTTCACCTCATGGGCCTGGGGTGCTCGAGTACTGCGCGCCCAGACGCTGTCCCTGCGTCGGCGTGACTATGTCGAGGCCGCACGGGCAACGGGCGAGAGCACCTGGCGGATCATCACCGCCGAGATCATGCCGAACCTGACCGCGATCATCGCCTCCAGCTTCGTCGGGACGGTGATCTTCGCGATCATGTCCGAGATCACCCTGGCCTTCATCGGCATCTCGACCATCTCCGAGTGGAACTGGGGCACCATCCTGTTCTGGGCGCAGAGCCAGCAGGCGCTCGCCCAGGGTGCCTGGTGGTGGTTCGTCCCGGCCGGTCTCGCGATCGCCATCCTCGGGACGGCGCTGTCACTGATCAACTTCGGGATCGACGAGTTCGTCAGCCCGCGGCTGCGCAGCAGCGGTCACACCCGGCTCAAGACCAAGGACGGTCACTCGGTCCGGATGCGCGTCGGCTTCACCCCGGTTCTCGGCACCAAGGCGGTTCCGCCGACTCCCGTCGTACGGAAGAAGGTTGACGCAGCATGAGTGTCAAAGAACCTGTTCTGGAGATCAAGGACTTCAGCGTCGACTACGGTCTGGGCGACCAGGGCGTGCAGGCGGTCCGCGATGTCACGCTGACGCTGCATCGTGGTGAGGTGCTCGGGCTCGCCGGTGAGAGCGGGAGTGGCAAGTCCACGCTCGCGTACGGCGTCACCCGGCTGCTGCCGCCGCCCGGGGTGATCAGCGGCGGTTCGGTCATCTACCACCCGCCGGGCGGTGACCCGTACGACGTGATGGCGCTGACCGACCACGAGTTGCGGGCGTTCCGCTGGGCCGAGACGTCGATCGTGTTCCAGGGGGCAATGAACTCGCTCAACCCGGTGCACAAGGTGTCCACTCAGATGCTCGACGTGATCAAGGCCCACGAGCCGGATCTGAGTCCGCAGGCGCGGACCGCCCGCGCGCAGGAGATGCTCAAGCTGGTCGGCATCTCCGCGGACCGGATGGACGCCTACCCGCACCAACTGTCCGGCGGTATGCGGCAGCGCGTGATGATCGGGATGGCGCTCGTACTGCAGCCGCAGGTCGTGATCATGGACGAGCCGACGACCGCGCTCGACGTGGTCATGCAGCGGCAGATCCTGGCCCAGCTGGTCGAGTTGCGCGAGCGGCTCGGCTTCTCGGTGCTGTTCATCACCCACGACCTGTCGCTGCTGGTCGAGTTCTCCGACCGGATCGCGATCATGTACGGCGGGCGGATCGTCGAGGAAGCCAAGTCCGCCGACCTGTACAAGGACTCGCTGCACCCGTACAGCGAAGGACTGCTGAAGTCCTTCCCGGCGTTGCGTGGCCCGCGCCGGGAGCTGTCCGGGATCCCCGGCTCACCGCCCGACCTGCGCGGGATGCCGTCGGGATGCTCGTTCCACCCGCGCTGCCCGCACGCGTTCGACCGTTGCTCCGACGAGGTCCCACTGCTCGGGATCCCCTCGGCCCGCAACGACCCCAGCCGGTCCGTGGCCTGCTGGCTCCCCGGCCGGGTTCCGGTCGGTTAATCCCTCCCAACTTCGTGAAAGGCCACACTTTATGAGTACAACGTCCGTGTCGGGGGCGGCCGCAGATCTGATCGCGGGTCTGCCGGCCGACTTCCGCTGGGGTGTCGCGACCTCGTCGTACCAGATCGAGGGTGCGATCGCCGAGGACGGCCGGACGCCGTCGATCTGGGACACCTTCTGCCAGGTGCCCGGCGCGATCGACAACGGCGACATCGGCGACATCGCCTGTGACCACTACCACCGGATGCCCGAAGACGTTGCCCTGATCAAGAGTCTCGGCTTCGACACCTACCGGTTCTCGGTGGCGTGGCCGCGGGTCCAGCCGCGTGGCAAGGGTCCCGTCAACCCGGCCGGTCTGGGCTTCTACGACAAGCTGGTCGACGAGTTGCTTGCCCAGGGCATCGACCCGTGGGTGACGCTCTACCACTGGGACCTGCCGCAGGAGCTCGAGGACGCGGGCGGCTGGCCGAACCGGGACACGGCGTACCGGTTCGCGGAGTACTCGATGATGGTGTTCGACGCGCTGAAGGATCGCGTCAACACCTGGACGACGCTGAACGAGCCGTGGTGCTCGGCGATGCTCGGCTACGCGTACGGTCTGCACGCACCGGGCCGCAAGGAGTACCCGGCCGCGATCGCCGCCGTCCACCACCTGCTGCTCGGGCACGGGCTTGCCACGACCGCCATGCGCGAGGCCTCACCGCGCAAGTTGGACATCGGCATCACGCTCAACGTGGCGACGGCGTACCCCGCCAGTGACGCCGAGCCGGACACCGAGGCTGCCCGCCGCGCCGACGGCATGGGCCGCCGGATCTACCTCGACCCGCTGGTGCACGGCCGCTACCCGGCCGACATCGTCGCGGACCTGGCGCTGGAAGGTGTCGAGATCCCCGTCCAGGACGGCGACCTCGAGCTGATCTCGGCGCCGATCGACGTACTCGGGGTGAACTACTACTTCAGCCAGAAGTTCAGCGGGTACGCCGAGGACGGCAGCACGGTCGACGAGAACGGCCTGCCGATCAGCCGCACCATCCCGTTGGGCCGGCCGAAGACCCACATGGACTGGGAGATCGTCCCCGAGGGCTTCACCGACCTACTGCTCAGCATCGCCCGGGACTACCCGACCCTGCCGATGGTGATCACCGAGAACGGCTCGGCCTTCGAAGACATTCCCGACGAGAAGGGGTTTGTCGCCGACGACGGCCGGACCGAGTACTTCACCACCCACCTGGCCGCCGTCGCCGAGGCGATCAACCAGGGCGCCGACATCCGCGGCTACCTGGCCTGGTCGCTGCTGGACAACTTCGAGTGGGCCTACGGCTACGTCAAGCGGTTCGGCATCGTCCGGGTCGACTACGACACCCAGGCCCGGATCCCCAAGCAGAGCGCCCTCTATTTGAAGGAACTCGCCGAAGCTCACCGCAACAGGTAGTCGTTGACCGTCGTGCTCACGTACTCGTAGACACCATGAGCACGACGGTCGATCGTTTTCAGCGTCGAGTTCGGCAGCTTCGCGTGGAGTTCTTGAGCCCACCGCAGCGGAATGTTGTCCCGCTCCGCCTGCACGATCAGCATCGGCACCTCGTTGCCGATGGCAAGCTCCGGCTCACTCGTGTGGTATTTCCAGAACGCACACGGCAAGAAGGTCATGTGGAACAACGGCTCGGTCTCGCGAGTCCGTTGCACATCCCGCCAGTACGGCGTACTCCCCCGCGGCCACCCGTTGTCGTTGCAGGTGAACGCGACCGATGCTGCGGCGAACCGGCTGAGCATCGGATCCGTGCTGAAGTACTGCTGCTTCCACGCGTCCAGCTCAGCCGTCGACTTCCCGTCGAGTAGCGCGCGGACGTTCCGCGCCATCAGGTGCCGGTCCGTCTCATCTCCGAGCGCTGACTGCAGCGCCCAGGGAAGCACCGCACTGTCCAGACTCGTGATGGTCTTCACGGTTGCACGGACCTGCATTCCAGTCCGCCCGAAGTGGTACTGATCGTCCCGCCACGCCACCCACGCGGCCCACTCGTCGAACGCCGCCTCGGCCCGCTCACCGGTCGCGAGATGGTGGTACTCCGATCCCTCGACATCCGTCACGCTGTCGACCACCATCCGATCGACCCGCTGCGGGAACAACTGGCTGTAGACGACACCCAGATCCCCGCCCCAGGACACCCCGTAGTACGAGATCTTCTGCTCCCCCAACGCCGCCCGGATGACATCCATGTCGCGGGCAACGTTCCGGATACTTGCGTACGGCAACCGATTGCCGTTGCACCCGGCCACGAACTTCGCCGCCAACTTGCTTGCCCTGTTGAAGTCCTGCCGGTTCAGCGACGATCGGAAGAGATCGCTCGGCCGGACCAGACCGCAGTCGGCCGGATCGCTCGCGCCCATGAACCGCGGGTCGATCCCGATCACGTCGTACTGCTGCGCGACCTCCCCCAGCAACGGCTTCAGATCGAGCGGGTACGTCGTTCCTGGTCCGCCGGGGCCACCTGGATTCGTGAGCAGGACCCCGCGCCGCTTGGCCGGGTCCGCCTTCAGCCGCGAGACCGCGAGCTGCACCGAGCGCCCATCCGGATTCAGGTGATCGAGTGGCACGCGCACCGTCGTACAGTCCGCTCCCGCGGCTCGCAGTGCCTCGTCATCGCAGGGGCCCCAACGAGGTCCACTGGCGACGGCCGGTGTCAGCCCACCGGCCGTTATTGCGA
Source organism: Kribbella albertanoniae (assembly GCF_004348455.1). Lineage (GTDB taxonomy): Bacteria > Actinomycetota > Actinomycetes > Propionibacteriales > Kribbellaceae > Kribbella > Kribbella albertanoniae. Next base: position 20,505 of record NZ_SMKA01000127.1, read on the forward strand.
TGGCCACGGCAACCGCTGCTGTTTTCCACATGCTTCGACAGTAGGAACGGACGGGATGTCTGTCGGCCGCCGAGGCGCCCGTTCCGGGGTAGCGGCTGCGCTACCTGCTATTTCCCGGTCAGCGGCGGCAGGTTGAGTGCCGGGTCGGTGGCGAACGCGAACAGCTGCGCGTCGGTGATCACCATCTGCTTGGACGCGATGTTCGTGTTGTTGCGGAACACCGGGTCCACCGCGACGTACAGGAATTCGCCGTCCGGCTGGCGGTAGCTGAACTCGATCATCCGGCCCTGCCTGCCGATCATCGCCGGCCGGCTGGTGGGCAGCGTCACCGGCCGGCAGATCACCGGCCGCGGTTCACTCTCGAAGTACGAACCACAGGTGTTGCCCGCGGGCGTCGCCGAGCGCTCGAGCCCGATCAGGAACATCCCCTGACCCTTGTCCCCCTTCGCGTTCCAGCCGACCTTGCGCAGGGTCCCGCGGTAGCCCGGCTCAGTGTTGATCGTGAACGGGCCGGTGGTGAAGTTCAGGTGCTTCTTCGAGGGATCGAAGTGCTTGTACATCAGGCTCTTCATCAGCCCGTCGAAGTTCTGAGGCTTCGCAACGTTCTGAGGCTTCGCCACGGCCGAGGGGGTGCTGACCGGCGCCTGCTGAGTGGCAGTCGGCGCCTCGAGCTGCGCGGTGTTCCGCAGTGCGCCGCTCACGCCGATCGTGGCGACCGCGACGGCGCCGGCCGCGATCAGCGCCGTACCACCGGCCAGGAACCGGCGCCGGCGGAGACGGCGGCGACCGGCAGCCAGGTCGTCGGCGACTGAGCGCGGCAGCAGGTCGTCCTGCGCGGCGGCGGCGTCGGTCAGTCGGTCCTGAAGCAGCTGCTCGTCGATCATCGCTGTCCTCCTACAGCCCGAAACTGGGCACTCAGCAAGTCGTTCAGTCGGGCGAGGGCACGCGCGCTCTGGCTCTTCACGGTTCCGGTGCCGCAGTTGAGGTCGGTGGCCGTCTCGTCGACGGACAGGCCGACGAAGTACCGCAGGATCACCACTCGGCGCTGACCGAGCGGCAGACTCGCCAGCGCCTCGATCAGCGCCCGGCGGTCCTCGACCGCGAGCCCTTCCTCCATGACCGGATCCAGCCCGTCCAGCCCGGACTCCTCCCGGCGCCACGGCCGGCGGCTCTCGTCGATCCCCGAGTTCACCAGGATCCGCCGTACATAGGCGTCGAGGTTGCCCTCGCGGTGCACCCGGTGCCAGCCGACGTACAGCTTCATCAACGCCGTCTGGACCAGGTCCTCCGCCTTGTGCACGTCACCACAGAGCAGGTAGGCGATCCGGCGCAGCTGAGTACGCCGCTGGGCGACGTACTCGCTGAACTCCTCGTCCCTTGTTGCTCGCGCCATCCGTTGTCCCCTCACTCATTCCGTCACCGATGAGTACGGAGCGGCCGGGGCAATGGTTGTCAGCCCTTTTGCGCGACCCGGTCGAGCGGTGCCGGAGTGAGCGTCTTGTGCGCCCGGAGGTAGGACGCGAAGGTCTCGTGATCAGTGTCGTTGCGGACAGGGTCGGTGTAGTTCGCCTTGAACGCTGTGTAACCGTCCGCGCCGATCACCGTGTAGGCGAGTGCTGCGACCCGGTAGGTCTTCGCCGGATCCAGTGACGCTCCGTCGATCAGGACGTCTTTAGGATCCACTCGGTCTCCGACCGCTCGGCTCGCGTCGAAGCTGTACTTCACGTTCTTCGAGAGGGCCAGCGGCGCGAACTTCACCGTGCCGTTCGGCTGGGTCTGCCACTGCTGCTCGAGTACGGTGTCCAGGTCGGCGCCGGTGAGGCTCACGGTCAGCACGGGATTGCCGTAGCCGTACGCATCCCACGATTCGCCGAGCAGTACCCGGCCGTCCGCGTCACCCGGCTTGTTGCTGTTGGCAACCAGCAGGTCGCCTCGTAATGCGGTGGATCCGATGGCGGGTTTGGCCGCGATCAACCCGAGGTCGGCGGGGCCCTTCTTGCGAGCGGTCCAGAGGTGTACGTCGGCCGCCAGATCGGCCATCGTGCTCTCGCCGACCGCGTTCGGGGTACGGGTGAAGTCGCCGGTGACGGTCGCGACCGGTTCGGCGTACTTGCGATCTCCCGCGGCCGACCAGTAGTCGACGATCTTCTGGAGCTGCGGGTCCGGGGTGACATCGCGCGTCACCGCGTGGTTGGTCGAGGTGGTCCGGTCGCGCAGGACCTCACCCGTCCGGGGGTCGAGCTGCAGGTTGATCTCGTTGAACAGCCGGCCGTGGTTCGCCGCCTCGACGACCGGGCGCGGATTGCCGGCCGGGTCGGGGATGCTGCAGTTGAACGCAGAGTGCCAGTGGCCGGTGACGATCGCGTCGATCTGCGGAGTCACCCTGCGGGCCAGCTCGATCGCCGGACCGGTCGGGTTGACGCAGTTGTTGTACGTCGCCGACGCGTCGGTCCCGCCCTCGTGCATGTTCAGCACGATCGCCTTCACCCCACGCCGGGTCAGCTCGGCCGCGGCCCGGTTCGTGGACTCGACCGGGTCAAGTGCCTTCAGATCCGGCTGGTACGACGTACTGCCGACAGGCGCGTCCGGAACCGTCAGCCCGATGAAGCCGACCGGGTAGCTGCGGCCGTGGTCGCGCACCCACCGGATCGTGTACGGCGCGACGATCGGCCGGCCCTTCTGATCGACGATGTTCGCGGTCTGGAAGTCGAAGTCGGCCCCGTGGAAGCGGCGACCGGTCGAGTCCGTGAAGCAGCTGTCCACGCCGGGTGTCCCGAAGCACTTGCCCTTGGCCATGTGGTCGACCAGGAAGCTCTTCGACACGTCCAGCTCGTGGTTGCCGACGCTGGAGAACTCGACGCCGAGGGCGTTCAGCGTCTCGATCGTCGGCTCGTCCGCGTGCGCGTCCACCTCGAACGGCCAGCCGGCGAAGCTGTCACCGTCAGCGAACATGATCGAGTTCCGGTGCCCGGCGCGGATGGTCTTCAGATGCGTCGCCAGGTACGCCGCACCGCCGACCACCTGGGCCTTCCCGTCCGGACCTGCGATCGTCCCGCCGTCCGCGACCGACGGCGGCCGGAGGTAGCCGTGGAAGTCGGTGATCGAGACCAGCTGAACGGGCACCGGCTGTGGTTCCGAGCCGGCTCCCCCGGCGGCTGCGGTCCCGCCGCCGAGCCCCACCCCGATCACCACCACAGTCGCGAGCAACCTTGGCATTCTGCGCATTCCTGCCTCCAACGCGGCCTAAGCAAGCGGTTTCCGACAAAGAGGAGACTGCCTCATCATGAACGAGATGTCACTAGCAAACGACTGACCAGCGAATCTGGAAGGAATCCACCGATGGCAGCGCTCTCCCCAGTAGCACTCCTGATCTGGTCCAATG
>NZ_SMKA01000128.1 GCF_004348455.1 Kribbella albertanoniae
ACCTTGAGCACCGCTCACCCATCCCCGCGCCCCCAACCTGGTCGACGGGCACTCAAGGTGCCGCCTGCCCCCGACGTTGAGCACCGCTCGACCATCTCTGCGCCGCCGCCGTGGTCGATGGGCGCTCAAGGTGCTGCCTGCCCGGGCCTTGGGCACGGTTCGACCATCTCTGCGTCGCCGACGTGGTCGATGGGTGCTCAAGGTGCCGCCTGCCCGGGGCCTTGGGCACGGTTCGACCATCTCTGCGCCGCCGACGTGGTCGATGGGTGCTCAAGGTGCCGCCTGCCCGGGGCCTTGGGCACGGTTCGACCATCTCTGCGCCTCCAACGTGGTCGATGGGTGCTCAAGGTGCCGCCTGCCCCGACCTTGGGCACCGCTCGACCATCCCTGCGCCTCCAACATGGTCGAGGGGCGCTCAAGGTGCCGCGTGCCGTGGGCCTTGAGCACGGTTCGACCGTGTGCGCCGATCCACCGCCCCCGCGCGACCGCTCCTCCGGCGGCGGGGAGGGGCCTAGCGGACCGGTCGTGTACGGATGCTCCGGGTGATCGCTCTCCGCGGACCGCCACCACCGTCCAACGTGCAGATGAACACCGGACCCACGCTCAGCGGCAGCCCCGCAGGCCGGGCTTCGGGGCTGTTGGTGGGTGGTGCGGGTCCGGACCTGCACGCCATCACAACTGAACGCCGACCGCATGCCCAGGCGGGGAACGCCGCTGGGCGGCCAGTTGTGATGGCCTGGGGGTCCGCCCGCACGCTCCACATCCGCCCCGGCCGCTGCCGAGCCACCCAGTGCACCCACCGCTCGTACGACGTTGGGCACGGTTCGACCATTGCCGCGCCTGAAACGTGGTCGATGGGTGCTCGAGGTGGTGGTCGGCTGCGACGTTGGGCACGGTTCGGCCGGCTGCGGGCGCGAGTTGTGGTTGGTGGGTGCTCAAGGTGCTCCGCGGGTGACCTTGGGCACGGGTCGATCGTCGTCGCGGTCGGCGCGTGGTTGGTGGGTGCACAAGGTGGTGCACGTCGGCGACCTGCGCACGGTTTGACCGTCTGCGAGGTGGGTTAGGTGGTGCCGGCTAGGCGGAGGCCTATGACGCCGGTGACTATGAGGGCTATGCAGGCCAGGCGGGTGGGGGTGAGTTGTTCGTTGAACAGGATGATGCCGAGGGTGACCACGCCTACCGAGCCGAGGCCGGTCCAGATGGCGTAGGCGGTGCCGAGGGGGAGGCGGTCGAGGGTTCGGCCGAGGAGGTAGACCGAGGTGATGCCGAAGACGAGGACGCCGAGGGTCGGCCAGAGGCGGGTGAAGCCCTCGCTGGGTTTCATGCTGACGGCGAAGGCGATCTCGAAGGCAGCGGCGGCGAGCAGGATGAGCCAGGCCATCAGGCTGCCAGGGCGCGCTGGGTGACGGGGTGGCTCATGCTTCCTCCACAGGCTCTAGCGGACTACAGTCCGTCTTATGAGCGACAGTAACGGACCGCAGTCCGTTTCGCAACGAGAGCTGCCGGTCGTCGGCACCCCGCGCCCCGAACGCGCGGACGCCCGGCGCAACCGCCTCCGCGTACTGGAGGCAGCCGACCGCCTCTTCACCGAGTACGGCGTGAAGAACGTGTCGCTCGACGCGATCGCCGCCGAAGCAGGCGTCGGCAAAGGAACGGTCTTCCGCCGCTTCGGCGACCGCGCCGGCCTGGCTGTCGCGCTCCTGGACGAACGCGAACAAGAACTCCAGGCCAAGATCCTGACCGGCCCACCCCCGCTAGGCCCCGGCGCTCCCGCGGTCGACCGCGTGGTCGCGTTCCTCACGGCGTACCTGGATCTCCTCGACCGCCACGTCGAGCTCTTCATGGACAGCGAAAACGCCTCCGACGGCGCCCGCTACCGCATCGGTTCCTACAACCTCTGGCACCGCCACCTGGCCCACCTGGTCGAGCAAGCCCGCCCCACCCTCGACGCCGATCACACCGCCCACGTTCTCCTGGCCCCGCTGGCTGCCGACCTCCACCAGTCCCTCCGCAACCGCGGCTTCGCCCTGGACCGCCTCAAAACAGGCACGGAGGCGATCGCTAGAGCCCTACTGACAACCTGAGCTCCGGCAGGTCGCCCAACGACGAGTACGTCCGATCCGTCGTCTCCGTGAACCCGTACTGCGCATAAAACCGCCGACCCCGCGCATTCGCCTCCAGCACCCACAACCACACCGCCGTGCAGCCAGTACTGCGAAGGTCCGCCAGCGCGGCGTCGGTCAGTGCTCGGCCGGCTCCAGTGCCCCAGTGATCCGGGTGGACGTAGAGCGCATACAGCTCACCCGTATTCGCCGGTGCGCGCGGATCCCGCTCCGGCCCGACCCCGGCGTACCCGACGACGCGGCCGGCGACCAAGGCGACGTACAGGCGTGATCGTCCAGCGGCGATGCTCCCCGCCCAAGACGTGGCGATGGCCTCAGCGTCCATGCCGTCGAGAAAGTCCCGCGGCACGATGCCGGCGAACGCCGCTCGCCAACTAGCGACTCGTGCCTCAGCAGCGCCGAGCAGGTCGCCCGCCAGCGCAGCTCGCACTAGCAAAGGCGGATCACTTGGTCTTTGCTTCGGTGGCTTCCTGGGCTTTGGTCAGGCGTTCGCGGGCGCCTTCGAGCCAGGACTGGCAGGTGGTGGCGAGGGTCTCGCCGCGCTCCCAGAGGGCCAGCGACTCCTCGAGGGTGGTGCCGCCGGCTTCGAGCTTGCGGACGACCTCGACGAGCTCTTCCCGTGCCTGCTCGTAAGAAATCTCGGGTCGTTCGGTCGTCACTTCTTCTCCTCGGGCTGGACTTCCACGGCGAATCGGCCGTCGGTGACTCGTGCTTGCAGTACGTCGCCGGCTGCGACCTGCGCCAGTTCTCGGACGGCCGTGCCGTCGGCGAGCTGGAGGACGGAGTAGCCGCGCTCCAGCGTGGCCTTGGGGGACAGGGCGCGGACGCTCGCCAGGCGATGCGCGATGTCGTCGGCGGCGCGGTCCAAACGATGAGTGAGAGTACGGCGGCTGCGGTCGATCAGCGCGGTGATCTCGTCCGAGCGCCGCTGGATGCCCGAGTCGGGCGCGGCCAGGGCCGGGCGGCTGCGGATCGCGGCCAGGGCGTGCGCCTCGCGGTCCAGCCAGCTGGTGATGGCGCGCAGGCCGCGGTCGCGCAGCAGGCGCACGCCGTCCAGCTCCTCGCGCACGTCCGGCACGATCCGCTTCGCGGCATCGGTCGGGGTCGACGCGCGGAGGTCGGCGACCAGGTCGAGCAGCGGAGAGTCCGGCTCGTGGCCGATGGCGCTCACGATCGGGGTCCGCGCCTGGGAGACCGCACGGATCAGCCCTTCGTCGGAGAACGGCAGCAGATCCTCCAGCGAACCGCCGCCGCGCGCGATCACGATCACCTCGACCGACTCGTCGCCGTCCAGCTTCCGCAGCGCCTGCATGACCTCGCCGGCCGCCGCCGGTCCTTGCACAGACGCATACTCGATCCGGAACGCGACCGCCGGCCAGCGCCGCTTCGCGTTCTCCAGTACGTCGCGCTCTGCGGCCGAATCCCGCCCGCAGATCAGCCCGATCGTGTGCGGCAGGAACGGCAATCGCTTCTTACGGTGGGCCGCGAACAACCCTTCGGCGGCGAGCAGTTGCTTGAGCCGCTCGATCCGCGCCAGCAGCTCGCCGATCCCGACATGCCTGATCTCGCTGACCGCGAGCGCGAGCGTGCCACGGCGGGCGAAGAAGTTCGGCTTGGCGTTGACGACCACGCGCGACCCGTCCGTCACCGGTGGGTCGACTGCCTCGAACACCCGTCGGTTGCAGGTGAATCGCAACGAGATGTCCGCGTCGGTGTCGCGCAGGGTGCCGAACACGGTCGTTGTCCCACGCCCGATCGACACGTCGGTCAGCTGTCCCTCGACCCAGACCGCGCCGAGCTGATTGATCCAGCTCGCAATGCCGTTCGCAATCGTGCGAACGGCTGCAGGCGCATCCGGGGAGGTCTCCAAAGCCACCCCCAGACCCTACGGCCCTCCGCCGACAAAACCCCGCACCCCGCCTGGTCCGGGGCGGGCGATGATGGATCCATGCGTGAACTGACCTACTTCATCGCGTCAACACTCGACGGGTACGTCGCTGATCCGGGCGGCGGGGATCCGACCGACATCAGCCCCGGCGGCTTCTTCCTGTCCCAGGGGGATCACTCCCTTCCGCTCCTGACGGCGTACCCGGAGACACTGCCTGGCGCGGTCCGGGACGCACTCGGAATCGATGCGGAGAACCGGGTCTTCGACACCGTCCTGATGGGCCGCAAGACCTGGGAGCTCGGCGTCGAACACGGCCACACCAACGCCTACCCGCGGCTCCGGAACCTCGTCTTCACCCGCACACTCGCAGCGAGCCCGGACCCGACGGTCGAGTTCGTCGCAACCGATCCGGTCGAGCGGGTTCGTGAACTCAAGGCTGAGGACGGCCTCGGCATCTGGCTGTGTGGCGGTGGCGGCCTCGCCGAGACGCTCTGGCCGGAGATCGACCGCCTGGTGATCAAGGTCAATCCGGTGGTGATCGGTGCGGGCATCAAACTGTTCACCACGGACACGTTCGCCGTCCGTCGCCTCGAGCTCACCGACCACCAGGTCTACGAAAGCGGTGTCGCAGTCCTCACCTACCGCAAGCCCTGACCCATGCGCCCCCTCCTCCTGCTGGACTTCGACGGCCCGCTGAACCCACACACCAAACCGCCTCCACCCGGCTACCTCCGGCACGAGATCGCCGAGGGGACGAAGAGCTGGGTGGTGCACCTCAATCCGCACCACGGGGTGGAATTACGTGCGCTGGCAGCGACTTTCGACCTGGTCTGGGCCAGCAGTTGGGAGCACGGGGCCAATCGACTGCTGTCGCCGCTCCTGGGCCTACCGCAGCTGCCGACCATCCTCTGGCCGGACCGTACGCCGATACCGGGCCGTTCCTGGAAGACGCCGTACGTCGCGGAGTGGGTGGGCGATCGCTCGTTCGTCTGGGTTGATGACGGGGTGGGGGACGCGGATGTCGCGTACTTTCCCGGAGCTCACCAGGTCGTGTGGCCTGTCGACGGTCGTACCGGTCTGACCCCGGACGACTTCCGGGCGATCCGAAATTCCTTTGCGGACAATGGCGATCCGGCGCATTCTTGAGGCGAAGAACACCTCCTGGGGGAGCCGTCCGGACAGGGCGGACGGCTCCTCGACGTACTGGATGTTTGCCTTCAGCAACTAGCCAGGGTGGCGCAGTTGGTCAGCGCGCACCCCTCATAAGGGTGAGGTCGCCGGTTCGAGCCCGGCCCCTGGTACAACATGGACTGTGAATGAGGGATACGCGCGGCTGTACGCGCCGCTGGCTGTGGTCGCGATGGTGTTGTCGTTCCAGCCGATCCTGCCGGCTGACGAGTACGGGACGGTCTGGGAGATGGCCGGCCGCGGCTCGGGGAATCCGGCGGCGATGGGCGCCGTCCTGATGGGTGGGCTGATCGCGCTGCTGGGTTACGCGAGTTTCCGCCGGCAGGTGACCGCGTGGATCCCGGTGGCGATCGCCGTACTGTCGGGGTTGATCGCCGTGATGCTGCTCACAAGGCCGGGGACCGGGAGTCCGCGTCCGGAGCTCACTTCGTTCGGGGATGCCGCGCTGGCAGTCGCGATCTGCACCTGTTTGCTGGCGGTTTCGCAGTTGGTGCGGCTCCGGAGGCGCTGATTCGCGCCCCGTACCATGGGGGTTGTGACTGCCCAGCCTGAAGACACTGGTACGACGACCGCCGTGGCGACGAAGCGGGTGCTGCTGGCCGCTCCCCGGGGGTACTGCGCCGGCGTGGACCGGGCGGTCGTGGCGGTCGAGAAGGCCCTCGACCTGTACGGCGCACCGGTCTATGTGCGGAAGGAGATCGTCCACAACAAGTATGTCGTGGAGACCCTGACCGACCGGGGTGCGATCTTCGTGGACGAGACCGACGAGGTTCCTGAGGGCGAGACGGTGATTTTCTCCGCCCACGGGGTGTCCCCGGTCGTGCATGCGGAGGCGGCGGCGCGGCAGTTGAAGACGATCGACGCGACCTGCCCGCTGGTGACGAAGGTGCACCACGAGGCGAAGCGGTTCGCCGCGACCGATTTCGACATCCTGCTGATCGGTCACGAGGGCCACGAAGAGGTCGTCGGGACCCACGGTGAGGCGCCGCAGCACACCACGATCGTGGACGGACCGGACGACGTACCCAACGTCACCGTGCGGGACCCGGAGAAGGTCGTCTGGCTGTCCCAGACCACGCTGTCGGTCGACGAGACGATGGAGACCGTGCGGCGGCTGCGGGAGAAGTTCCCGCTGCTCCAGGACCCGCCGAGCGACGACATCTGCTACGCCACCCAGAACCGCCAGGTCGCGGTCAAGAAGATGGCGCCCGAGGTCGACCTGATGCTGGTCGTCGGCTCCCGCAACTCGTCGAACTCGGTCCGCCTCGTCGAGGTCGCCCTCGAGTACGGCGCCAAGACCGGTTACCTGGTCGACTACGCCGCCGAGATCGACGAGAAGTGGCTCGACGGGGTCGAGTCGGTCGGTCTGAGCAGTGGCGCGAGTGTGCCGGAGATCCTGGTCCGCGACGTACTGCGCTGGCTCGCCGAGCGTGGGTACGCCGACGTCCAGGAGATCACCACCGCCGAGGAGAGCCTCACCTTCGCCCTGCCGAAGGACCTCCGGGCAGACCTGAAGGCCGCCGGCCGCCCGACCACCGGCACCTCCGACCACGCCTGGACGCTCTAGCTAACCGTTCACACGCCCGCGTCGTACTCGGCCTGGGCGTGGTTGATCGCGACGATGTGCTCCTCGGCCCACTCGCTGACCGCGGTGAGCGGCTTGATCAGTGAGCTGCCCATCGGGGTGAGCGTGTAGACCACGCGGGGCGGGACCTCGGCGAAGACCTCGCGGGTGACCAGGCCGTCGCGCTCCAGCCGGCGCAGCGTCTGGGTGAGCACCTTGGGCGCGACGCTGCCGATGCCGTCGCGTAGCTCGGTGAAACGCAGCGGGCCGTGCTGCAGCAGCAGCACCGCCAGAGCGGTCCACTTGTCGCCGATGCGGTCCAGAACCACTCGTGTCCCGCACTGGGGATTGAAGAGGTCGCCGCGTGCGTACTGCTCATTGGTTACCACAAGGTACTTATAGCACGTTGAAGTAGCCAGTTACCAATGGATACTATCGGCAGCAAGTTGAGAGTTCATCCATCTGGAGGGAATCAGCATGAAGATCGCGGTCTATGGCGCGAGTGGCATGGTCGGTAGCCGGATCGTGGCCGAGGCGGCGGCTCGTGGGCACGAGGTCACCGGTGTGACCCGCTCCGGCGCCGACCTCCCGGCCGGCGTACAGAGCGTCCAGGCCAGCGCGAACGACGTCGCATCGGTCAAGGAGATCGTCGGCGACGCGGATGTGGTCGCCGTGGCACTCGGCCCGAGCCGTACGGGTGGTGACCACCAGGACTACCTCGACGCGGTCGACAACCTGATCGCGGCCGTCCGCGGTACCGAGACCCGCCTGCTGGTCGTGGGTGGCGCCGGTGGACTGACCATCGGCGGGCAGCGCGTGCTCGACGGCCCGGACTTCCCGGCCGAGTACCGGCCGGAGTCGCTGACGGTTGCCCAGGGCCTCGAGGCGCTGCGCGCCACCGACGAGAGCGTGAACTGGACGATGCTGCACCCGCCGTTCGTGATCCAGCCGGGCGAGCGCACCGGCACCTTCCGCCTCGGGCAGGACGAGCCGGTCGGCGACAACATCTCGGCCGAGGACTTCGCGATCGCCGTACTCGACGAGTTCGAGAAGCCGGCGAACAACCGCGGCCGGTTCACCGTCGGCTACTGACTCAACGGTTTCCCCAGGTACCCGCGGGCGATCATCGTCACCCATTGGTAGACGGCGTCCTCCGCGGGAGCCAGCGGACCGGGCCGGAAGTGCGGCGACTCGGCGCCACGCTGCACCGACTCGCAGGCGGCCCAGTCCTCGCGATTCGTGACGTCCCAGAACTCCACCGCGTACGACGGGTCCTGCACCTCGGCCGGGAAATACCAGGAGCACTCGATCGCCGTCAGCCCTGGCGAGCGCGGTTCCATCCGGTGCGTCATCACGTAATCGGGGTGCAGTGAGATGAGCAGGTTCGGGAACAGGCCGAGATAGTTCACCCGGCGCGGATCCACGCCCGGCAGCAGGACGCCGTACGAGCGACCGTCGAGTGACATCGTCTCGGCCTCGGGGCGCAGGTCCATCAGGCCGCCGACCCAGGCGCCCGGCAGGTTCCAGTTGTCGCCCGAGGTCGGCGGTGACACCTTGCACAGCTCGGGATGGATCAGCGGGCAGTGGTAGCACTCGTGGTAGTTCTCCACGACCGTCTTCCAGTTCGAGGCGACGTCGTACTGGTGTCTGGCCTTGAGGACCAGGCTCTCCGGCGCATACGGCGCAACGAGGTCCGTCAGCCCGCCGATGTGGTCGGCGAATGCGGTCGCCGTACCGGTCGCATTCACGAACAGCCACCCCAGCCAGACCTCGGCCGGCAGTTCGACCAGCCCGTACGGCGCTGGGTCGAACGACGCGCCCATTCGGGGCGCGGCCTTCACGGCGCCGGTGAGTTCGTACGACCAGCCGTGGTACGGGCAAACCACGGACCGGCGGTCACTCGATTCGCCTCGTTGCAGGAGCTCGTGACCGCGATGCCGGCAGGTGTTCGCGAACGCTCGGGGCCGATCGCTGAACGTCAGCAGGACGCTGATGTCGCCGATTGTCAGCTCCTGGTGCGTACTGGCCGACAACTCGGCCACGCGGCCGAGGCAGGTCCAGCTACCGGCGAAGAAGTGTCGCCGTTCCCAAGCGAGTACGGCCGGATCGGTGTAGGCGGCCTGCGGCAGCATGACGGATTCGCCGTGCGGGCGCAGCGAGGCTTCGAGGGCGCGGGGATCGACGGGCGCGTTCACCATCCGTCCACTATCGGCGCTCGACGTGTACAGGTCGAGCGCCAATAGTGGGATCGGCTTTTAGTTGAAGGGATCCAGCGTCAGGAAGGCCTGGGCCGGGTTGCCGTCGTGGACGAGGGCCTCGTGCGCGCCGACGTCGTCGAAGGCGAAGCCGTACGCCTTACCGTCCACCATCTGCTGGTGGACCTTCTTCGAGTACTGGTTGGTCACGCTGTCCTGGTAGAAGTTCGCGTTGTTCGCGTCGGGCTGGTTCGGGTTCACCAGCAGCGTCGACCGGTTGTAGCCCGCGCAGAGCGTGCGCGAGATCGGGCCGCGGACCAGGTCGTTCGGTGCGTCGAGGAGTTTGAAGCAGCCGAAGATGCTGGCCGAGTCAGGCTTCTGGAACGACGTGACCGTCTGGCCCGAGCTGTTGGTGAAGTTCATCGTGTTGCCGGAGACGCGACCGAAGTACTTGGTGTTCGGCTGGTTGGCGAACGGTGTCACGGTCAGCGTCTGCGAGCTGTACTTCGACCACACCCGGTTGACGTAGTCGTCCATCGCGTTCGCCGGCAGTCCGCCGGTTTCCACGCCGTACAAGGGAGACAGCGCGCGGAGGGTGCTGCCGTTCGGTGCCGTCTGGATCAGGCCACCCCAGCCGGGCTGGCTGCGGAGCGAGTTGAAGAAGGCGTTGTAGCCGCCGGGTTTCAGGTGCCCGGTGGTCTTGGTGGTGCCGCCGGTGGGTTGCACGCCGACGGCGTACGGGACCGAGAACATGTCGACCTGCGTGCTGTTGATCCACAGACCGGAGTCGTTCAGCGTGTACTCCGACCAGCTGAACAGGATGTTGCGGTTCGGGTCCGACGGATTCTGTACGGCGGGCTGCACCAGGCCGCCGGTGGTCAGTTTGAACACCAATTTCTGCCCGTAAGAGAAATACACGCGCCCGGAGAACTTCGGCATCCGTATCGTGATGGATTGGCCGTTGGCCGGTCCGGGGATTGACGCGTCGGGTGCCGGGGTAGGTGGATTGCCACCGGCCGGCCAGGCGTGGAAGTTGCCGGCCGAGTCGGCCCAGCCCTGCTGGCCGGTGGCCAGGTTGGTACCGAGGTTGTAGATGTAGAGGGCGTCACCACGGCCCGAGTTGTTGCTGATTTTCAGTGGAATGGTGGCCGGAACGGCCGCTGCCGGTGTGCTGCTGCCGACGGTGAGCAGACCGGCCGCGGTCACCAGAGCCGCGACGATCGCCGGGAGATGGAGTCTTTTGCGCACTTGTTCCTCCTCAGATCTGTCCCAGGGAGAAGGCGAAGCACACGGGCGGCGAGGGACGGGAGGGCGCCGTCCGTGGTGGTCTGAGAGCGCTCTCATACTCCCGTGAGTTCACCCCACGCTGTCAACCGCTCACCGCTGTCGGATTCCCGCCACCTTGATCCCTCAGCGCCAACTTGATCCAATAGCAATGTGTGATCCGTCGAGCACGCTGCGTCGCCCACGAGTCTCCGCCCTCCGCCGCCCTCCGACATGCGATGTCGCTGCCAGCGGGAGATCATCAAGCTCGGGTCGACCAGATCACTCAGTGAGGAAGGGAAGCAATGGCAGGCACGATCTGGATCCCCGGAGCGGAACGGATAACGCCGTCCGCGCCCGGGGGAAACATCACCTCGAACGCACCGCCCCGGGTGGTCTGGCACACCACCGAGGCTGATCCCGGTACGTCGGCCGTCTGGTCGTCGATGATCCGGGTCCTGAAGAACAAGTCCGCCGAACCGCAGGTTCTCTACGACCCGCTGACCGACCGGCTGGGTCAGTTCATGCCGCTGGACGTCGGCGGCCGGGCGTTGCGCAACGACGGCTCGACGCTGACCAACCGGGTCGGCCAGGTCTGCATCCAGATCGAGGTGATCGGCCGCGCCGCGAAGCCGTTCACCAGCTACTGGAAGCCTGGGAAGAACTACCGGGCCTTCATGGCCGCGGTGCGGTCCTGGGGAATCAAGGACGTCTGGCCCGCCGGGCCGCCGCCGCGCTTCATCGCCGATCCGCCGCACAACGAGCCCGAGTCACCCCGCAGCCGGACCATCTGGCTGAACCGGGGCGGTCATTACGGCCACAGCCATATTCCCGGTAATAATCACGGGGACCCGGGGGGCATCAGTACCACCGCTTTGTTCGCAGCCGCCAGCACGACACCGAAGGAGCTGTTCACCGTGGGGCAGTACGAGAACCTGATGCAGCAGATCAAGAACGAAGGCGCCGCCACCCGGCAGGAGGTTCGCCGGCAGGCGATCTGGTCGCTGCGGTACGGCGTCCAGACGGAGGATGAGCGTGCGCGCGCGGACAAGGCGTTCGACGACGCGATCGAGGCGGGCAAGACGCTCGCCGAGGCGATCGCGGCGGTGGCCGCCGTGATGCGCCCGATCGACGCCGATCTCGAGTATCGCGCCCGTCGGAACGGGTGATTTTCACAGATCGCCGGACCACACCGGGTAGGTGAACCAAAACTGTCGGTGGTGTCCGGCACCATCTGTGACATGAGTGGCGCGACGGTATTACTGGTGCTGTTGTTCCTGGTGGTGGGTTTGCTGCTGGGAGCGGGCGGCGGAGTGCTCTGGGCGCGCGGCCGCGATGGCGCCGCGCTCGCCCGGATCACCGCCGAGCGGGATGCGGCCGAGGATCGGGTCGTCGAGCTGACCCAGGAGCGGACGGCCGTCGGGCAGCAGATGGGCGGCCAGGCTGTGGTCAAGGAGGCGCTCGACCGGCTGCACGCCCAGCTGAATCAGCTGGAGCAGGGCCGGGCGGCTTGGCAGAGCCAGTTGCACCAACAGGTCAACGAGGTGCGGATGAGCGGCGAGGCGCTGCGCCGCGAGACCGCGTCCTTGTCGACCGCGCTCCGAAAACCTCAGGTCCGCGGGCGCTGGGGCGAGATGCACCTGCGGCGGACGGTCGAGCTGGCCGGGATGGTCGCGCACTGCGACTTCACCGAGCAGACGAGCACGTCCGGCTCCGGCGAGGACGGGCTGCTGCGGCCGGACCTCGTCGTACGGCTGGCCGAGGGCAAGAATCTGGTGGTCGACTCCAAGGTGCCGTTGGCGGCGTTCCTGGAGGCGGCGGAGTCCGACGACCCGGATTTCCAGGAGGACAGGTTGCGGGCGCATGCCCGGCATCTGCGGATCCATGTCGACCAGTTGGCCGCGAAGGCTTACTGGACGCGGTTGTCGCCGTCGCCGGAGTTCGTGATCCTGTTTGTGCCGGGGGAGTCGTTCCTGTCCGCGGCGCTCGATGTGGAGCCTTCGCTGCTGGAGTATGCGGCTGAGCGTCGGGTGATCCTGGCGACGCCGACGACGTTGATCGCGACCTTGCGTGCGGCGGCGTACGCGTGGAACCAGTCGGCGCTGACCGAGTCCGCCCAACAGGTCTTCGAGCTCGGCCGCGAGCTGTACGACCGGCTCTCGGTGATGGGCGACCACCTGGGCCGCGTCGGCCGATCGCTGACGTCTGCGGTCGAGGCCTACAACGGGACGGTCGGGTCGTTCGAGCGGCGGGTCTTCATCACCGCCCGCAAGCTCCGCGACCTGCACGTCACCGAGGCCGAGCTCACCGCGATGGAGTCGATCGAGGCATCGGTTCGGCCGTTGACCGCACCGGAGTTCCTCGTGGCCGACGACCAGGAGCCCATCCGCCGCTGGCCAATCTCCGACACGCCCAACCATCCGCCGCTGGCCCCGCCCCAGGCCGGCTGATCTCTTGCCAACGGCAACCGCTTGACCCCATCGGAGGTCAGGCGGTTGCCGAGAGCACCTTTGGTCAGGGCTGCTTGCAGTCCATCGCGAGGAAGGAGTAGCCCTTCGCGGCCAGCAACGTGAGCGCCTTGTCGAGCGCGTGCACGGTCTGCCCGCGGTCACCACCGCCGTCGTGCATCAGGATGATGTTGTGGTTGTGTGCGTTGTTCATGATGTTCTGGACGATCGCGTTGACTCCGGGCCGGGCCCAGTCGCGCGGGTCGACGTCCCAGAGCACCTCGACCATGCCGGCCGCCTTGATGTCCGCGCGGACCTTCGGGTTGCTCGCGCCGTACGGCGGGCGGAAGCAGGTGGACTTCGGTCCGTCGAAGATCTGGCGGTGCCGCTCGGCCGCCGAGATCGCGGTCAGCTGCGGGTGCGAGATCGAGTGACTGCCGATAGCGTTGCCGGAGGCAAGCACTTGTTCACGCAGTCCCGGGTGCTCGGCCTCCATCTTGCCGAGCTGGAAGAAGGTCGCGTGGGCGTTGTGTTTCGCCAGCACCTGCAGGATCTTCGGCGTCCAGTACGGATCGGGGCCGTCGTCGAAACTGAAGAACAGGACCTTCTTGTTCTTGTCCTTCACCAGGCTCGCGGTCGGATCAGCAGCGGGCTTGCCCGGCGTCGACGGCGGCGTGCTCGGCGTCTGGGTCGGCTGACCGGACGGCTCGCTGGCCGGTGCGTTGTTCGGTGGCGGTGACGTCTGTGTGCTCGCGGCGGTCGGCTTCGGCTGGCGTTCGTGTCCCGTCGCCAGGACCAGCAACGCACCGGCGACGATCACCATCGCCACCCCGGTCGCGATGAATGCGGCGAACCTTCGGGACATGATGATGCTCCTCTTCAGCAGGCGGATGTTCCCCAGTTGCTCCCCCTCAGGAGCCTCACAGTGAGAAGACGCCTCAACCCCTGCTGTGGTTGGCATCCTCGTGTTGCGGTGAGGTCTCAGCAGCTTCACGATCGCCTGTATCTGAAGGCGTTGTGACCTCAGTCGCACGTGGCGTCGCCACGGTTGCCGGCGCACCGCGGTGATAGAGCCTGCCCTCGAGTGCCTTGACACTTGCGACCAGCACGAAGCTCATGCTGACCAGCAACGCCCACGCGCCGAACTTCGCCGGATGCACGAGCCGCCACACGTCGACCTGGTCCGGATAGTTCCACGCATCGAGGAACGTGCCGAAGTTCTCCGCGATCCACAAGAAGAAGCCGATCAGCCCGAACGACACCGCGAGCGGCATCCGATAGCGCCGTACTCCGACGGTGAAGAACACCCAGGTCCCGCGCAGCACCCACAGCAGTGCGAGGGCGATCGGGATCCGCAGATCGGGGATCCAGTGATGGGTGAAGAAGTTCGCATAGATCAGTACGGCGAGGATCGTGGTCGCGACCGGGCGATATCCACTGACCCGGAGATCGAACCGCCGCCAGGCCTGGCAGATGTAGCTGCCGACCGCGGCGTACATGAAACCGGCGAAGAGCGGTACGCCGCCGACCTTCGTGACCGCGTCACCTGGGTACTGCCAGGAGCCGATCCGGACCTTGAAGAGCTCCAGCCCGAGGCCGACCAGGTGGAACCCGAAGATGACGGCGACCTCGCGCCAGGTCTCCAGGCGCACCACCCAGAACAGCAACGTCAGGGCCAGGCAGTAGATCAGCAGGGCGTCGTACCGGGCGATCGGCAGGTCGACGTACTTGGAGATCGCGAGACCGGCGAAGAGGAACGCCGGGAAGAGACAGGAGACCAGTTCGAGCAGGCCGAACCGCAGGAACTGCAGGCAACCGAACACGAAGCGTGAGCGTTCCGCGGCGAGCTTTCTCCAACTGGTCACAGACTGGAGACGTTACTTGCCCCCGACTGGTTCGACCGGATACCTATCGAGATTCGATGGGGAGGTGCAGCCATGGAACCGAAGGTGGTCTACGAGACGGACCGGCTGGTCGTACGCGACTGGGCGGCCGCCGACGGTGACCGGGTGTTCGACATCTACCGGCGCTGGGAGGTCGCGCGCTGGCTCGGCGCGGACCCGAAGGTGATGGCCGACCGCGACAGCGCGAACCGCGTGATCGACCGCTGGAACCAGCAGAACCAGAACCCGCCGTACGGGATCTGGGCCGTGTACGAGCGCGCAACCGAGACCGTTGCCGGGACCGTGCTGCTGGTCCCGCTGCCCGAACCCTCCGACGGTACGGCGGCGCAAGGTGAGGTGGAGGTCGGGTGGCACTTCCACCCCGACGCCTGGGGTCGCGGCCTGGCCACGGAGGCGGCGCGCGGCGCGATCCGGCACGGCTTCACCGCCGGACTGTCCCAGATCTACGCGGTCGTCCGCCCCGACAACGTCGCCTCGCTCGCCGTCTGCCGCCGCCTCGGCATGCGTTCACTGGGCCGTACTTCGCGCTGGTACGACGCCGAACTGGAGTCCTTCCTGATCTGAATTGGGGTCAATCGCCCCGACCCGCGTACTCTTGACGCCCGTGGCACTCACCATCGGAATCGTCGGGCTCCCCAACGCGGGCAAGTCCACGCTCTTCAACGCGCTGACCAAGAACAACGTGCTCGCGGCGAACTACCCGTTCGCGACGATCGAGCCGAACGTCGGGGTCGTCGGCGTACCGGACGCACGCCTGGACAAGCTCGCCGGGCTCTACAACTCCGCCAAGACGATCCCGGCCACCGTCCAGTTCGTCGACATCGCCGGCATCGTCCGCGGCGCCTCGGAGGGTGAGGGCCTGGGCAACAAGTTCCTCAGCCACATCCGCGAGTCCGACGCCATCTGCCAGGTCACCCGCGTCTTCCGCGACGACGACGTCACCCACGTCGACGGCAAGGTCTCACCCGCCGACGACATCTCGACGATCCAGACCGAGCTGATCCTCGCCGACCTGCAGACCGTCGAGAAGGCGATCCCGCGGCTGGAGAAGGAGACCCGCCTCAAGAAGGAGGCCGCGGTCACCCTCGAAGCCGTCCGCGAAGCCCAGAAGCACCTCGAGGCCGGTACGCCGATCATCGCCACGAACGTCGACCGCGACGCCATCCGCGAACTCATGCTGATGACCGCCAAGCCGTACATCTTCGTCTTCAACTGCGACGCCGACGAACTCGCCGACGAGCCCCTGAAGCAGCAGATGCGCGACCTGGTCGCCCCCGCCGAGGCGATCTTCCTCGACGCCAAGTTCGAGGCCGAACTCGTCGAACTCGGCGACGAGGACGAAGCCCGCGAGATGCTCACCGAAATGGGCATCGAAGAGCCCGGCCTCGACGTCCTCGCCCGCGTAGGCTTCGACACCCTCGGCCTCCAGACCTACCTCACCGCCGGCCCCAAAGAAGCCCGGGCCTGGACCATCAAGGTCGGCGCCACCGCCCCCGAAGCAGCCGGCGTCATCCACACCGACTTCCAGCGCGGCTTCATCAAGGCCGAGATCGTCTCCTTCGACGACCTCCTCACCGCCGGCACCATGACCGCCGCCCGCGCCGCCGGCAAAGTCCGCATGGAAGGCAAGGACTACACCATGCAAGACGGCGACGTAGTCGAGTTCCGCTTCAACGTCTAAGCACCTCCGGCCTCTGAAGGACACCGCCTCCGGCGGCGACTGCCTTTGGCGCGTCCGGCGCACTGCCCGCGAGGCGGGCTGCCCGCGAGGCGGGCTGCCTGTGATCTGGCTGAGCGATCCGTCGGCTGCCGAATGTTGGAGCGCCGGCAGCACATGGCTCGGGCCTGCAGCCTTGCCAGCGCGCAGCTGAGAGCCGCGGGTGAAAGCGGGCACTTAAGAGGCATCTCTGGAATAGCTGAAAGGGAAACAGGTGACTGCTGGGATCGTGCGCTTCGCCCAGTACCGTGCGTTCGAGGCGCAGCGCCAGGATGCCAGCAACGCGATGATGGGGCTGCTCGCCGGCGCCCAACTGGCCTCGCACCTCCTGCAGCTCACCGAGGGGTCGGACACCCTGCTTCCAGACGTCTTTCCACGGGTCGCTCACATCCGACGGTTCAACCTGCGCACTGAAGCCGCCCTCTCGATTCTGCAGTCAGCCGACACTCACCTCGGCGCAATGAGCGTCCCGTACGCCCTCGCCCTGCACGAAGATTTCCTGAAGACCTGTATCGATCTCCTGGCCAGGAACGGGACCGCGCCGGCGAGTGCGAGCCGAGGAGCGCTCGTAGTACTCCACGACGCGATTGAGGCCGCGACAGGCAAGACCTTCGACGTGGACAGCATCACTCAGCTCGACACCCTCCGGCTTATGCTGAACGCCACCATCCACAGCGGTGGCCGAGCGCACCAGCCGCTGATCGACAAAGTCGCTTCGTGGTCCCCGACCGCGGAGGCCGCGTGGGTAAGGATTACGAAGAAGTCTCTCGCTGGGATCGCCGTCGGCGACCGGGTCCAGTTCGGTCACCCAGAACTCATCCTGTCCCTTGCGGTGACCAAGTCCCTCGCTCGACAGGCGAACGTCATCCTGCGAGATTCACTCGGCCGAGGGCTTTGGGCAGAGCTGGTCATCGAGGACGTCCTCGATGAAGAGGGTGGCCACCTGAACCAACACCAGCTGGAACGAAAAGCGGCTGGCAAGGCGCGTCGGCACTACAACAGCCTCAAGCTGACCGCTGGCGAACTGGCCTCTGCTATGCGGGTCGTGCGCGCCCGCAGATGACAAGTGGCGGGCCGCAACGCGGCCCGCCACCGAAGAAAAAGTGGGGCTCTGCCAATTGAGCTACGACCCCTCCACGAGGGAGGGCGCCGGGGTTCGAACCCGGATCGTCCACTTCAGTCGAAGCACTTGGTATTGAACCGATGGGACTAAATCTCCCGGTGCTTCGCTGTCACGAGAGCCAGCCTCGTGCGTCTACAACTGTAGCACTTTCCCCGTCAGGCACAGCTAGTACCGCAGGGCAGCGCGTGTCCTGCTCGTTCCGCCATCCGTTGGAGACTAACCTCCTGCTAACGGCGACTATGCTCGCCTTTAAACACCTTACCGCCTAGCAGAGGCGCCTTTATCAAGGGGAGGACATGGCTCGGTCCCCATTGCCGGCGCGTAGCAGGCTCGCAGCCGATTGCCGGCGCGTAGCAGGCTCGCAGCCGAGCACCTCGGAGCCCACCTCACAGCTTGGCGTAAGTTGAACGGGCTGACGGCCGCGCAGGTCGCCGATCGGGCCGGGGTGTCTCGCGACACGTTGCGCAAACTCGAGCACGGGGACGCCTCGGTCGGCCTCGGCGTCTTCCTTAATGTTGCCCGGGTTCTCGGGACGCTGGACCGGGTCGTCGAGGCTGTCGATCCCTACGAGACCGATGTCGGTCGCGCACGTGCCGACCAAACCCTCCCCCAGCGAGTACGGCGGTGACCTCGATGGCGCTCAACTGGCCTCGGCCTCAAAGCACCCCACGCGATGAGCCGGGCACGTTGGTCGGCGTGACGCCGACGCCATTGTCTTCGTTCGTGGACAGAGGCGAAATGTCCACGAATGAGGACAATGGAAAGGTCTGAATGCGCGACATCACTATTGCCGACTGGCACAAGTTCGGGGCGACGGTCAAAACCGAGCGTGCGCGGCTGGCGCTGAGTCAGCACGAGTTGGCCGGCCGGGCCGGAGTTTCTCGCTCTTGGCTGGCCAAGTTCGAAGCGGGTCATCGTGCAGCAGAGCTCGAACAGATTCTGCGTCTGCTGGAGGCTCTCGGCCTGTCGCTCGTTCTCCGTTCTGACGCGTCTGCTCCGGCAGAGGATGAGGCGAGTGCAATCGCCGATCCTGGTTGTCGCGCCGGACCGGATTTCGACGCGATGCGACAGTTGATGGACAAACACCAGCACAGCGCGGAGATCCGCCGACGCGCATGGTCCGCCGGCAGGCTCAAGCCGGCGCGATCCGACCGTGGCTGAGCGCCTTGCTGTCCTGCTGTACGGACAGGTGGTCGGCCCGCTGGAGCGGATGGCGGGGGAGACTTTCCGAAGTTCAGTTATGACAACGACCTGGGCATCCGGCAGTGCCGGGGTGTACCGATGGACGGGTAGTGGTTCGTCCAGCGGTGATCCGCGCCTCGTGCCGACCCAGTTGTTGGCCGATAGTTGGGGACGACTGCCCGTTGGTCGGCACGCCGGACCTGCGCCACTGACCAACCGAGCTCTGGACATCCGGCCGACGCTCGGCCCGGCATGCCGGGCCTTCCGGCCACCGGCTTGGTCAGTGCCCGCGGTCGGCGGTCGGCAACGGCTATCTGGCACCTCGGGCGCAGACACAAGGAAGCTTCCGCCAAGGGCCAGCCGAGCGATGACGGCCTCGGCGCATGGCACGCTGGGACGATGGTCGCTGTCGCTCAAATCAATGTCATCGTCGCGGATCTCGAGCGGAGCCGTGCGTTCTATGCGCTCCTGGGAGTGACCTTCAGCGCTCGGAATCGGCATGGGGATGGCGTTGCCGAGGCATGGGTTTCGACGAACACGGGTGTCACCATCGTGTTGCACTCGACCGCATTCGCCGCGTGGTGGGACGAGACCGCGCCGCAACCGGCCGCGGGTGGTCCCCAAATGGACCTCGAACTCGAGTCGCCGGCGCAACTTGACGAGGTCGTCGCCAAGCTGACCGCCATCGGCGCAACTCTCGTCAAGCCACCGACCGACATGCCCTGGGGGCAGCGCTTCAGCATCGTCCTCGACCCCGACGGCCACCGCATCGGCCTCAAAGCACCCGCGCAATGAGCCGGCCACGCTGCTCGGGCACATCGGTGAGTCGTCTTCAGATTCAACGTTTGTACGGGACAGGGTTTGGGGTGCACGTTTCCTGAAACACGCTGTTTCTCCTTATAAGAAACAGGTCCAATGAGGAAACCCTGGTAGTCGGGATCCGGGTGGGCGGACCTGCGCCACTCACCAACCCGCTCCTGACCACTCCTGGCCCCCGGGGCTGAGCGTGAACCCACCTGGCCCCGCAAAGTTGGTGAGTGGCGGCGGTCCGCCCCACCCATTCGGCACGGTGGCTTCGCTCGACGCGTCGCCACGAGCAGCTGTGCCTCGACTGTGGGCAGAATGCCGCCGGTAAACGATGTAGAGCGGCACGGAGGTCACACTCGACCGCCCAGCGGCGGATCATCCACTGGCGGCTCGAAGGTCGGGTCGGACACGAGAGGTCCGCTACCCCAAGCATTCTGCGGGGCTTGGCGTTGACAGGTGGTTGAGAATTTGGTGGTGGATGACGGTTCCTTGCTTCGGTTTCAGTTTGAGCTTCGGGCGGTGGGGGAGGTCGCGCCTTGGGGGCGGGATGAGCTGAAGTTGCACTGGTTCGGGTTGACTGAGGGGTGGTATTGGGTCGAGGTCGGCGGGGTTCGGCTGCTGAGGTTTGCGGCTGATTATGAGATTCCGTACGTCGATTACTACGTGGTGCGGTTGTGGGAGGACCTGCTGGCGGTGTTGCCGGCGGCGGTGGAGGAGGTGCCGGCTGACCTGGTTGGGTTTGTCGAGTCAGATGGCAGCAGCTGGAACGAGACCGAGTCCGATGTAGCCGATGTGGCGATGTCGTGGTGGGATTCGCGGTCTGTGTACTTTGGGTACCTTCGGGAATCGCCGTCGTTGCGCTGTTGGCGAATCGGGGATGAGGTCATTCTCGACTGGAACGCAGCTGCCAACTTCGCCGAGCCCCGAACACTCAGGACGACGGTCGCCGTTGCGGATTTCGTTGCCGCGATCAAGGATTTCGACGCTGCGTTGATGGCTGCCATGGAAGCCCGGATCGTTGAGGTCGAGGCTTCACCGCCGCCTGGCATAGCGCTGGATCTCACTCAGCTACGCAATGAACACCGCGATCGCGCCGCCTGGCTGGGCCGAGCCCGCTCACGCGTGCTGGCGACGGATTGGACCGCCGTACGACGAGGCGCCGTACAGCTGATGCGGTGATCGCAGGACTGTCGGTGGTGTCGGTCAGGATGGAACCATGACGGAATCGACGGGTACGGCGGGGGAGCGGCTTCAGCTCGCGGCTCGGGGCGCGGCCCGTGCTCTGCCGGGGGTCAGTGAGGGCCGGCCGTTCGTGGACTCGCTCGACGTCTACAAGGTCTCGGGGAAGGTGTTTCTGATCGTCACGGACGATCCGGAGAATCCGATCGTCACGGTCAAGTGCGAACCTGAGTACGGCGCGGTGCTGCAGCGCGGGTATGCGTCGATCACGCCGGGCCGGTACCTCAACAAGCGGCACTGGATCTCGATCGGACCGGGTGAGGGAGTCACCGAGCGGATGGTGGTGGATGCGGTGGAGCACTCGTATGACTTGGTTGCCGGTGGCTTGCCGTCGGGTAGGGGTGTCTGATGGAACCGACCCTGCCGATGTTCGAGGATGAACCGCATCGGCCGCTGGCTGACCGGATGCGGCCGACGGAGCTTGACCAGGTTGTCGGGCAGGAGCATCTGCTTGCTCCCGAGGCTCCGCTCGGGCGGATGGTTGCTCAGCAACGGCTTGTCTCCGCGGTTCTGTGGGGGCCGCCGGGTGTCGGTAAGACGACGATCGCGCGGCTGCTCGCCGATCGCAGCAACCTCCACTTCGAGCCTGTTTCGGCGACGTTCGCCGGGGTTGCCGACCTGAGGAAGGTGTTCGCCGCGGCCCAGCAGCGGCGTACGGTCGGACAGGGCACGCTGTTGTTCGTCGACGAGATCCATCGGTTCAACCGTGCTCAGCAGGACAGCTTTCTGCCGTACGTCGAGGACGGCACGATCGTGCTGGTCGGAGCCACCACGGAGAACCCGAGCTTCGAACTCAACGGCGCTCTCCTGTCCCGCACCCAGGTCTTCGTCCTCCGGCGCCTCGACGAGGCCGCGCTGGAGTCGCTGATCGAGCGTGCCGAGGAGCTGACCGGCCGTCCCCTGCCGCTGGACGAGACCGCACGCCATGCCTTGACCGCCATGGCGGACGGCGATGGCCGTTACCTGCTCAACATGGTCGAACAACTCCAGGCCCTGCCCATCACTGAGGAGCCACTCGACACCGCCGCGCTCACCCGGCTTGTCCAGCAACGTGCACCGCTGTACGACAAGGCGCAGGAGGGCCACTACAACCTGATTTCCGCGCTGCACAAGTCGATGCGCGGCTCGGATCCGGACGCGGCGCTGTACTGGCTGGCTCGCATGCTCGACGGTGGCGAGGACCCGCTGTTCGTGGCGCGTCGCCTGCTCCGCTTCGCCAACGAGGACATCGGTATGGCCGACCCGCACGCAGTTCAGCAGGCGCTCGCGGCCTGGGACGTCTATGAGCGGCTGGGCTCACCTGAGGGCGAGCTGGCGATCGCGCAGGCTGTGGTCTATCTCGCCACTGCCCCCAAATCGATCGCCGTCTACCGCGGTTTCGGCGCCGCGCACCGATCCGCCAAGCGCACCGGCTCCCTGATGCCGCCGGCCCACATCCTGAACGCCCCGACCCGGCTGATGAAGGAGCTCGGCTACGGCAAGGACTATCAGTACGACCCCGACACGACCGACGGCTTCTCCGGCGCCGACTACTTCCCCGAGGAGATGGACCGCGAGACGTACTACAAGCCCACCCGCAACGGCTACGAATCCCAGATCACCGAACGCCTCCGCCAATGGGCCGCCTTACGAGACCGCTGACCGTTCTGAAGGCTGGCTGAAGCTTGCCGGGAAGACTCGGGCCATCGTTCTTTCGAAGGTAGGGGGAGTCATGTCGGAGTCGTACTGGCGGATCTGTCATATCGGGGCAGATGGCGAGGAGATTTGTGAGGACCTGTACGCCGAACTGGACCCGCAGCTCGACGAGGTGCTGACGGGACAGGTCAAGGAGCTCGGCGGACTGCAGGAGGTCGTCGGGCAGGTGACCGATTCTGCCTTGCAGGTAAGGTTTGTCGAGGTCCTGGACGAGGCCGCCACCCGGTTGAACCTGAGCCTGCCGGAGGGGTTCGTACTCCGCCGGGCGGACATCGCCGAATTCGCGAACCAGGAGGAGTTCTTCGGCGTACCGGGTGTGGTCGGCATGAACCACGTCGATGCCTTCAACACCCTCCGAGCCGAAGGCTACGGCGTGAAGACGGTGTGGGAGTGGACCAGCTCCGCCGAAGAAAACATCGTCACCGACCAAAGCCCCGCCGGCGGTTCCTTCAACCTCCCACCCACCACCGTCAACATCTGGGTCCGCACCCTCCCACCCGAACCCGAAGTCGTCGACAACCCAAAATTCCTTCTGGAGTAGGAAGTATCAGCTCTTGATGACGGCGTAGTGGAGCCGAACGGAGCCGCTGGTGTCGGTGTTGACCGAGAGCAGTTGCAGTTTGGTTGCGGCCTCGCCAAGCGCGAGGGGCGGTCCGTCCATGATCGACGGCGTGCCGAGACCGCCGATCAGGGCGGGCGCCAGCGTCACGTAGAGCTCGTCGATCAGGCCGGCGCGCAGTAGTGCGCCGTTGAGGCCGCCGCCTGCGGACGACAAGATGCAGCGGATGCCGAGGTGAGTACCCATCGCGGCGATCGCCTGCGTCAGGTCGACACGGTCTTGGCCGACGACGAGATAGCAGATGTGTTCGCGGCGGAGGTAGGCGAGATAGGCGGCGGGCGTGGACTCCGCCACAAGTACCAGTGCTGCCCAGTTCTCGTGCTTCTCGGTCCAGCGCACTCGTCCGCGGCTGTCGACGACGGTGAACCACATGAGCGGCGGCGACGGAAGTCCGACGATGTCCGCCGGTAGAAAGTGCTCGTAGAGGTCACCGTCGTACGGCGGGAGCTCCTCCGGGATGTCGGATTCGGCGACCAGGCTGCCGCTACCTTCGAGGATCGCGTTGCAGCCGTACTGCTGTCTGACCAGCTCGAGGATGTCGGTCGGCGCGGGGTCGGCGGCGGGCGGTGTCATCGCTGCCCAGAGATCCGTGCTCGGTTGCTGCATCAAAAGCGCGTCGCGGGTCAGCGCCACCTTGCCGTCGACGCTGGCTTCCACGTTGATCACCACGCGCGGTCGCTCGGTCATCACGGTCCCCTTCGGTCGCTGGATATCGAACACCACGTCTACCAGCGAGCACCGACAATCCGTCACGGATGCAGCTTGGTGAGGGATTGGGCGGCGGTTTGTACGGCGGCTACCAGTTCTGGTGGGGAGAGGGCGACGGCGTTGCCGGCTTGGGCGAGTACGGCGGCGGTGGCTTCGGCGGGGTTTTCCAGGTCGGCGTGGATGATCCACCAGCCGTCGCAGGCTGGGAGGGGTGGGG
>NZ_SMKA01000129.1 GCF_004348455.1 Kribbella albertanoniae
GGGGTTTACGGTGGTTCGGTTGTGGGGGTGGTGTTGGTGCCCCAGGGGTCGAAGTTGCTGGGGGCGTGGGCGAGTACTTGGGTTCGGAAGGCTTCGCGTTCGGCGGCGCGTGCCGGGTCGGGGCGGATGCTGGCGGCGAAGAGCCGGGCGAGGTGCTCGTGAGTTGGGCTGCCGCTGGCACTGGGGGTACTTGCACCGGCGCTGTTGAGACCTGCCGTGCTTTCACCCCAGCAGTTAGTGCTGGCGTTGGTGGTGATGCCGGCCGTGCTGGTGTCGGCGCTGTCCGCACTGGAGTCACTGGCACCGGCGCTGGAGCTGGTGCTGCTGGGACGATCGTCGCTGGGACTGCTGCCGCTGGTCGTGGTGGTGGCTGGGGTGACCCAGGCGATCAGGGCAGCAATGGCGGCGCGGTCGGTGACGGGTGGTGGGTCGGCCCAGGATGGGCGGGTGACCTGGACACCGGCTGCGGTGATCGAGATCGCCCACTGGCCGTCATGGACGGCGCGATGGTGCCGGGCACACAACAGGGCGAGGTTCTGCAGGCTGGTCGGGCCGCCGTTGGCCCACTCGATGATGTGGTGGGCGTGGCACATCCACGGTGGTGCCTGGCACACCACGCAGCCCTTGTCGCGCTTGTTCAGCGCGCGGCGGATGTAGCGGTTCACGAAGCGTTGTTCGGTGCCGACGTCGAGGGGCTGGGAGTCACTGCCCAGGACGATCGGGAGGACCGCCGCGTCGCAGGCCAGGAGGCGGACTGCACCGGCGGACAGGTTGTCACCGAAGACCAGTTCACCTACCGCACCGCCACCCGTCGCACCGGTCCCGCCGCCGAGGGCGGCTGGGGCGGCGGCGAGGGCGGCTTTGAGGTCGTTGAAGTCGATGGTGACGGTGATGTGTGGGACGCCGGGGTGGTCGGGGTTGCCGGCGGCGGCGTCCATGGTCGCTTTGAACGCGTCGACTTGTCGCTGCTCGAGAGTCCGGGGGTCGCGTTCGCCGTCGATCGTCTTGTGGGGTTTCGATCCCTGGTGCATCTGGGTCTGGAACTGTTCACCACTGGCACCGGCCAGGAACCCGGTGAACTTGACCCCGCCGTCGGTCTGCCGCAACCGCAGGAACTCTTTTGCGACGGCTTCGTCTTCGGCTGGTTCGGGGCCGTCGGTGTCCAGTCTGGTCAGTACGTCTTGCCCGAACTTGGCGAGTTCGCGGGGGTTGGAGACGCGGGCCATCTTGACCATTTGTTCTTCGGCGACGGTCAGGGTTTCGACCGGCGTGCTCGACGGGGCCTTCTCCAAGATGTTGACGATGATCTTGGCCAGGTCGGGTGATGCGTCCGCCGGCTTCGTCGGATCGGTGGGGTCGGGCATCGCGGCCGCGACCAGCGGGTATTTGCGCAGGGCGGTGGTGAAGGCGAGGTCTTTACGGACTTCGGCGCGGTCGAGCCGGTAGCGTTCCGAGACGAGTTCGATGGTGTCTCGGGCACCCAGCTCCTGAGCGGCGCCCATTTCTTCCAACCGGCCCAGCACCTGGAGTTCGTCGGTCTTCAGTAGAGCCTTGGCGGCCTGGATGGTGTCCAGACGCGTCAGCAGTTCGCTGCTGCTCTGGGTGTACACCGGGGGCATCGCCAAGATCTCCATACCCAAAGCTTAGACATGCCCACCGACAGTTTTCGAGCCGAGAAGCCCTTATTTACAAGGGAATGTGTGGGCTGTTTGTGGGCTCACCTTGCCCACACTTCAGCGGTGCCGGCGGTGGTGGGTTACCAGGGCGACGATGCTGGCGATGGTGATGAGGCCGAAGGGGATGCTGAGGAGGGGGCTGAAGCCGAGGGCTGAGGTGGTGGCGTTGGCGGTTCCGGCGACCAGCAGGCTGGTCCAGAGGGCGGCGCGTAGGCCCCTCCCGGGGGCTTTGACGGCTGGGCGGTCGTTGCTGATGCGGTAGTGGTCGGTCATGACTCCACGCTAGAAGCGGAGACGGCGCCAAGACATCCAGGTGACGGGCCGGAACGGGGTGGAGTCTGCTCTACCTCGGGTGGCTAGCTGGCGGGATGTTGGCGGGGCTGGAAGCTTTCTAGCGTTGAGGGCATGACGAAGACCATGCCGTTGCTGACCGCTGATCGTGCCGCCTCTGCCGCGGTGCGGGTGCAGGAACTGACTCGCACGTACGACGCCGGCGGCCAGCCGGTCACCGCCTTGGACGGGATTGACGCGACCTTTGTGCGGGGGACCTTCACTGCGGTGATGGGACCGTCGGGGTCGGGTAAGAGCACGCTCCTGCAGACTGCGGCCGGGTTGGATCGGCCGACCTCCGGGCGGGTGTTCGTGGGGGACACCGAGATGACGCGGTTGTCGGAGGCTGCGTTGACCCGGCTGCGTCGTACCAAGATCGGGTTTGTCTTTCAGATGTTCAATCTGATCGGGGCGCTGAACGTCGAGGAGAACATCACGTTGCCTCTGCGGCTGTCCGGCGCGCGGCCGGACCGTCGCTGGCTGGCCGAGGTCACTCACCGGGTTGGAGTCACGAACCAGCTGCACCGGCGTCCGGCTGAGCTGTCTGGGGGCCAGCAGCAACGAGTTGCGATCGCGCGGGCGCTGGCGATCCGGCCGGACGTGGTGTTCGCCGACGAGCCGACCGGGGCGCTCGACAGTCACACGGCTTCCGCCGTACTCGAGTTGCTCAGGTCGATCGTGGATGACCACGGGCAGACCATCATCATGGTGACCCATGATCCGGTGGCTGCGTCGTACGCGGATCGGGTGGTGACGCTGGCCGATGGCCGGATTGTTGCTGATCGCAACCAGCGCGAAGCTGAGGCTGTGGCATGACCGGGATCGCGCTGCGCCTGCTCAGGCATCGGCCCGGGAGCGTGCTGGCGACTTTGATCGCACTGATTGCCGGGGTGACGATCCTGACTAGCATGGGTGCGCTGGTGGAGTCAGGTCTGCGTCCGCTGCCGGAGCCGCAGCAGTACGCGAACGCCGAGATCGTTGTCGCCAAACGCGACCTGACCATCACCGGCAAGCAGCTCGGCGATCCCTACACGGCAACGGTGCAGCTGCCTGAGCGTGGTTCGCTGCCGGCCGGTCTGGCGGATGAACTGCGCAAGGTGCCGGGCGTCGAGAACGTTGCTGGAAATGCGGACGCGTTGACACTTCAGGCGAGCGACCGCGTCGCCGTCGAGAAGGTCGCAGCGTCAGCAGGTGCGCAGGTGTACACCGGCAACGACCGCGTGCTGGTTGAGAGGCCTGATATCGCTGAGGCGCGCGGCTTGCTGATCGAGGTGGGTGGTGCCTTCGGTGGGTACGTCGTGATGCTGGTCATGTTCGTGGTTGCGGGGACGATCGGACTGTCGATCCGCAGTCGTCGACGCGACCTCGCGTTGCTTCGGGCAACGGCTGCAACGCCAGGTCAGGTACGGCGGATGCTGATGGCTGAGGCTGCCATTCTGGCTGTCGCGGGTTCGGTGGTCGGCGTACCGGCAGGGCTCCTGGCAAGCCGTTGGCTGGGGGAGCAGCTGGTCGCGCGCGGGTTCGTACCGGCTGACTATGGCCTCTCCCGGGGGTTACTGGCTGCGCCCGCTGCGGTCCTCCTCATCGTCCTGGTTGCGCTCGGTTCGGCGCTGCTGGCGAGCCGGAAGCTCTCCGGGATTCGGCCGGCCGAGGCGCTGTCGCAGATCGCGGTCGAGCCCGCGCGGCTGAGCAAGGTGCGGCTCGGCTTCGGGCTGGTCGCCCTGACCGGCGCGGTGTCCTCGAGTGCCGTCTCGGTTGGCGCCGGTGGACAGGCTGCGCTCGCCGGGGCGGTGAGCATGCTGTATCTGTTCGTCCTCGCGGTGGCTCTGCTGGCGCCGTGGATCAACGGCATCACCGCCAGGTACCTCGCCCCGGTTCTGCGAGCCGGTTGGGGTAACAGCGGCTATCTGGCGGCGAAGAACCTCGCCGCCAACGCGCGCGGCGGCGCGACTGTGCTGACCGCCCTGGTGCTGTCGATCGGGTTCGGCGGATCGGTGTGGTTCCTGCAGGACAACGTGGAACGCCAGACGGTTCAGCAGTTGAAGTCCGGCACACTCGCGCAGTACACAGTGCTAACACCCGGAGAGGTGTCTGTAGAGAAGCTCGGCCGAATCCCCGGCGTCGAGGCAGTGACCCCGATGCGCCAGACCGCGGTGATCGTGAAGGTACTGGACACTCTCGAGGTCGTCCCGGCGCAGGCGATCGACCCGGCCCAGGCCAAGGCAACGCTTGATCTGAAGGTCCGCAAAGGCGAGCTTGCCGCTGTCGGGCCGGACAGCATTGCGGTCTCGGCGACGCAAGCCGCCTCGCGGGGCTGGAAGGTCGGCGACGAGGCCAGCCTCTGGCTCGGCGACGGAACGCCCAAGCGGCTACGGGTGGCGGCGATCTACGAACGCGGTCTGGGCTTCGGCGACGTCGTACTCTCAACCGCGACATTCGGGCAGCCGCCGACCAAGCTCCTCATCCGAGCCACCCCCGACGCCGTACCGGCATTGAAGGCTGCGATTGGCCAGTCGGCGACGTTGATTCCCTCCGAGCAGGCAACGGCCGGGGTCTCCAAGGACCTCGCGATCAGTGCGTGGCTCAACAAGCTGCTGATCACCGTCATGATCGGGTACGCCGGTTTGGCCGCAGCCAACACGATGACCGTGGCCGCTCTCGCCCGCCGCCGCGAACTCGCCGTACTGCAACTGGCCGGGGTGACAACCCGCCAGCTCAAGCGAATGGTCCATGCCGAACAGGCCGGACTGCTGGGCGTCTCCGTCCTGATCGGGGGAGTCATCGCGGCCGTCACCCTCACCGCTGTGGTCTACGCGTTGACCGGAGGTGCGGTCCCGTATGTACCGCTGGCCGGTGTGCTGGCGATCCTCGGGGGAGCGACCCTGATCGCGATGGGGACCACGATCGTGCCGATCGCGCGGTTGCTTCGGCAGTCGTCGCTGGCCGCGGCAGGTACGCGCGAGTGACTCAGCGGCCTTGTGACTCCGAGATCGCGCGGTCGAGCCACTCGGACAGCAGGGACCGTTCGTTGTCGCTCAAGGTCGGCAGCTCCGGCATGGCTGCCCGGAAGGCGTTGACCACCGCGCCGACGTCGGAGGCGGGTGGTGCCGGGTTCGCGGTCAGGATGCTGCCGAGCACTGCCTGCAGAAGCTCGTCGACTATCCCGAGGTCTCGCTCGGCTTCCGGCTGACTGAGCAGCGTGAGCACCGCCCCGGTGCCGGCAGCGCGGATCATGTCGACGGCGCGGGCCTCCGAGACCCTGAGGAGGCCCGCCGCAGCGACGCGGCCGACCCGCTCCCGGAGAACCTCGGCGCCGGCCGCTGTCGCCGGTGAACGCTGCAGGCGCCCCGGGGCGGTGAGCAGCAGGAAGACCTCGGGGTTCGCCAGGCCGAACTGGAGATGGGCGTGCCAGGCGGCGCGGAGATCGTCGACCGGATCGCCGTCCTCGATCGCGGCCTTCCTCGTCTTGGCGGCGGCGTAGTCGGCCATGACGTGCTCGGCCACGGCCTCCATCAGGCCCTCTTTGTCGCCGAAGATCCGGAAGATGGTCGGCGTCTGGACCCCGGCGGCCTGAGCGACAGCGCGGGTGGTGACCGCCCGCGCGCCGCCTGTGCGGAGCAGCTCGGCTGCGGCGGCCACGATGTCGGCCCGTGGTGCATCCATGAATCGATGGTATCAGTCATCTGTTATCGCTGATTCGAATCGGTGGTAACGTAAAACGCGTACCAACGATTCAAGGAGGAATGGCATGATCATCGTCACCGGAGCCAGCGGACGGCTCGGATCCCAGGTCGTCACCAAGCTGCTCGACCGCGTTCCCGCCGCATCCCTCGGGGTGAGCGTGCGAGACGTCAGTACGGCGGCCGCCCTGGCCGACCGCGGAGTGCGGGTCCGAGCCGGCGACTTCACCGAGCCGGAGTCCCTCAAGCACGCCTTCGAGGACGCGGACCAGGTGCTCGTCATCTCGGCCTCGATCCGGGGCCCGCAGGCCGCTGCCGCCAGCAAGGCTGCGATCGATGCCGCAGTGGCAGCAGGCGCTTCGCGGGTGCTCTACACCAGCCATCAGATGGCCTCACGCAGCTCGCAGTTCGCTGCCGCGCGCGAACACGCCCGGGCCGAGGCGCACCTCGCCGTACAAGATGTTGCGTTCACCGCGCTGCGCCACGGCTTTTACACGAGCACGTTCGAGTACTACCTGCCCGCGGCGCTGCAGACCGGAGAGCTGAGGTTGCCCGAGGACGGCCCGGTCTCGTGGACCGCGCACGACGACCTCGCTGAGGCCGACGCCATCGCCCTCACGAACCCTGGAGTGTTTCCGGGAGCGACGCCAACGCTGACCGCCTCCGAGCTGCTCGACTTCGCGGACGTCGCGCGCCTAGTCACAGAGCTCACTGGACAGACAATCAAGCGGATCGTCGTCGACGATGAAGAGTGGAAGGCGCACGTGACCGCTCAGGGCATGCCCGCCGACGCGGCCGAGTTCATGCTCGGCATGTTCAGAGCCGCCCGCGCCGGCGAAATGGCAGTGACTGACCCGGCACTTGAAAGCGTGCTCGGCCGACCGTCGACTCCCGCCCGCGCAGTCATCGAGAGCATTCTGAGGTAGCCAGCCCGGGGCCGGTTGGTGCGTGCAGGGTGCCGGTCTTGTCGACGGCGTCGTCGGTGATGATCGGGTTGCCCCAGACGAGCGCTTCGTAGTAGGTGGTGTTGGGGATCGCCATGCACAGATGCTGGTTCGGGAGGCCCATGCCGTGCACCTCGGCGCGCAGGCCGAAGCTCTCGGCCAGGTGGGCGATCCGGAGCGCGCCGGTGATGCCGCCCTTCAGGCCCGACGACGTGCGCACGTACGTCGCCGTACCGGCCTGGATGAAGTCGGCGGTGTTGAAATGTGCGCCGTCGCTGGTCTCGCCGACCAGCAGCGGTACGCCGACTCGTTCGGCCAGCCAGCGGTGGCTGGTGATGTTGAACTCGCGCATCGGCTCCTCGTACCAGCGAAAGTCGAGGTCGGTCAGCACCTTCCCGAGCTGGATGGCGTCCGGCAGGTCGAAGCCGGCCGACCCGTCGTACATCAGCTCGACCTCATCACCGACGTGTTCGCGCAATCGCCTGCACAGCAAGGCATCCCGCCGTACGTCGCCCCACGCGTGCAGCTTGATCGCGCGGAACCCACGCTCCAGGCACTGGTCCGCGACATCGAGGTATTCGTCGACACTGGAGTAGGTGACAGTCGACGCGTAGGCCGGGATCTCGGTCCTGTAGGTCCCGAGCAGCGAGTGCACCGGCAGCCCGGCGAGCTGGCCGGCGATGTCCCACAAGGCGATGTCGACCAGACCGAGGAAGTACAGCGGGAACTCCTCGATCCGGTCGAGTTCCCACATCCGGTGCCACAGCCACTCGCGGTGCAAGGCGTTCTGGCCGATCAGGTCGGCGCGCACCCGCCGCTCGACGAGGTCCTTGGCAATCACTCCGCGCGGAGTCGATGCCCGGCCGACGACGCCGTCGCGGGTGGTGATCTTCAGTACGCCGCCCTGCAGCGCAGGCTCGGATCCAGGCAGTCCGTCTCTCCAGCGGAACGGATGCATGGCCGGTACGTCGACCAGTTCCACCTCGACACGGTCGATCAGAGTCACTGCGGTCCCGCCTTCAGCCGGTCCCGGATGCGCTGCTCGAACTGGGACTGAGTGGTGTCGATGTGCTGGATCATCGCCGTACTGGCCTTGTCCGGGTCACCGGCCGCGATCGCCTCGGCAATGTGTACGTGCTGCTGCGCGGCGACCTCGAGCGAGCCGGGGAGTCCACCGGCGAACAGCAGCCGGTCGGACTGTTCCTTGAAGTCGCGCAACGACGTGACTGCGGCCTGCAGGAAGACGTTGGCCGACGCCTCGGCCACCGCGTCATGGAACAGCCTGTCCTGTTCCTGGAAGGCGACATGGTCTCCGTGCGCCGCAACCGAGGCCTCGGCCGCAGCTCGGATCGTCCGGACCTGAGCCGGCCGGGCGAGCGTCGCTGCGAGCCGGGCGGACTCGGCTTCGATCAGCCGCCGGTGATCGAAGAGCATGGCGACATGGGCCAGGTCGGTCGGCTGGAAGTACCCGACCTGGTTGTCCGCGTCCGGGTTGGAGGGTACGGACACGTAGATGCCCGCACCTTTCCGTACGGCGACCCGGCCGACCGCCGCGAGAACCTTGATCGCCTCGCGGGTCACCGACCGGCCGGTGCCGAGGATCTCGGCCAGCCCCTTCTCGGTCGGCAGGCGGTCACCCGGCCGGAGTCCCTGCTCGGCGATGTACCCGAGCAGTTGCTCGGCCACCACTTCGTAACCGGGCCGGTAGGTCGGCATGTCGTTCATGTTGATGCCCTTCAGAAGCCGCCGTAGACCTGGAGTTCGTAGATGCTGCCACCGTTGAAGTTCGAGCCGACCACGGTCAGCCGAACATATCTCGCCTGCACCGGCGCGGTCCGGATCGACGGGTTGCGGCGCACACTCGTCGCCACGGCGGTGTGATCGTCGAACATCGACCAGGCGGTGCCGTCGACGGAGTACTCCAGCTTGTACTTGTACCCGCTCGGCAGCTCGAAGTTCGTCACGATGCTCTTGACGGACATCGGCGTACCGAGATCGACCTGGAACCAGGACGGATCCGGCAGCCCGAGCCCTTGCGCCCACCGGGTGTTCAGATCGCCGTCGACGCCGAGAGTCGGGACGTTCGGTTCGGAGTACGACGAGACGGTCACCGGCTTGCCGACCGCCAGCCCGGCTTCGGCCGGCATGGTGACCGCGGCCGGCGTACTGGCCGGTGCCGCGTTGAGGTTGGCATCCCGGGCGACCACCGTGAAGCTGTGGCTGGACCCCGCGGTGAGCCCGTCGACCCGCAACTGGTTCAGCGGCGTGGTCGCGATCTTCTGGCCGTCCTGATAGACGACGTAGCTGGTCACACCCACGTTGTCGGTACCGGTCGGCCAGCTGAGGTCGAGCGTGGTCGGCAACAGCACGTTCGTTGTCGGCTGCGGCAGCGCGGCCGGCGGTTCCTGATCCGGGGTGATCACCGCAGGCTTCCCGTAGGCCTCGAGCTCGTAGATGCTGCCACCGTTGAAGTTCGAGCCGACGATGGTCAGGCGGAGGTACCGGCCGCGCACGCTCCCAGGCACCGAGGCATAGTTGTCCGCCTGCGTCGTCGCTGTCGCCGTGTGATCCTCGAACATGATCCAGTCGTCCCCGTCCGACGAGACCTCGAGCTTGTACCGGTAGCCGTTGCTGAGCTCGAAGGTCGTGATCACGCCACTGACGTCGTACTGGGCACCGAGGTCCACTTGTAACCAGGAGGGATCTGGGAGGCCGAGGCCTTGCGCCCATCGCGTCGACAACTTGCCGTCGACCGCGAGTGCGGGGAGGTTCGGTTCGGAGTACGAGGAGACGGTCACGTTCTTGCCGAGGGCAAGGTCCTCGTTCGCCGGCATCGTGATGCTGATCGCGGCGCTCGCGCAAGACTGGTTGCCTGCGGCATCACGAGCCGTGACGGTGAAGGTGTAACTCTGACCGGAGACGAGCCCGGTGACCCGCGCGGACGGTCCCTCCGAGGCGCTGACGAGCTTGCCGTTCGCGTAGACCGCGTAGCCGGTGACGCCGGTCTGGTCGGTGGCCGCGGGCCAAGTCAGATCGGCGATCGTGGGGAAGTTCGTCCGGACAGTCGGCTTGCCGGGTGCGGTCGGTGCGATCCGGTCGGTCGGCGCGGGCTGCGGGTCGAGATGCCGGTACGCCGGTTCGAGGCCGGCGTTGCTGACGATCGAGGCGGGCAACTGGTCGCAGCTCGGGATCACCGTGTTGTTGGCGATCGTGGAGTTGGTCGTGTTGGCCTGGGTCAGCGAGACCGGCTGAGTGGTGAAGTTGCGCTGGGCATCGATGTCGATCCCGTGGTTGAGGAACAACCAGCGGGCCTGCACGTTGCACAACGCATTCCCGGTGGTGGTGAAGCCGCGACTGCCTTCGTCGTGGTAGATCGCGCCGTACGCCGGACTTGGGGTGTCCTTGATGTAGTTGCCGGAGACAACGCTGCCGGGCTGCATGCTGAGCGTGTAGATCGCGCCACCGTCGGCCTGCCGCTTCATGATGTCGCTGATCGCGTTGTCGCGAACGATGTTGTTCTTCGCCGTCGTCGGGGTCTCGTAGATCGGGACCCCGACGTTACCGGGGTAGTTGCTGTTGCCGCCGGCATCGGTGTGGCCCCAGCCCCAGCCGATCGAGATCCCGGAGTACGGCAGGTCGCGAATCGTGTTGTGCTCGATCACCGTCTGCTCGGTGTACCCGGCGAAGATCGCGAGCGAACCGGAGTAGTCGGCCGCGACCTTGGTGATCAGGTTGTTGCTGACGGTCGTGTTCTTCGTGATCGCCCGTACGTCGTCCGGGTGGTGGTCGATGATGTCGGTGCCGCCGACCTGGACCCCGGTCGCGGCGACGTCGCGGAAGATGTTGCCGCGGACCACGGTGCCCTGCGAACCGGTGTTGAGGTTCAGCCCGACCGCACCGAGATGGGTGAAGGTGCTGCCGGTGAAGGAGATGTTGCGGCTGTAGCCGACGTTCACCGCGCCCGGGGTCTTCTCCCAGTACAGGCGGGAGTGGTCGAAGTCGCGCCAGTCCGGGCCGTTGATCCGGAAGCCGGCCTGGCCTTCGACCATGCCGTCATCACTGCTCGGGTCGAGCCAGGTCGAGTACGAGAACGTGATCCCGTCGAACCGGATGTTCTGCACCGGCTCGGTCTGCGTCCCGGTGACGTTGACCAGGTCCTGCACCTGCGGGACCACGACGGTCGCGGTCGCCGGGTTCTGACCCAGGTAGTAGACGTCGCCGGTGCTCTTGTCGAGGTACCACTCACCGGGCGCGTCGAGCAGCTCGTAGGCGTTCTCGATCCAGGTCGGGTTCTGGATCTCCTGACCCTCATGAAGGTTGGCGTTCTTGTAGCACGGCTGCTGCATCGTCACTTTGGTGCCGTCGACGGACTGCACCGGGCAGCGGTAGTGCATCCAGCCCCAACGACTGTTGACCTCGATGTCGCCCTGGTTCTTCCAGCCGTCCAAGCTCTGCGTGCTGTCCGTGTAGCCGGTCGCGGTCTTCGACCATCCAGGCGGATTCTCGGGACCACGAGCCCGCTGCTGGCGTTCGCCGTTCACGTACAGCTGGCGGAAGTCGATCGCGCCGACGTGCGCCTTGTAGATGCTTCGGGCCGGGTCGGAGAGCGTCCAGCCGGTCACCAGCCGGCCGCCGTTCACCGTTACCTTGGCGCCGGGCTGCGCCTGATAGACGACCTGATGCCCGTTCCGCCCCGAGTCCGCACTGGTCAGCTGAAAGGTGCTGGTCCGCTGATAGTCGCCGGCCAGCAGTACGACGCGGATGTCGCCCCGCTGGTTCTTCGTGAGCTTGCGGACCTGGTCCCGCGCCTGTTCGAGCGACCCGAACGGCCGGGCCAGGGTCCCGGAACCCGCGCCGCCGGACGGAGCGACGTACAGGGTGGTGGTGCTTGCTGCGGAGGCGGCGGGCAGGACGACGGCGGGCAGCGCAAGGCTGGCCAGGACGGCAAGAAGCCGGCGGGCAGAACGCGGCATGGCGACACCTATCTTGGCGGATAGATCAGGTCAATCGACCGCGCCACTGTGACATGCCTGCGTGAGTTTGGGAAGAGGAACAGGTCTATCCGGCACTGCCCCGAAATAGACCTGATCCTTTCAGTCCGACGGTAGACCGAGTGCGGTGCGGAGGGTGTTGGCCCACCAGGCGCGCTGCGGGCCTGGTCGCAGGGCCGCGGACTCGCTGACTCCCGCGCTGCGGCGGAAGGCGGCGCCGTAGGTGGCGTCGAGGGCGAGTGCCTGGTGGAGTGCGGCCACTGCCAGGCGGGTGTCGGCCAGTGGTCCCGGGCGTCCGCTCCGGGCCCGCGTGGTGTGCAGGATCTGGACGACCGGCTCCAGGAATCCCGTGCCCGGGTCTTCCCAACCGGCTGCGTGCAGCGCGACGGCGAGTTCGGCGTACCCCTGGTCGTAGACGCGGGCGATGGTCCGGATCAACCCGTCGATATCGGCCTGGCGGTCCGCCCAGCCAGCGACCGCTTCCTCGACCGCGCCGCGGATCCGGCGACCGCCGTACCGGAGGAGTGCGACGAGGAGATCCTGGCGGCTGCCGAAATGGTGAGCGACACCTGCATCCGTCATACCGATGCGCTTGGCGACCGCACGGACGGTGACAGCGTCGAGCCCGCCTTCGACGAGAAGCTCCTCGGCTGCTTGCAGGATCGCCCGCCGGGACTCCTCGGGCGTTCTGCGAATACGGGTGGCCACCATAAGCCAGAGATCCTAGTCTCCTGAGGATCCGATGAGAGGGGTGCTGTGAACGGAAACGACGCGATGGCGGATTTCGCCCAACGGCTCGTGGAGGTCGACGGGGTGGTGAAGCGCGTGTACGTCGCCGGTTCGGGGCCGGCGGTGGTGCTGATGCCGGAGATGCCCGGAATCAGTCCCGACGTCCTGCGATTCGCCCGCTGGATCGCGGCGGCCGGGTTCACCGTCTACGTGCCGTCTCTCTTCGGGGTGGACGGCGCGTATCCGACGGCGGAGGAAGGTGGAGCCATCGCACGTCGCGCGTGTGTCAGTGCGGAGTTCCGCGCGTTCGCGGGCGGCGGCACCAGCCCCGTCACGGCCTGGCTCCGAGGGCTGGCGCGCCAGGCCCACGCCGACTGCGGCGGCCCGGGTGTCGGCGCGATCGGTTTGTGCTTCACCGGCAACTTCGCACTCACCATGGCCCTCGAACCGGCCGTCATCGCACCGGTGGTCAACCACCCGTCGCTACCTCTGGACGATCCTGCAGGCCTTGAACTGAGCGAGGACGACGCTGCCGCCGTACGGGAGCGGGTCGACCGTGACGGGCTCACGGTTCTCGGCTATCGCTTCGACAACGACCGGTGGTGTACCGGGCAACGGTTCGCTGCCTACCAGCGGCTGCT
Source organism: Kribbella albertanoniae (assembly GCF_004348455.1). GTDB lineage: Bacteria > Actinomycetota > Actinomycetes > Propionibacteriales > Kribbellaceae > Kribbella > Kribbella albertanoniae. The sequence continues at coordinate 12,992 of NZ_SMKA01000129.1, forward strand.
CGGTGATGCGTTCGACGGACGGGTCCTGCCGGGAAGCTCCGCGAACCCCGAGCCGCCGCCGTTCTTCCGCGACGTGGTACAGACGCCGCACAGCGTGGTGACGGCTCATTTCGTTGATGAGGAAGGACATCCGACGACGCGGGCCAGGGACGAGATCCTCGCCTTCCTGGCCGCGCGCCTGCACCCGGCCGAAGAGGTCAGGGAGTGATTGGGATGTTGGTCAGGCCTGTTTGGGCGTTCTGGACGGTGTTGGAGGAGTAGACGACGTTGGGGTCGGCGCTGCACTTGGAGACCGACGAGATGTAGATGGCGTACTTGCCGGTGCCGCCGAGGTCGGACGCGTTGTTGCGCCAGACGTTGCCGCAGCCGTTCGGGAACGACGGGGTGGTGGAGGGGTTGTGCGTCTCGTAGCCGTTCGCGAAGGTGCCGGGGGAGGAGAAGGTGCCGGTGTTGTTCTCGATGACGTAGTCGAATCCCTTCACGTCGACCCACGAGTCGGCCGAGTTCTCGCCGGAGATTCCGCGGCCGTTGAACGTGTTGCCGCGGATGACGCCGCCCGTCGTACCTTCCTTCACATCGATCGCCTCGGCAGCGATGTTCGGGCCGAGCTGGTTGTCCAGCACCTGCACGCGGTCGGACTTGTCCACCCCGCCGGAGTTGCCGTGGCAGCCCCAGTTGGATCCGGCCGAGCCGAGGTACACGCCCTCGCCGTACCCCTTCTGCACCAGCCCTGCATCGGTGATCGTGGAGTTCTTGATGACGCCGTCGGCCGACGAGCGGCGGAAGTGCACGGCCTCTTCATCGGTGTGATGGACCGACACCCCGTCGATGGTCACGTGATGCGAGTTGTCCAGCACGATGCCCTTCTTCGATTCCTGCACAGTGAAACCGGTCAGCTTCCAGTACGGCGCTCCGAACAACCACAGCCCATACCCGGAATCCCAGCCGGCCGTCGGCGCCGGGCATGAAGGCGCGGTCCCGGACGGCCCATCGTTGATCAGTACGGCGGAGGACGGCCCGGTCAACGTGATCGGTGCGGAGGCGGTTCCAGCGCGCTGTGTAAGGAACGAGCCACGGTACTGGCCGGCTGCGAGCCGAATCGTCTGGCCAGCTTGCGCATTCGCCAACGCCGCCTGCAACTGCGCCGCCGTCGAAACATCGACCACCGTTCCGCCGCCACCGCCCGAGGTCGTTCCGTAGACCTCGAACTCGAAGAGCGAGTACCCGTACGCCGTTCCGCGCGCGGTGCCGTTGATTCGCACGTACCGGGCGGTCCCAGTCACCGGGATCTCGTCAGTGCCGCCGTCGGCCGTCGTGGTGGAGTAGGCGGTTGACCAGGTGGTGCCGTCTGTCGAGAGCTGGACCTGGTACGCCTTGCCGTACGCGGCTTCCCAGTTCAGCTTCACCCGGCTCAGGTTCGCGGCGGCGCCGAGGTCGACCTGGATCCACTGGGGGTCGGACCCTTCCTGCGATGCCCAGCGGCTCGTCGAGTTGCCATCGACTGCCTTCCCCGCTTCGAAGCCAGCACCCTCGATCGACGAAGCGGTCGCCGGCTTCCCGCGCGACAGCAGCATCTCCGAACCACCGCCACCGGGCGGGGCGTCGCCTGGATTGCGGAGGAACAGCGAGCCCGAAGTGTCGGTGCGGGACGCGTTGACGCCGCCGTTCGGCACTGTGTAGTCGGCGGTCTCCCGGCTGGCCCAGTCCGGGATGGTCGCGCCGTTCACCGCGAGGTGCTGGAACTTCGTTGCATCGGCCGAGCTGCTGCCGAACTGATAGAGCCGCTGCCGATCCGGGTAGTAGCTCTGGTACGCGCCGCCCTCGGTGGTCTGCTTGCTGAGCGCGTTGTTGTAGACGACGTTCTGCGGACCGCTGGACCCGGACCACTTGACCGCCTTCGGACCCGCCGCCCACCAGATCGGCCACCAGGTCGAGTCGTCCGGGATGTCACCGCCTTCGTCGCCACAGTTGCTCTGACAGTTCTTCGACGAGTGCTCGAACGGGATCCGGACAGTGTTGTTCTCGAACAGGTTGCGCCGTTCCCAACCGCCGTGCACGTTCAGGTCGGAGTCGAAGTCGTTGCCGATGGCCACATTGTCCGAAGCCGACCACTGGAAGGTGAAGTGTCGCAGGTTCCGCGTGGTGTTGTAGCCGTACAACGAGTCCCACACCCGGGAACCGCGCAGGTAGCCGTTGCCACCCTTGCCCTTGTTCCACGAGCCGTCGAGGTGCGATTCCTGCACCTGGATGTTCTTGGCGCTCTCGGTGACGATCGGGTGCGAACCGGTCATCTCGGTACCGACCCGCCGTACCCAGGTGTTGATCGCCCACTTCAGCACGATCCCATGCATCTGGTACTCCGGCGCCATGTTGCCGTAGTTGTGGACGGCATCGGCCTTGTTCAGGTTGTAGGTGCCGCCGGCAAGTTTCGGCATCCCGGTCATGTCCTGGGTGATGGTGAGATCCTCGATCCCGACCCCGAGGACCGGCTTGAGCGGCGTCACCCGGCTCGGGTAGACCGTGCCGGCGATCGCCGCCGAGCCGTCCGAGGTGGAGTTCAGCGGCAGGTCGTACTCGAGGGGTTTGTCGATCGTCAGATTCCGCCCGGTGGAATCGACCGCGGCGATCTGGAAGATCTGCTGGCGCATGTGCAGATTCTGGTACTTCGTCGGGTCGGTGACGGTCTGCTGCTGGTAGAACTTCGCCGAGTTCGCCGCGCCGACCCACAGGTAGTTGCCGGCCTTGAACAGCGCCATGTTCGCGTTGGTCGCCAGCTTGATCTGGGTCGTGCCGATGGCGGAAGCCTCGCGCAGTGGTACGCCGCTGGCCCAGTGCTGGTTGATGCTGCCCTCGAAGATGTCCTTGCGGTTCGCCGGCGCCGAGGCGTAGTCGGCGGCGTACTTGGGCGAGACCTCACGGGTCTGGACCCGAAGCAGCCCGCGCCCGGGCCACGCCCAACCACCCTTGCCGGACGCGCCGTGCGTCATCCCGTCTTCGTCCCAGTCACTGCCGTCAGCGGTGAGCTTGTCGTACCTGGTGTTGGTGTCAGGGCGGAACACCAACACGGTTCGCCCTTGCCCGGCGCCCTTGATCAGCAAGTAGCTGGCGTCGAGACCGAGCTGCCGGGTGACGGTGATCCGTCCCTCCGGCAACGTGATCTGCGAGAGCTTGTTGTACCCGGCCGACGGTGTGCACTGCGTCCGGATCGCGTCGATCGCGGCCTGCAGCCCGGTGGTCGCATCACTGCCATCCACGCGTACGCCGTACTGCGAAGCCAGCTCGTCGGCGGTGATCTGGCAGTTCTGGTCCGGGTTGATGTCGGCGGCACCGGGGAGCGGGGCGCCGCCTCGGTAACCGGCCTTGCTCCAGTCCGGCAGGCCGGCGATGGGCGCGCGCCGATTCGCGCTGGTGAGGTCCGGAATCGCCGTCGCAGCAGGTGCTGCAGCTACTTCGCCGGCCTCGGCTGCGCTGGTCAGCAAGCCGGTGGTCAGCAAGCCGGCGGTCAGCGCGACGGCACCGGCTGCGGCGAGCCAGCCTCGCCTTCGGGAAATGGTGGATGACATGGCAGGGCCTCCTGATGGGCGGGGGAGGGAGCGGATCTCTGCAGAGGTCGGGGCACCCGGTTCGGAAGGGGCGGCAAGCGCTTTCCCTTACATCGAACAACTGTTAGGAAACTTTCTTGATGATTGGAAGGTGACAGTAGACCGCGCTCCCGCCTTCCGGCAAGACCTCGGCGCCGACTGGTTCCGGGCGGCGTCCGGCGGCCTGTGGTTGCTGCCCGGAAAACGAGGGGATCTCCCCTCAGGTTGACGGTTCTCCGGTCAAAATTTGAGGGGAGAACCAGCACATCGAGGGGATATCCGGGCTCTTTTCCGGTCTGTACGGCGGCGGTGCCAGCAGGCCGCCGTACCCGCAACGTCCGAAGGACCCGCACGCCTGACGTTGGGCACGGGTCAACCAGTTGCGCGGCCCGCAGGTGGTTGATCGGTGCTCAAGGTGAGCTGGCCGCGCGACCTTGAGCACGGTTCGACCGTTGCGGCAGGTTTCAGGTGGTTGATGGATGCACAAAGTGGTCCCGCTCCACGAGCTCGGGTCCCCTGGGCTGCCCGTTCGGTCAGTGGAGGTTCAGAGCCTTGAGGAGGATCGGGAGTGAGGTGTGGAGTTCGCGTTGCCAGTAGGCCCAGGTGTGGGTGCCGGGGCCGTAGAAGTTGGTGGTGAGGTGTTTGGCTCCGGCGCGGGTCAGGGCGGCGGCGAGTGCGTGGTTCTGGCGGTTGAAGTCGGCCTCGAGGGCGTCGGTCTTGCCGGGTGGGTCGAGTGGGCCCGCGGTGCCGTCGCCGCAGGAGAGATAGACCGGTAGTGACTTGAGGCGGTGTGCCAGGTAGTACGGGTCGTGCGCTGCCCAGATGTGCCGTTGGGCCACCGGGTCGCCCCACACGCGGAGTGGGTCGCCGCCTTGGCCGCCGAAGAAGCCCATGATCCGGTTGACCGATTCGGTGTTGAGCAGCGGGTGCGCCGATCCGGAGTACGCCGCTGCTGCGCGGAACATGCCGGGGTGGCGAGCGGCGTACAGGAGTGCGCCTTGCCCGCCCATCGACAGTCCGGCGACAACGCGGTTGCTGCTTGCGCCCCAGCCCTTCTCGAGCAGGTGCCGCAGCTCGACGGTGTGGAAGGTTTCCCAGGCCGGGTCGCCGCCTGCGCCGTGGTTCCACCAGTTGCTGTACCAGCCGTTCCAGCCGGCCTCGGGCATCACGACGAGCACCTTGCGCAGGCTGTCGATCTTGGCGATGTCGGTGCCGGACCAGGCGGTGTAGTCGCCGCAGCAACCAGCCAGCAACCAGAAGGTCGGCCAGTGCTGCCGGCGATCCGCCGGATTCCATCCGTCGGGTGTCAGCAGCCGAACCTTCACGACGCGATTCCCGAGCGCAGGCGACCGCACCGACAGATCCGTCAGCCGGTCCGCGACCTTGGTGACACCAACAACCTCCGCACCAGCAGAAGCCTCCTGCACGGCCGGTACGGCGACCCCGGTGCTCGGTGGTGCGGCTGTCGCCGGGGTGAGCGGCAGCAGCGCGAGCAGCAGGACGCCGATCCATGAACGTTTCATGTGGTTTCACCTCGGGGCGGGAGAGCGAATAGACCAACTTGGACGATACAGTCAGACGATGGCATCTCTGCGGGTGCGGCAGATTCTCCTTGAGGTGCTGGCGATCGACCAACCCGATCCTCCCGGCCTCGACGGGGACACCGTCTGGCGCCGGCTGTGCGCCTCGGTCACCCTGTCGGTGCCCGTCAGCGGCGCCGGGGTGGCGCTGATGACAGCGGCCGGTCACGGCGGCACCCTGGCCGTGACCGAGGGGCCGGCCGAGGTGATGGAGAACCTCCAGCGGACCCTCGGCGAAGGACCGTGCCTGACCGCGTTCCACGACCGGCGACCGGTACTGGAACACGACCTGGCCCGGGCCGGACAGCGCTGGCCAGGCTTCGCCCCCGCCGCGACCGCATCCGGTATCGCGGCCATCTTCGCGTTTCCGCTCCAGATCGGCGCCATCCGGCTCGGCGTACTCGACCTCTATCGGGACACCGCCGGCCCGCTGGACAGCCTGCAGCTGGCCGAAGCTCTCGACTACGCCGCTGCCGCGACCACGATCCTGCTTGACCTGCAGCACGAGCAGCCAACTGACGGGCTGCAATCACAACTGTCCGATGCCCTCGACAACCACCGGGTCATCCACCAGGCCACCGGCATCATCTCTGTGCAGGCATCGGTCGGTATCGACGAGGCGCTGCTCCTGCTGCGGGCCCGCGCTTACGCCGACGGACGGCCGCTGCACGAACTCGGCCAGGACGTGGTCGCCCGGACAGTGACCTTCCACCCCGAGGACGACCATCATGAATAACAGCTTCACCCAGGGCACGCAGGCTCTTCCGGCCTGGAAAGGCGGCAGCAAATGAGCAGGGAGCAGCGCCTCGCGGAGGTGTTCATCGAACTCGCCGACACTCTCGTCGACAACTACGACGTCATCGACCTCCTGCACACCCTGTGCGAGCGCAGCGTCGAGCTCCTGCAGGCTGATGCGGCCGGCCTGATCCTGGCCGACCAGCGCAGCGAGCTGCACGTGATGGCCTCCACCAGCGAAGAGGCCAAGCTCCTGGAGTTGTTCGTGCTGCAAGCTGACGAGGGGCCCTGCCTGGACTGCTACTCCACCGGCGAGCAAGTGGTGAACATCGACCTCGACGAGGTCGAGGCGCGCTGGCCACGGTTCCACGCCGCGACCGCCGCCGTCGGTTTTCGCTCGACCCACGCGATCCCGTTGCGGCTGCGCGGCCAGGTGCTCGGCGTACTGAACCTGTTCTGCTCCGACCGCGTGACCCTGAGCGACTCCGATGTGGCGCTCGGCCAGGCGCTGTGTGACATCGCCACCGTCGGCCTTCTCCAGGAACGGACCGTGCGCCGCGGCGAAGTCCTGGCCGAGCAGCTCCAGTCCGCGCTGAACACCCGCATCCTGATCGAGCAGGCCAAAGGAGTCCTGTCCGAACGCAGCCGCATCAGCGTCGACGACGCCTTCGGCCTGATGCGCGCTCACGCCCGCCGCAACCACCTACAACTAGGAGTGGTCGCCGCCGGCCTCATCGACGGCACCATCACAGCCGCCACTCTGACCGCCGGCCCCTGACTGAGGCGCGGCGAAATCCGGTGGCCGCGGCATTGGCGGTCGCCTTACGCTTGGACAGACCTGCGCGCTGCCGCGATCGCGGCGGGCGTTCTGACGAGTGAGGGGAGCCCGGCCATGCGTTTCCGCATCGCTGCGAGTGCTCCCCGGTCACGGTACGACGTGATCCTGGTGTCTCCGGTTGTCGGGTGCCGGCTGCGCGGTCGGCACCTGTCCGCGACGAACTGACCCACGCCGTCCACTTCGAGCGAGGCGGGTCCGGTTCGCCGGCGAATTGCGCTGCCCGATTCCGGATTCCTCCGAAAGGCCATCGGCCATGCGTACCACCCTTGACCACCTCCGCAATGTCGGCATTCTCGCCCACGTCGATGCGGGCAAGACCACCGTCACCGAACGGATCCTGTATCTCACCGGCACCACCCACAAACGCGGTGAGGTGCACGACGGCACGACCGTCACCGATTTCGACCCGCAGGAACGCGATCGTGGGATCACGATCTTCGCCGCGGCCGTGAGCTGCGACTGGGACGGGCACTCGATCAACCTGATCGACACCCCGGGCCACGTCGACTTCTCCGACGAGGTGGAGCGTTCGCTGCGGGTGCTCGACGGTGCGGTCGCGCTGTTCGACGCCGTCGCGGGAGTCGAACCGCAGAGCGAGTCGGTCTGGCGGCAGGCCGACCGGCACGGGGTGCCGCGGATCGCGTTCGTCAACAAGATGGACCGGCCCGGCGCGGATCTCGACGCAGCGGTGGCTTCGATCCGGGAGCGGTTGCACGTGACCCCGCTGGTGGTGCAGATGCCGATCGGAACGGAAGCGGAGTTCAGCGGAGTGATCGACCTGATCACGATGCGGGCGTACGTCTGGGATGACGGCAACTTTGCCGAGCGCCGCGTTCCCGATGCCCTTCTGGAACAGGCGGTACGACGACGTCGGCTGCTCGAGGAGGCCGTTGCCGAGCTGCATCCGGTCGCGCTGGACGAGTTCGCTGAGCGATCGGCGGTCTCGGCGGAGACGCTGGCTACTGCCCTGCGGGACCTGACCCGGTCCGGTGCGGGCGTCGTGGTGCTGTGCGGATCGGCGTACCGGAACCGCGGTGTTGAGCCGTTGCTGGATGCTGTCGTCGCTTATCTGCCTTCACCGGCAGAGGTGCCGCCGGTCCGCGGTACGTCGGACGGTGTTGTGCAGGAACGGATCGCCGATCCGACGGCGCCGTTCGCGGCGCTTGTGTTCAAGGTCAACTCGACCGCCACCGGGCGGCTGACGTACCTGCGGGTGTATTCGGGAACAATCCGGAAGGGAGAAACGGTGATGGATGCAGGCGCGGGTCGCATGGAGCGGATCAGCCGCATCCTGCGGGTGCAGGCCGACCAGCACGCAGAGGTGCAGCAGGCGGTTGCCGGCGACATCGTTGCGGTCGTCGGGCCCAAGTCCGCACGCAGCGGAGCCACGCTGTGCGCGCCGGCAGCACCGTTGGTTCTCGAACCTCCGGTCGTGACCGACCCGGTCGTCTCGGTCGCAGTCGAGGCTCGCAGGAGCACCGACACCGACCGGCTGGCGTCCGCACTGACGCGGCTGATCGAGGAGGACCCGTCACTCACGGTCCGAACCGATTCCGAGACCGGTCAAACGCTGTTGTCGGGCATGGGCGAGCTGCACCTCGAGGTCGCGGTGGAGAAGGTACGCCGTGCTCACGGGCTGGAGATCGCAGTCGGCCGGCCGCAGGTCACCTACCGCGAGACAGTCGCGCGCGGTGTGTCCGGGCTGGTGTATCGGCACGTCAAGCAGGACGGCGGCGCCGGTCAGTTCGCCCACATCACGCTCGACGTCGAACCGCTGGATGACGACAGTACGGAGGACTTCGTGTTCCGCTCGGTCGTCATCTGTGGACGGGTGCCACAGGAGTACGCCCGCGCAGTCGAGGCAGGCTGCCGGGATGCCCTCGCCCAGGGGCCTCTCGGCGGGCACCCGGTGACCGGCGTACGGGTCACGCTGACGGATGGAGCAACCCATCCGAAGGACTCCTCGGAGTTGGCCTTCCGTACGGCGGGTCGGCTCGGTCTCCGCGAGGCGTTGCGTGCCAGTGCGATGGTGCTCCTGGAACCGGTCGCCGAAGTCACGGCGACCGTGCCTGAGGATGCCATGGGCGGCGTACTCGGCGACCTGGCAGCACGACGCGGCCGCATCTCGGGTTCGACCGCACGGCCGGGCACGATGGTGATCGTTGCCACCGTCCCGCTGGCCGAACTGTTCGGCTACGCAACCCAACTGCGCAGCCGAACCCAAGGCCGCGGAACCTTCACCACCCACACCACCGGCTACGTCCCAGCACCATCCGGATAGAGCCGAACCGCAGACCCCGCCCGCCCACGGGCGGGGTCTGCGGGTGTCCTCGTGGGACAGTTGGCCCACGATGACGATCTTTACGTTCCACCTCGCGGAGCTCCGTCCGGCGACTACGGCGCGGGCGCTGTGGAAGCCGCCGAGCACACCAGGGTTGCGGTACGCCGAGTGCCTGGCGCTGATGCGGCTCGGTGCTCCGACCGTGTCGCCGGACCGGATGCAGTTGCGCCGGATGGCGATGTTCGCGCGGTGGGAGGACGAGGCGGCGGTCGAGACCTTCCTGGCCGAGCATCCGCTGGGCAGGGAAATGGGTGCTGGGTGGCATGTGCGAATGGAGTTCCTGCGCCGCTGGTCGAAGCTCGCGGCGCTGCCTGACCTCCCGGCGAGAGCGGGGGAGTGGGATCCCGCCGAACCCGTCGTGGCGGTCACGCTGGCCCGCATGCGTCTGCTGGAGGTGCCGAGGTTCCTCAAGTGGGGCAAACCTGTGGAGCGGCTCGTTCGCGACCACCCGGGAACCACGCTCGCACTGGCCGCGATGCGCCCGCCCCGAACGATCTCCACGTTCTCGATCTGGCGATCCATCCAGCAGATGGAAGAGATGGTGCACGGCCACACCGCCGTACCGGACCCCGACCGCCACGCCGCCGCAATGGTCGAGCGTCGCCGCCGAGACTTCCACCACGAGTTCGCCACCTTCCGATTCCGCCCGCTGTCGGAGCACGGCTCCTGGCAGAGCCGAACCGAAATCATTCCCCGCTAGGGCGAGAGTCACTTTGAGCCGAGGGTCTGGACGGCGTCTTCGATGAGGGACCAGAAGCGGTCGACGTCGAGGTCGAGGGCGATCGTTGCGTTCGGGGGACGCGTGGCGTCGAGGTGGGTTGCGCCTCGGGTCTGTGGGTTCTCGCATTCGACATCCACGCGCGCGCGGGTGGTCGTTGCGACTGCGGGGTCGATCAGCATCGCGACGGTGATGGGGTCGTGCAGGGGGCCGTCGGGCATTCCCTGGGACGCCTCGTAGGTCGAACAGAAGAACTCGAGCAGCTCGACGCCGAAGGCAGCGACCCGACTGCCCAGTGCTGCGATCCGGGCGCGCACCTCGCGGGTGATCAGCGCTTGGTGGGAGATGTTGAGACCGACCATGGTGAAGTCCAGGCCGGACTCCACCACGATCGCGGCGGCTTCGGGGTCGGCCCAGGCGTTGAACTCGGCGGAGGCGGAGACGTTCCCGCGGCCGGTGGAGCCGCCCATCCAGATCACTCGCTGGATCCTGGGCAGGAGTTCCGGACGACGCTGCACGAGGTGCGCGATGTTGGTCAGCGGTCCGGTGGGCACCAGGACGACGGGTTCGTCCGAAGCGTTCAGAACGTCGGCGATCAGGGTCAGCGCGTCGCGCTCGTCGAGCTTCACCGTCGGCGTCGGAAGGGTGGGCCCACCGAGTGCGTTGGCTCCATGGATCCACTCGGCCGGTCGCAACTCGCCTTTCAGCGGCTCCGCGGCGCCCTGGGCCACCGGTACGTCGTGAATGCCGGCGACCGTGCAGGCCACCAGGGCGTTGTGGGTGGTGTGCTCGATGCGGCCGTTGCCGGCGACGGTGGTGATGGCCCGCAGATCGATGGCCGGATTCGCGGCGGCGAGCCAGAGGGCGAAGACGTCGTCGTGTCCTGGATCGCAGTCGACGATGATCGGGATGCTCACAGCTCTCCTTGCGGTCCAGGTGCGGGATCGATGCTGCCAAAACTAGCCCTTGTCGGACTCGACGAGGTGTGGGCCACAAATCTGTGCGATGGGCCGGTGTCTGGGGCGGGCGGGCACTGAAGAGTGG